>DASVLI010000225.1:0-79945 GCA_036384955.1 Occallatibacter sp.
GGCGATGACGCCGGAGGCGATGCGGGCGCGGCTGGTGCAGCGGCTGGAAGAAAATCGCGGCCTGGCGCCGGATGTGGCGACATGGGCCGTGGATGCGTGGTCGCACGCGCTGGGCGTGGGCCTGGGGCGCAGCTCGGCGCGTGTGGAAGAGGGCGTCGTCGACGGAGGCGGAGCCGGCAAAGACGGCGGTCCCACGATCGCGGAGCGCATTGCCAGCGATAAGCCCGGCGGCAGCGTGGCTGCCGACAGCAAGCCACCGCTTGTGACGCCGAAAAAAGCCGGCATTGGCGCGGCTGCGGCACTGTTGATCGCAATCGGCGTCTTCGCCGCGATACACCATCCCACACCGCCGCCGCCCGGACCAGATAACAACGGCGGCAAGGACAGCGGTGGTCAGTCCGGCGGCGGCAAGGACAGCGGCGGAAATAGCGGCGGCAACAATGGTGGAAACAACAACGGCGGCAATGGAAACGGGAAGCCCGGCGCCGGAACACCGGCCGGCGGCAACGGTATCACAAAGGTCGGCGACAACAACGGCGGTAATGGTGGAAACAGCGGAGGCAACAGTGGCGGCGGCAACGGCGGCAACAAGACCATTCCCAGCGCGCTGACTCTGCCTGTGGGTACGGCCATCTCGGTCCGTCTCGACAGGCCGCTGAACTCCGATGAGCTGAATGTCGGCGATGTGGTGAATGCAACGGTCTCGTCGCCGGTGACGATAGACGGCAACGTGGTTGTGGCCACCGGCGCGGTTGCTCATCTGCGCGTCTCAAGCCTGATGCGCGAGGGCAAACAGCAGGAGCTGCATCTGGCTCTGGTCGATGTGGTCTCGCAACAGGGGCGCGTGGCCACGGCAAGCGAGGGCCGCAGCTTTGAAGGCCCCGCGCTCAAGAACGAGCAACTGAAGCGGGGCGGCATCGGCGGCGCAGTTGGCGCAGCAGGCGGATTCGTTGTGGGCAAGCTCTTCCACCACGGCGGCGCGGGCGCAGCAGCGGGAGCGGGCGCTGGAGCAGTCACAGGCGCAGTTACGGCCAAAGCCGGGCCGGTAAAACTGCCGGCCGAAACATTGATGCACTTCAACCTGACGGCTCCGGCCAAGGCACAACGGTAAGAGCAACGCGCCGCACAACGCGCGGCGCGTGAGAGGAGAACAAGACAATGCCGGTGAGACCAGGCGGAGCCTATGCAGGCAGGCCACTTCACATCATCTGGCTGTTGGACTGCTCGGGATCGATGGCCGAGGGCGGCAAGATCGAAGCCCTGAACAACGCCATCCGCGAAGTCATTCCCGCAATGCGTAAAGCGGCGGAAGGCAATCCCGAGGTGCAGTTCTACGTGCGTGTGATTCGTTTTGCCTCCGGAGCGACTTGGCATGTACCCGAGCCAACGCCGCTGGCGGATTTCAAATGGGTAGATCTTGAAGCCAATGGCGAGACCGATCTGGGGCAGGCGCTGGCATTGCTGGCCGAAGACCTGGAGCAGATGCCGCAGAACACACGCATGCTGCCGCCGCAGATTGTGCTCATCTCCGATGGCAAACCGACCGACGACTGGCGCGGTGCGATGCAGGGACTGTTCAACGTTCCGTGGGGCCAGCGCGCGGTGCGGCAGGCAATTGCGATTGGCCAGGATGCCGACCAGGAAACGCTGCGCAAGTTTGTCGACAACCCGGAGCGTCCCGTGCTCCGCGTCGATAACTCAGAGCAGTTGGTTCGCTACTTCCGCTATGTTTCAACGGCGGTCACCGCCACGCCTCCGGGGCGCGAAGCAACTTCCACGCCGGCTGAGACACGGCCACAACCCACATTCGACGACTCCGCATGGTAGACACAAAGCAGCATCAGAAAGGACGCCGCATGTCGTGGAAGGTGGCGCATGCATGTGTACGCGGCAGCGCGCACGTTCGCGCCGGAACGCCCAACCAGGATGCGGTGGAAAGCGTGACCGGTCAGGGCAATGTTGCGGTTGTCGCCGTCTCCGACGGGCACGGCGGCGCGCGCCATTTCCGCAGCCAGATCGGCTCGTCGCTCGCCGTAAGCACTGCGGTCAGCGTGCTGGAAACTTTTCTTCCGCGCTATGCCGGAGAGTCGACGAAGCTCACGAAGGACGGCGTCGAGCAGCTCTCGCGTTTGCTGGTTGAGGCGTGGACTTCCTCCGTGATGAGCGATCTTGCGCACCAGCCTCTGACCGCCGAGGAGTTGACGCTGCTGGATGCGGAGGGCCCCGAAGCGCGAGCCACCGTTGAGGCCGCGCCGATACTGGCGTACGGAGCGACTCTGCTGGTGACCGCTGCCACGGACGATCTGATTCTCTATATGCAGCTCGGCGATGGCGAGATTCTCAGCGTCTTATCGAACGGAAGCACCAAGCGTCCGCTGCCAGAGGACGACCGCCTCGTCGCCAACCAGACAACATCGCTGTGCCAGCCTGAATCGTGGAAGGAGTTTCGTTCCGCGTGGACGACCGCGCCTCATCTGCCTGCCCTTGTGCTGCTCTCGACAGATGGCTATGCGAATTCGTTTCGCTCCGACGATGACTTCCTCAAAATCGGCGAGGACTATCTCGAGATTCTGCGTGAACAAGGCATCGCGAGCCTGGCGGAGGAGCTGCCATCGATTCTGGAAGAAGCCACCAAACAAGGCAGCGGCGATGACATCACACTTGCCATTTTGCAGGGCGACCTGTGGCGCACCCCGCAGGAGCAGACGCCCGTTCGGCCCGCAATTAGCGAGGAGTCGCGTTCGGCGTTGATTGCCCAACTAAAGGCGCGGCACAGCAGCCAGGCACGGCGCGTCGACGATCTTGAAACTCGCCTTGTGGAAAGCCGCCGCCATAATCAGCGTCTGCGCACGGCGCTTATCGCTCTGGCGGTTGTATTAGCGGCGGCGGGAACTTACTACTTTCGCGATCACATTCCGTGGCTGCACACGCCGGCAACGCCGGTATTGCACCCGAAGAACGCGCCCACTGCGAAGCCCGGTGGTGCAGCGCCGTCCGATGAGGCGCCCACCACACCCGGAAGCGCCGCGACAAAGCCGCCCACGCGATGGCGTCTGACGATTCCCGAACAGGAGCCGCTGACCTTGGCGAAGGGCCTGGAGATTAACGCCAGCGAGATTCTACCCGACGGCGAGGAAAAAACCTATGCGCGTGTGGCCGAGTTAAGCGGAAAGATGATCCTCATCAACGACTCGCAGGACTCGTGGAAAGTGAAGCCAGTGGGTGGCAAAGCCTATACCGTCACAAACGGAAAATCCATCGCGCTCGGCGGCGCCAGCCTCGAAGTCACTTTTGCCAAAGGAATCTCCGGAAAGATAGCGCCGATCGAGAAAGCTGCGCAAGGGCCGGCCTCACTGGCCACGCCGGCTGCGGATTCGCAACACAAGCCGGGGCTGAATCTATGACCGGAGGAATGCTGAAGCCGGGCCAAGTGCTCATCGCCCGCAACATGGAATCGGCCGCCACCATCGAGGAATTGATTGGCGAAGGTGCGCAGGCCGAGGTCTATCGCGCGCGCATTGGCAACGCACACTACGCGCTCAAATGGTATCGGCCGCAGTATCTCAGCGTCGACCAGAAGCTGTGGGAACGCCTGAAGGTCGCGATTCACAGCGGGTCACCCACCGACCAGTTTCTTTGGCCATTCGATCTAGTGGCTGCGCCGCGCCAGGCCGACTATGGCGGCTACATCATGCCGCTCAAGCCGCCGGAGTTCGTCAGCATGGTGGATTTGCTGCGCCGCCGCGCGGAGCCGTCGTTTCGCGCGCTGACTTGGGTTGGTTTCCATCTGGCGCACAGTTTTCTCAAGCTCCATGCCGCAGGGCTCTGCTATCGGGATGTGAATTTCGGCAACGTCTTCTTCAATTCGGAGACGGGCGACATTCGCATTGCCGATACCGACAACGTGGATGTGAACTTGCGCAGCGGAAGCATCAAGGGCACGCCGGGCTTCATGGCGCCCGAGGTTGCGAAGAACCAGGTACAACCCAATGCCATGTCGGACCGCTATTCGCTGGCTATTTTGCTCTTTTTTATTTTTATGCTGGGCCATCCACTGAAAGGCAGGCGCGAGCTGACACTGCCCTACGATGCCGGCGACCCGGACAAGACGCAGCGGCTGTGCGAGGAAGAACCTGTCTTCGTCTTCGATCCAGACAACGATACCAATCGCCCAGTGCCCGGCGAGCACGACCCGCTGCTGAGCTTCTGGCCCATCTATCCCACCTCGCTACACAGGCTCTTCATCCGCGCATTTACGCGCGGCATCTACGACCAGGATGCACGGGTGATGGAGAACGAGTGGCGCGTGGAGATGGGCGCACTGCGCGATTCCCTTTTCATCTGCGACGGCTGCACGGCAGAGAATTTTTTCGACCTCGATCTGGCGCGGCAGTCGCAACCGCAAAAGCCATGCTGGAGCTGCGGCAAAGCGCTCGCTAACCCGCCGCGTATGCGCCTGGGGATGGGCGCGGAGCCGCAGATTTTGGTACTGAGCCCCGGTCTCGAGCTGTACCCGCACCATCTCGAAGGCGATGCTTACAACTTCAGCCGCGCGCTGGGCAGAGTGAGCGCGGAACCGCTGGCGCTGCATAACCTTTCGCCATCAGCCTGGAGCGTAGTGCAGAGCGACGGCGCGCAGTCGGAGATTCCGCCAGGTGGGTCGGCGCCGCTTGTGCACGACTGCATCATCCGCTTCGGCCGCGCCGAAGCGCGCGTGCGCATGCGCTAAAGAGAAAGGGCCCGGCGCGTTGAACGCCGGGCCCAATGCGAATCGTTGAAGATTACTTCAGGTCGAAGCGATCAAGGTTCATCACCTTGGTCCATGCAGCGGCAAAGTCCTGCGCGAACTTTGCGCCTGCATCGCTGCTGCCGTAAACCTCGGCCGCTGCACGCAGCTGAGAGTTCGAACCAAAGACCAGATCAACCACGGTAGCCGTCCACTTCAGTTCACTGGTCTTGCGGCTGCGTCCTTCAAGCACGCCTTCCTGCGTCTCCGACTTCTGCCACTTCGTGTTCATGTCGAGCAGATTCACGAAGTAGTCGTTGGTCAGGGTCTCCGGCCGATTGGTGAAGACGCCGTGCCGGGTATGCGCAAAGTTGGCGCCCAGCGCGCGCATGCCGCCCACCAGCACGGTCATCTCCGGCGCGGTCAGCGTCAGCAATTGCGCCTTGTCCAGCAGCAGGTACGCGGCGGAGCCTTCAAGTCCCTTGCACACGTAGTTGCGGAAGCCATCGGCACGCGGCTCCAGCACTGCGAACGACTCCACATCGGTCATCTCCTGGCTGGCGTCGGTGCGGCCCGGCGTAAAGGGGACATCCACATCGTGGCCGGCTTCCCTGGCGGCCGCTTCCACTGCCGCCGAGCCCGCCAGCACGATCAGGTCGGCCAGCGAAATCTTTTTGCCGCCCTTCTGCGCGCTGTTGAACTCCTTCTGGATCGACTCAAGCCTGGCCAGCACTTTGGCCAGCTCGGCCGGCTGATTCACTTCCCAATCCTTTTGCGGAGCCAGGCGAATGCGCGCGCCGTTGGCGCCGCCGCGCTTGTCGCTGCCGCGGAAGGTGGAGGCCGATGCCCACGCCGTGGAAACCAGCGCGGAGATTGAAAGGCCCGATGCCAGTACCTTGGCCTTCAGTCCTGCAATTTCATCTTGATTGACCAGCTCGTGATCAACAGCAGGAACGGGATCCTGCCAGATGAACGGCTCGGCTGGCACCAGCGGGCCCAGATAACGCGAGTGCGGGCCCATGTCGCGGTGGGTCAGCTTGAACCACGCGCGCGCAAAGGCGTCGGCAAATTCATCAGGATGCTCAAGGAAGCGGCGCGAAATCTTTTCGTACGCGGGATCGAAACGCAGAGAAAGATCCGTGGTCAGCATGGAAGGAGCGTGCCGCTTGGACGGGTCGTGCGCGTCGGGAACCTTGCCCGCACCCGCTTCGCCCTTGGGCTTCCATTGGTGCGCACCAGCCGGACTCTTGCTCAGCTCCCACTCGTAGCCAAACAGATTCTCGAAGAAATTGTTGCTCCACTTGGTCGGCGTCTCGCTCCATGTGACTTCGAGTCCGCTGGTGATTGCGTCGCCGCCAACACCGGTACCAAAGCTGCTCTTCCAGCCAAGGCCCATCTCCTCCACGGACGCGGCCTCCGGCTCGGCGCCTACGTGCGTGGCTGGGCCGGCGCCGTGTGTTTTGCCAAAGGTGTGTCCGCCGGCAATCAGCGCCACTGTCTCCTCGTCGTTCATCGCCATGCGCAGGAAGGTTTCGCGAATGTCCTTTGCCGCAGCCACAGGGTCAGGGTTGCCGTTCGGGCCCTCGGGATTCACATAGATGAGTCCCATCTGCACGGCTGCCAGCGGATTGTCGAGCTCACGATCGCCACTGTAGCGCTCGTCGCCGAGCCAGGTCTTCTCCGGGCCCCAGTCCACATCCTGCTCCGGCTCCCAGATGTCGGCGCGTCCGCCGCCAAAGCCAACCGTTTTGAAGCCCATTGACTCAAGCGCCACGGTGCCTGCCAAAATGATCAGGTCGGCCCAGGAAATCTTGCGGCCATACTTCTGCTTGATGGGCCAAAGCAGGCGACGCGCCTTGTCGAGACTCACGTTGTCGGGCCAGCTATTGAGCGGAGCAAAGCGCTGCGATCCGCGCCCGCCGCCGCCACGTCCGTCGTGGATGCGATAGGTGCCGGCCGAGTGCCAGGCCATACGGATAAACAAGCCGCCATAGTGGCCGAAGTCGGCGGGCCACCACTCCTGCGAATCGGTCATCAGGGCATGCAGATCCTTGACGACCGCGTCGAGGTCCAGTGTCTTGAACTCCTCGGCGTAATTGAACTCCTCGCCCATGGGGTTGGAGAGAGAGGATTGCTGATGCAGAATTCCCAGATTCAGCTGGTCGGGCCACCAGTCTCGGTTGCCCTTGGCGCCTGCCGCAGTGTGCTTGAGCATGCTGCCCGAAAACGGGCACTTCGATTCATTCGACATGGATTCTCCTATCGTGACCTTCAACTCACGAGCCCGTTCAGTATAGGAGCCGGACCGCCATTCAATCGAACAATCGTATGAATAGTGTCGATAGGTTTTGACAATCGCATTCGTGCGGCCTTCATAGCCCCGCAAAAATGCCATCGCCCCATTCGGTGTTGTTCACTATAGCGTGCGCTATCGCGGAAGACTAGAATGGCCGCCGAACTCAGCGAAAGGATGGCAGATCTCTGCAACGCCCATGAACAAACGGCATGGCATTCAATTTCTCTCCGCACTTTTAGTGTGCCTCTTCGGCATCCCGCAGGCACTGCACGCGCAACAGCAGACCGCACCTGCGCAAGCAACGGCTCCGTACAAGGATGCAAGCCTACCCATCGCCGATCGCGTGAAAGATCTTCTCTCCCGCATGACGCTGGAAGAAAAGGTGGAGCAACTGGCCGGCGGCTGGGAGCGACAACTGCACGTCATCGACCCCACCGGCACATTTACCGACGAGACGGCGCGCGATGCGATTGGCAAGGAGTGGGGCGAGGAAATCAAGTTCACTCCGCGGCAGGCGGCGCTTTTGCGCAATGCCGCGCAGCGCTACCAGATGGAGAAGACGCGCCTGGGGATTCCCATCATGTTCCCCAGCGAAGCGCTGCACGGATACATGGAGTACGGCTCCACCAGCTTTCCGCAGGCCATTGGGCTGGCAAGCACATGGAATCCCGCGTTGGTAAAGCGAATCTTTACCGCTGTGGGCGACGAAGCTGGCTCGCGCGGTGCGGGGCAGGTCTTCTCGCCGGTGCTGGGCCTTGCGCGTGAGCCGCGCTGGGGCCGCACGGAAGAAACCTTCGGCGAGGATCCGTTTCTTGTCTCGCGCATGGGCGTAGCCGCCATCAAAGGATTGCAGGGCGACAGCTACATGATTGATCGCCACCACGTGTTGGCGACTGCCAAGCACTATGCGGTGCACTCGCAGCCCGAGGGCGGCACCAACACCGCGCCGGGCAATATCTCCGAACGCATTATCCGCGAAAGTTTCTTTTTGCCGTTCAAAGCCGCGGTGCAAGAGGCGCGCGTCGGCAGCATGATGGCCTCGTACAACGAGATCGACGGGATCCCTTCGCACATTAATCCGTGGCTGCTCGATAAAGTCCTCCGCCAGGAGTGGGGATTCGACGGCTCCATCGTCTCCGACGGCGACGGTTTGCAGATGCTGGTGAACACGCACCACGTGGCCTACAACAATGCCGATGCGGCGCGTGAGGCGCTGGCGGCCGGCGTGGACTACGATCTCTCCGACGGCTCGGTGTATCGCACGCTGGTCGACCAGGTGAAACAGGGCATCGTGCCGCTAAGCGAAGTGGATCGCGCGACCGCTCACATTCTTTATGTCAAGTTCCGCGCCGGCCTTTTCGATCATCCGTATGTCGATCCCGATTACGCCGAGAAGGTAAACAACAGCGCCGAGCACAAGCAGCTTGCCCTTGAGGCCGCGCGGCAGGTGATGGTTCTGCTGAAAAACGAAAAGAATCTGCTGCCGCTGGACCTGAACAAGCTGAAGACCATTGCGGTGATTGGGCCGAACGCCGCGGATGTGCATCTGGGCGGTTACAGCCGCGATCCTGGTTTCGGTATCAGTATTCTTGATGGCATTCGCCAGCGCGTGGACAGCAAAGCGACGGTGCTCTACGCACAAGGCTGCAAAATCACCACCGCGCCGGAGGGATTCCGAGGCTGGTGGGCAAGCGATGTGAAACTCGTCGATCCGAAGACACAACAGGCCAGCATTCAGCAGGCAGTGGAGATCGCGAAGAAATCCGATGTGGCCGTGCTCGTCGTCGGCGGAAACGAAAGCACCACGCGCGAAGCATGGGCTGAGATTCATCTCGGCGACCGCGACTCGCTGGACTTGTTAGGCGCGCAAAACGACCTGGTCAAAGCCGTCGTGGAAACCGGCAAGCCAACCGTCGTCATTCTTATCAACGGCCGCCCGCTCTCCATCAACTACATTGCTGAGAAGGTTCCGGCAATTCTGGAAGGCTGGTATCTGGGCGAGGAAGGCGGTCCCGCCGCGGCCGAAGTCCTGTTTGGCGACATCAATCCCGGCGGCAAGCTGCCCATCACCTTTCCACGCTCGGTAGGCGACCTGCCCGACTACTACTACCGCAAACCGTCGGCAAATCGCGAGTACGCCTTCAGCACACGCGAGCCGCTGTTCCCGTTTGGATTCGGCTTGAGCTACACCACGTTCAAGTTCAGCAATCTGCGCGTGGAGCCTAAGCAGATTCTTGCGCATGGAACAGCCACGGTGAGCGTAGATGTGACCAACACTGGCGCTCGTGAAGGTGACGAAGTTGCACAACTCTACTTGCATGAGGAGGTCGCGCCGGTCACTCAGCCCGTAATGCAGTTGAAGTGCTTTGAGCGCATCACTCTGAAGCCCGGCGAGACACGGACGGTGACATGGAAGGTGACGCCGGAGATGCTCGCAATTCTCGACACCGATATGCAATGGCGCGTCGTTCCGGGTGTATTTGATCTCATGGTTGGGTCAAGCTCCGTGCAAACGTCAATAGTGAAACTCGACGTTGCCGACATTCACGGCAATCTGGGCAAGCCGCTGCCGCCATCGCCGCCGGCGGGGTCGGAGTCGGGCGTTGTGAGCAACTTCGACGACATGAAGCCGGCGGCGAACTTCGGCTCGTGGATGGCAATGGGCGATGCGCAGCTGGGCGGCGGAAAATCAACTGCGAAGATGGATGTGGTTGAGCCCGGCGCCGATGGCAGCAAAGGTGCGCTTCAGATCGCCGGCGAAGTCATCGCGGGTCCCCCGTTTACGTGGGCCGGATTGTTGTTCTCGCCGGGTTCCGCACCCATGGAGCCTGCGAATCTCTCGCAGAAAAAGAGCATCAGTTTCTGGGCCAAGGGCGATGGCAAGACCTACACGCTGATTATGCTTACAAGCGCGCGCTCCGGCCAGAATGGCCAGATGCCCGCTATGACCACCTTCACCGCCGGACCCGAGTGGAAGCAGTACGACTTTCCGCTTTCAACTTTCGAGACTGATGGCAGCGATCTTATCAGCGTGGGATTTATCCGCGCGCAGGAAGCTGGAAAGTTTCAGTTCGAGATCGACCAGGTCGCATTCAAGTAGCTAGCGTGGCGCGGCAGCCGTACACAGCTGCCGCGCTGCTCCGCTCTATTTTGCGGCGAGCGCGAATTGGTGCGCCTTAGGTTGCGCCGCAGCGCGCTGTTGCTCTGCCAGTGCCTCGTCCTTCTGGCGCAGCACCTTCCCCGCATCCGCCGCAGCCGGCGCCTTGGCATCATCCAGATAAAGCACAAAGTGTGCGTCATCCAACTGCGCACGCTTGCGCCCGATGTCCTCAACGCCGCCGGCCTGGCTTTGCATGGGCGTAGCCAGTACGGCGAGGTTAACGCCCTTCGCCAGCTCCTCGCGTGTGAATGTGCCAACTTCCCACTTGTCGATGGAGAGCGCGTAGCGCGGCGCGGTCAGCCCCTCGACGCGCAGAATCTGCTGGTCCATCGATGCAAGATCGGACACCTTCAGTACAAACTGCATCATTGGATTGTCGAGCGGCAACGGCAACGGCAATGCCCGATCAGTCTGCGCCCACTGCAACCCATTGCTTGTCGCGGTCAGCCCTTCGATGGACGTGTTGTCGCTGGCGAGCGCCTTCGCTCCGCGCGCGTCGATGCGAGTGCTGCTGACGATGGGCGATACGCCCCAGGCGCGCGCCAGTGCGATGGCCATCGCCCAGTGCGCCGCTTCAGAGGGATGAATCCTGTCGGGTACCAACAAGCTGGCAAGCGAAGGATCGCGCTTCTGCGCGGTTTCAATCAGCGCCGACATGGAGTCGAAGAGATCGCAGTAGCCCAGGCGCATCGACGCGGCCAGTTCCTTGTCGTACGCAGCGTGGCGTGCCACCACATCGTTGTAGTGCGGAAAGCCTGTACCGTGCGTGCGCTCGTCGTAGGGCGTTGGCGACATGAGCACGATGCGCGCGTCCGGCAGGTCCGACTGAATTGTCGTCACCAAGGCGCGATAGTCGCGCTTGTACATGTCGAGATATTCCTGGTTGAACGGCATGTAGTAGCCGTCGTTCATGCCCAGCATGATGGTGACAACCGTCGGATTCGAGGGCAGCAGGTCACGTTTCAGGCGCGTGGGAATGTCGCCCGTATAGCCTCCGTGAGCCGTGTCTCCAGGCACGCCAGCATTGACGAAACTGACATGCATCTGCGGATAGCGCGTGAGAACGATCTCCTCCACGAAGCGCGTATAAAGCCGCTGCGCCGTGATGCTGTCGCCGTAGAACGCTACCCGATCGCCGTCGTGGATTGCGAGCGATTGGCTGTTTGCAGTGCCAGCTGCCGCCACAAGCAAAGTGGCGCCAAATATCCACCAACGATTCATTGCGAAGCTCCTGTCTGAATCAGGTTTTGCAGAGGAAGAAAATCGGGTACGCCAAGATTGGCGCGGATCGCTCCACCTAGTTCGGCTGCATTCTGAAAGCTGTGCCACTCTCGAACCGTCTTGCCCTGCGATGCGGTCAGGCGAAGAATCGGAGTCGCGGCCGAACCAGTTGCATAGTCAAAATGGATGGCGCCTGGGCACGCCGCGCTAAGGTCGCCGATTGCGTTGCGCACATCGGCCTTGGTCGCGCCTGCTGCAAGGTGAACTGCAACCTTTAACCGAGGAGAACTGTATTGGCAGCCGAGGTTACGCAGCACCATCAACTGCCCGCGCACATCGGGCGAGAGCAAGCCGTCCACGTCAAGCGTTGGATTGATCGTCGCCTCCAGTGCGAGAGACTCATGCAATGGGACGGAGGGCTGCCTTGGCTCGACCGTCGTTCCCTGCTCCATTCCCGCATTCTGCAGGCCGCTCAATGTTCGTGGCGGCTGGCCGCCTACGCGAAAGAGCGGGTCGCCGTCGAATTGAATCGTATTGGCGTCTCCGGCAAGCGCTCCGTCTATGTGGTAAATCCAAGGCGTTGCGGAAACGATCGTGTTGCGCGAGAAAGTCGGTGCGGATGAATCACTCGTCGCATCGCTCACAATGGCAGCTGCGGAAGGAATGCGAGGATTCCACTCGATCCGATTGCCCTCCACGCTAAGATCGCGAATCACGCCGCCATTCCAGGTGCGAATATAGATTGCGCCCTGCAGTGCGCCGAGGCGTGGACTCAGCCCATTATCGATGCAGAGATTTTCGGCCACGCGGCTGTTTGTCGTTTTGTAGCCAGCGCCAAACACCGCCACACAGTAGCCTTGCGTGTCGTGCGCATAGTTGCGCAGCACTGTGTTGTCGTGGTCGTTCCAGTCGATGTCGTATGCTCCGCCGTCTACGCCGGGGCTGTCGGTCAGGAAGGCTTCGCTATTCTCCACCGAGCAGCGTGTGCAGGTCCAGGTCCAGATTGCGTTGGGCGTTCCGATGGTTTCCGTGGGCTGCATGCCGGTCTGCCAGGCAGCGCTGCCTGCAATCAGCCCTTCACGGACGCGGAAGAGGACAATGCCGTCCCCATAAACATCGCTGGCCGTGGAGTTGCGAATCTCGATGCGGCGATTGAGCGGCGCATCGTCCGGGTATGGAAAGGGGCCTCCGCCAACAAGAATGCCCGCCCACATGCGCGTGTGCGCGGCATCGACACCTTCGATGCTAATATCCTCAAAGATCGCAGGCTGCGCGCTTGGCCCTACAACAACAAGACCATTGTCCTTGCTCTTCATCTCGCTGCCATAAACATCGTGCACGGAAAGATTACGCAGCACGATGTGGCGCAATAGCCCACCGTCGCCGCTCACAAAAACTCCGTAAGTGCTTCCGCCAGCGATGTCGAGCGAGTCCACCTGCCAGAACTGTTGATTGAATAGCAGAAGCGCCTGGCGGTCGGTGGCGGCTGCCACAATGCGCGGCCTCGCGCCTTCTCCATAGGCGGTCAGACGAATCGTCTTGCCTTCTGACCCTGTGCCCTGCGGAGCAAATGCGCCATGACACACGGTTCCGCGACGAAGCGCGATGCGATCACCGGGAAGAAAAATATGCGCCTGAGCTGCTGCAAGCGTGTTCCATGGACGCTGCATGGACCCGTCGCCGTTGAGCGTCGATGAGCAATCGATGAAGTACGACGCCGCTTGTGGCGTTTCCCGAGCCTGTGCGCACAGATGTACGGCAAGGGTGAGAAAGAGTACGGTCGTGCTGACCATGCATACGACTTGATTAAGATGATGGACGATTCGATACATCGAGAATGAGAACCTCAAGCGAAGGTAAGAACCAGTGTAAGCCGGAGACAAGTGGAGCAGCGGCGTTGCGGCCGCTGCTCCAAGGTTGCAATGCACGCAGCATCGCCTAGAAGATGATTTTGGCAGCGAGCTGCACGCGGCGCGGATTGCCGTCGGTGTACTGTATGCCGCCAAATGCGTCTCCATCGTTGACCACACCATCGGGGTTCGAGAAGTGCGGCGTGTTCAGTGTGTTGAAGCTCTCCAGGCGCAACTGCAGCGTGTAGCGGTCGTGCAGGTTGAGTTCCTTGAAGATCGACGAGTCGATGTTGATGTATCCCGGACCGGCGAATAGGTTGCGGCCCGCATTGCCGACAGCAAACTCCGTATCCTGTGTTTGGAAGCGGTCGACGCTGAATGCATCCGTGTTAAACCAATGCCCAAGCGTGCGTTTGCCGCGTGGCAGAACGGGGTCGCCGACCAGGTCAGGGCGCAGTCCCGGGAACTGGAGCTGACTGGTGCCGCGCACCACGTTCACCGGCGTACCGCTACGCATCATATAGATGCCGTTCAGCCGCCATCCGCCCAGAATCATCTCTGCCGCATTGTTCCAATGCGAGAAGAAGCTCTGGCCCTTGCCGATAGGCAGACGATACGTGCCGCTGTAGATGAAGTTGTGGCGCAGATCGCTGTCCGACGAAGCATACTCGGCATGTAGATTGTACGGATTCTGCGGTTGGTTGTTGTTGGTGCGGCCGATGGAGAACGGGCCGGGGCCGTTGTCCAGACCATGCGCCCAGGTATAGGAGATCAGGTAACTCAGGTTGCGCGAGGAGCGTTTGGTGAACTTGACTTGCAGCGAGTTGTAGTTCGAGTAGCCGAACGAACCCATCTGCTGGATCTTGCCCAGGTTGGGATTCACGCGCCCTTCCGTGCCATCGGTATTTCCGTTGATGTCGCCAATCTGATAGCTGAGCGCGTGGCCTATCGACGCCACGTAGCCCGCTTCCAAGCTCATCGTCTTCGACAACTGCTGCTCCAGCGTAAGGTTGTACATCTGCACCGAGCCCGTCTTGATCTTGGGATCGATGTAGTAAGTCGTGCGCAGCTTGCCGTCGGGCAGGTTGAGCGGATCGATAATGCCTGAGCCGGAGGCCGGCTGAACAATTTCCGTACTGCGCGGCACGCCGGTATCAAGCACATAATTCCAGGGAAGGCCGGAGTAGTCGCTGTTGGCGTACTGCACCTGTGAAGCGAACGGCACGTTCTTGGTCAGGAACTCCTCGCGACCGTCATTCTCCGGCGAGTAGTAGATGCCATAGCCGCCGCGCACCACCATCTTCGGAGTCACCAGGTACGAGAATCCGAACCGCGGCGCGATGTCGTTCTTGCGCGCGTTGATAAGCCCGCGGGAGTTTCCGCCACGATTGGCGACCAGAATCATGCCCGAGTCGTAGTCGTAGTTCGACTGATAGTCGTGCGCCTCGGTGTAGGGATTCTGATACTCGAAGCGGATGCCGTAGTTCAGAGTGAGCCGCGGGTTGATGCGATACGTGTCCTGCGCATACGAGGAAAACTCCCAGCTCTGCGTGTGTGGGTTGGTGAGCTGCAGCCCCATGCCCACTGTGGTCGGAAGGCCCAGCAGCATGTCTGCAATATCCGAGCCGCCGGCCCAGAATCCACCGCCGGTGTTGGTGGCGTAAGATGAGTCGCTGGTCAACGACCAGCCCCAGCTCTGGAAGTACATAAAACCGGTCGGGAACAGCGAGAAGTTCGGATACGAGTTCAGCTTGCGCCAGTTGCCGCCGAACTTGATGTCGTGTCCGTGGAACTGGCTCATGGTGAAGTTGTCGTTCACTTCGTAGTTGTTCTGCTTCACGAGGTATGGCTTCCAGGTGGAGCCGCCAGTGATGTAACCGGTGCCCATGAAGATGGCCGGGTAGCCGATCGTCGCTGCGTAATCCGGCACGGCAATATTGCCCATGCCAAACTGCGTCGAATAGTCCGTGCCATTCAGCAGACTGTACTGGTTCTGCACCATGCGGATGTAGCCTGCCCGAAACTCGTTCATCTTCGATGAGCCAATGGCATGAGTTTCCGTAATCGAAACGCCCTGGCTACCGCCGTTCATGTGTTGCGCCTGGTCGTAATCGCCGCCGCCCACTACCGGAATGGCGCCCCAGTAGGGATCGGCCACGAATTGATCGTTGTCGCTGTAGTGATAAGCCGCGAAGAATTTGTCGTTGGCTCCGAGCGTCAGGTCGAAGCGCGAATCGGCGGTTTTGGTGTTTGAGCGTTTCGGCGAATTCACAGCGAAGTTTTTGTAATAACCGTATGAGGTCCCTGTCAAATTCGGCATGGGAAAGAAGTTCTGCAAGAGATTTTTCCCGGCCGGGCTTACGCGGTCAGCGGGGATGGTGTAGTTCTCAAACTCCGAAGCGCACCAGCCCCAACAGGAAGCTGCCACATCAGGATCGAAGATCGGATTCGGTGTTCCGGTGCTCGGGTCAACCATCGCCGAAAGGTCTACGGAGCCGTCCGGCTTGAAGTCAATCAGGTTCAGCGGCACGGTCCCGCCAAGATAGGTATAGGCATCGTTGTTCTTCATGCCCTCGTAGGAGAAGAAGAACATGGCCTTGTCCTTGCGGAGCGGGCCGCCGATGGAACCGCCGTAGTTGTGCTGTTTCAGAGTTGGCGACTCAGATGTTCCGCCAAAACTATACTGTCGCGCGGTCGTAAAATTCGCCCGGAAGAATTCGTATGCTGTTCCATGAAACTGGTTGGTGCCAGACTTGGTCTGAATCGAGACCACACCGCCGGCAGCGTGCCCAAACTCGGCGTTGTAGGTCGACGTGGCCACCTTGAACTCCTCAATCGCATCGACACTCGGCGTGATGGTCACGTCCTGTTGGCGATTGTCGGTCGACTCGATGCCGTCGATCTGTACAGAGTTGCCGAATTCGCGCTGGCCGTTGACGCTGACCGAGAAGGCGCTCATGTTGGAATACGTTTGCTGCACACCCGGAACAAGCAGCGTGAGGTTATAAAAATCGCGCCCCAACAGCGGCAGGTCCGAGATGTCTTGCGCGCCAATAACGGTACCTGTCTCAGCGCTCTGGGTTTGCAGTACCGGTGGCAGGTCGTTGACGACGACAGTCTCAGACGCAGCGCCGGGTTGCAGCTTCATATTCAGCACCAGCTTCTGGTCAATCACCAGTGTCACCGGCGGCAACTGCGTCTTCTGGAAACCTGGCGCAACTGCGGAAACAACGTAGTCTCCCGGAACGATGTAAAGAACGTGATATTCCCCCGTGGCATTGGTCTCGCCGTCGTAAGCAAGTCCGCTCTGGGAGTTGGTTGCGGTTACGTGAGCGCCCACCACAACTGCCCCGGTCTGGTCCATGACCAGGCCGAGAATGGAGCCCGTGGTGGCCTGTGCCCAGGCGCCTGGCGTACATAATGCCATCGCCAGCAGCAGGACAATCCAGCTGGTCCGGTTATTCATGCGTTTCATGTTGCCCCCTATTAAGCTTTCTGATTCTGTGCTTCAGGACGGATACGCATTGCTCAGTTCGTTGCATCCGCCTGCGGCGAATTACCCTTCAGCCTTACCTCAACAACGCCAATCGAACCCGGCGTCATCACGATTCCGTTGGCGTCGGGCACCGCGCCCTTCACCTTTTCATTGGCGGAGTAGAACAGAGTGAACAATCCGTTGCCTTCCTCCACCAGCCCCAGCGGCGTGCGTACTTCGCTGGCCCAGACTCCCTCTCCCGACTGCACGGCCAGCCGCCGGCCCGCGCCCCAATGCACGCCATCTTTCGAGAAGGCGTAGCCAATGCTGTTCTCCACGTGGTTGTCGTAGACCGCAATGAATGTGCCGTCGGCGAGCCGCGAGACAATCGGGTTCTCGATGAAGCGCTTCTCCATCGAAAGCGGATTCATATCCGAGCAGCGCTTCCACGGACCGCCCAGCGCAGGCGCTTCCGCCAGACCGACCTGCCACAGTTCAATGGGAAGGCGCTCGGTGCGCGCACTGCCGTATAGGGCGTACCACTTGCCGTTCACCTGGTACGGGAAAAACGAGTCGGTTCCCTGCAATCCCTCCCAGGAGTCCGCGCCTGCGCCGCGCTCCAGAATCACGCCCACATCGCGATATGGCCCGCCAATGCCGCCCATTCCGCGCCTGGTGGAGACGGCGCGCCAGATGCGGCCTTCATGATTGGTCAGCCAGCGCTCGGCCGTATCCGGCGCGGCCTGATAGGCCACGTAGAACAGATTCCACCGCTGCTGCTGCGCATCGAAGACCGGCATGGGCGACCAGAGGGCCGCACGCTGGTCCTTTCCCGTAAAGTCGCCGCTCGACTCAAGCAGCGTGGAGACGCGGCGCCAGTGGAGCTTGTCGCTGCTGGTCCAGTACGCCAACTTCATCTTCACCCAATGCGGATCGCCAACCATCTCAGAGGTGAACATGTGGTACGTGCCTTTGAGCTTGATGACGCGGCCGCCCTCAAAGCCGAACTTGTTGTCCTTCACCTCGGGAGTCCGGATAGTAAGCACCGGAGCCGTGACCTGCCGGGTAACGACCAGGGAGGGCTCCTCCGCATGAAGGCAAAGTGCGCCCATCGATAGAGTGAGAACCATGAAGGAACCGAAAGTCCTCGTCCAACCAGCCATTGTCGCTTCCTCTTCGCCTCTGGTATGTGATCGGGCTCGCATCGCGTCGTCCGACCGGCACGAATTCAGTGACTCGAAACCGAAGCTTTTTGTGCTGGAAGAGTTCTAGGCTCTCGCAAACTCAATCGGGAAGGTAACTCGGGTTAATGGGCCGGTTAAGAGCGCAAATTGTGCCTGTTCGCCCCAAAAATGGCGCTCGCAGCTCGATCCAACGATGGGCGCGCGCGAAAAAAGGGCGTCGGAGTAATGCAGTCCGGGAGGAAGGAGGCGATGGAAGCCCATTGCCACGCCGCAAGCCCTATGAAAACGGGGTGGGAGCGTCGCTCTGCACCTTCAGTACGGTGTGAGCCGATACACCGAATAACCGCAATTATCGACGATAATTACCGTTAATCGACTGTTAGCCCCCAGCTTGACAGCATTGATTTACGGGGTTTAGCTTTCATCCTGTCTGGATTTCGTGCTGGTTTGAAAATGCGGGAGCGCTAAGCTCTCGAAATCACATGCGCGCTCCATCGGCCGCACAGGCCTGCGAGTGCGAAGCAGTTTTTGTCACGCGGAGTGAAGTGTGGGAGCGGTCAACAATGCGGAGGGCGAGCTCTCGATTTACGAGAAGCGAGAGGAGCTCCATCGCATCCTGCAGAGCCGCTACTTCGCGCACTCGCCGCGTAAAACGCGTTTTCTCACTTTTGTTGCCGAGCAGACCTTCCAGGGCAACAGCAGCAAGCTGAACGAATATTTGATTGGCTCGGAGGCCTACGCCCGCGGGGCGGACTTCGACCAGCAGAAGGACCCGATCGTGCGCGTCCAGGCGCACGAGATTCGACGCCTACTGAAGAAATACTACGTGGACGAAGGAAGCGGAAATCCAATCCGCATGGATCTGCCCGCCGGCGGCTACGTTCCTGTCTTCGCGCGCGTGCAGCCCGATTTTGAGCCTAAGCCCCAGCAGGCGGCGCCTGAGGAAGATGCGCAGCCACAGGCTCTCAACCGCATTCATCTTGCCGTGACCCTGACGCTGGCCGTTGTCTGCATCGCGCTTGCGGTCACTCTTGCGCTGCGTGGCGGGTTTTCGCCTTCTGCGGCATCGAGCCCAAAGACCTCTCTGCCGCCGGAGCTTGAGTGGTTCTGGAAACCGTTTCTGCCTCCAGCTGCGGCGCCCCTCATCGTAATCCCAAATCATCCAGTGCTGCGCGCCGCGCACGGCGGAGACAGCCCCATTACCGTGGACAAGGGCCACGAAATTCCCAAGGCCGATCTGCCCGAGTTTCGCGACACCATTCACTATCACGAGCTGAAGCGCTTTATCTTCGTGCCCTCGCTCACTGACTTCACATCGGTCGGCGAGACGCTCGGCGTTCTCCGCCTTTGTGAGATGTTCCACCGCGTGGGCGACACCTGCCCGGTGCAGCAGTCGCGGCTTACCAACCTGGAGGAGATTAAGAACAACAACGTGATTCTGCTGGGCGGAAATCAGGCGTGGAGCGGCAGAGTTTTTCTGAACGTCGAAGGCTTCCACTTCCAGAACGGCGTAATTCTGAACAGCAAACCGCAGCAGGGCGAGCGGCCGGTCTATCAGCCGGAGTTCGATCCGGTGACAAATCAGTTGCGCCGCGACTACGCCGTTGTACTGTTGCTGCCCAACGATCAACAGGGAACGCGGGTGCTGCTGATCTATGGAATTTACACGCAGGGCTCGCAGGCGGCCGTTGAGTTCCTCACCAATCCCGCGCAAATGGCCCGCCTGCGCGCGGCGCTCGCCGCCACATCGGCCGACGGCAAGACGCCCCCAAAGTACTTCCAGGTGCTGCTCACCACGGTTGTGGAGAACTCCGTCCCCGGCAACACATCCATCGTTGCCGTGCGCGCGATTCAGCGATAACACCGCCTATTTCCTGCTCGCGACCTGCTTCTCCGTGGGTAGTTGCGTGCTGTCCCAGCCTCCGCCCAGCGCCGTAATCAACTGCACCGCCGAGGTCATCTGATTAGTCTTGAGCGTAACCATGGACTGCTGCGCGTTAAACAGACTGTTCTGTGCCGTGAGCACATTCAGATAGGTGTCGATGCCGGTCCTGTAGCGAGTCGTCGCAAGCTGCTCATAGCGCTGCGCCGCATCCACGGCCAACTGCTCCCGTCCGGTCTGCTCCGCCAGCTGCCGGTTCGCAACCAGGTAGTCCTCCACTTCCTTGAATGCGTTCAGCACCGTCTGCCGGTACCCGGCTACGGAGGCATCGTACTGAGCCTTGTATCCGCGAATGACCGCGCCGCGCGCGCCGAAGTTCAGCACGGTTTCGCTGATCGATCCGCCCAGCGACCAGAAGCGCGCGCCGATATTCGCCAGCTTGGCAATATCGGAGGCTTGCGTGCCACCCGCTGCCGACAGAGAAATAGTTGGATAGAACGCCGTCATGCCGATACCGATCTCGGCATTCATCTCCGACATGGTGCGCTCGGCAGCGGCAATGTCGGGGCGCCGCTCCAGCAGCTGCGACGGCACGCCGGTGGGAACAACCGGCACCTTCATCGAGACCTCTTTTGCGGGCAGCGAGAAATCGCTCGCAGACTCACCGATGAGCAGCGCAATTGCGTGCTCGTACTGCGCACGCGCGGTCCGCACCGCAACCGCATTGGCTTCCGCGGTACGCAGGCTCGTCTCCGCCTGGGCAACGTCCTGGTCGGTGTCGATGCCGGTATCGCGCAGAGTCTGCGTCAGGCGCAGCGACTCGGTGTACGACGCAATCGTCTTGTCATACAGCGCAACCAGCGCATCCTGGCCACGCAACTCGAAGTAGTACTGTGCCAGACTGGCCTGTTCGCTCAAGGTTTCGTTCGACAGGTTCGCTGCGCTTACCTGCGCTGCGTTTGCCTCCTGCTGAATCGTGGAGCGAATCTTGCCGAACAGGTCCGGCTCCCAGGAGACATTGAACGGCACCGAGTAGCTGCGGCTGGAACTGCTGGAAGAGAGTTTGGCCGTGCTGCTGGGGCCGGTGCCCTGCGCGTTATAGCTGGGGCCAAAGGTGATGGTCGGCAGCAGCGTCGCGCGTGTTCCCTGCACCAGCGCACGCGCCACCATGTAGTTCTCAAAATACTGCTTGATGTTCTGGTTGTTGATGACCAGCTTTTCTTCAAGCGCGTTCAGATCCGGATCGCCAAAGACCTCCCACCATTTTCCGCGCAGCATCTCATCCTGCGGATTGGCCATGTGCCAGCCGTTGGCCTGCGCCAGCGGATCGCCGGGCTGCGCCTCCTTGTAGGTGGCCGCTGGAGCCGTCGGCAGATCGGGCCGCTTGTACTTTGGTCCCACCCGGCAACCACTGAATGCCAGCACGGAACCGAAGAGCACCACTACAGGCAGCACGACGTAGGAGCCGGCGCGAAGACTGTTTGCACCGCGACTCATGAATTTCATAATGCCTCCTGGGGCATGGCTGCCATGCCGTCTTTGGAACGGAAGCGCGCAAACCACAGCCGCATACGATCGAAGGTGAGGTAAACCACCGGAGTGGTGTAGAGAGTAAGCGCCTGGCTAACCAGCAGCCCGCCCATGATGGTAAGGCCGAGTGGGCGGCGCAGCTCCGAACCGATGCCGTGGCCGAAGGCCAGTGGAACTGCACCGAAAAACGCCGAAGCCGTCGTCATCAGAATGGGCCGGAAACGCAGCAGGCAAGCCTGCGAAATCGCATCTTTGGTGGACAGGCCCTGGGTGCGCTCCAGTTGCAGCGCGAAATCGATCATCATAATGGCGTTCTTCTTCACCAGTCCGATGAGCAGAATAATGCCGATCAGCGCGATGATGTTCAAATCCGAATTGAATAGAATGAGTGTGATTACCGCGCCGAGCGAGGCCGACGGAAGCGTAGTGAGAATGGTGATGGGATGAATGAAGCTCTCATAGAGAATGCCCAGCACTACATACACCGCGAAAATGGCGGCCATAATCAAGAGAGGCTCGCTCTTCAGCGAGGACTGATACTGCTGCGCCGTACCCGCGAAGGTGCCATGCACGCTGGTGGGAATATGCAGATTATTCTCCAACTGATGCACCACCGTCGTCGCTTCTCCCAACGACACACCCGGCGCAAGATTGAACGAGATGGTGGATGAGGGATAAAGGCCGGTGTGATTCACCGAAAGCGGCCCTGTACGCGGCTGATAGGTGGAGATCGCATCCAGCGGCACCGAGCCGTACGAGCTCTGCACAAAGGTGTTCCTCAGCACGTCGGGCCCGCTGGTGAATTGTGGCTGCGCCTCCAGCACAACGTGATACTGATTCAACGCCTTGTAGATTGTGGACGGCTCTGCCTGGGAAAATGAATAGTTCAGCACGTCGTCGATATTGGAGGGCGTGATGCCGAGCCGCGCGGCGGTCAGTCGATCATAGGTCAGATACGATTGCAATCCGCCTGCCATCAGGTCGGAGTTCACATCCGTAATCTGGTGCAGATTTTTCATTTCCAGCGTCAATTGCGGCACATATTTTTTAAGGTCGGCTGTGGTGTCTGCCTGCAGCGTGTACTGGTACTGTGCATTGGCCTGCCTTCCGCCCACGCGCAGATCCTGCGCGGCCATCAGGAAGGTCTGCGCTTCCTTGATGGCCATGAGTTTCGGCCGCAGGCGATCCACAATCTCGCTCGCGCTGGCGTGGCGATCCTCAAGCGGCTTGAGCGCCATGAAAACGAAGCCGCTGTTTGACGAGCCTCGTCCGCCGGTAAAGGCAATTACGTTGGCCACGCCAGGATCCTTGCGAATAATGGCTACGGCGCGGTCCATGGCGCGGCTCATCATGCGGAACGAGGCGTCCTGCGGCCCCTGCAGCCCGCCCATGATCACGCCCGTGTCCTGCTGTGGGAAGAAGCCTTTGGGAATTCGAATGAGGTAGACGATGTTCAGTGCGAAGGTGAAGAAGAACAGCAGCAGCACAAGCCCGGCGTGGTCGCGAATCACCCAGCGCAGGCTGCGCTCATAGGCGTGCAGCAGCGAATTGAAAGTCTTCTCCGTCAGGCGGTAGAAGATGCCGTGCTTCTGCGGCTGCCGGTTCTTGAGCAGCAGCGAACACAGCATCGGCGTGGTGGTCAGTGAGAGCACAAGCGAGATCAAAATCGCGGTGGACAATGTTACCGCAAACTCCCGGAAGAGCCGGCCAATGATGCCGCCCATCATCAGAATGGGAATAAAGACCGCGATCAGCGAAATGGTGATGGAGAGAACGGTGAAGCTGACTTCGCCCGCACCTTTTAGTGCGGCCTGCTTCGGCGTCATGCCCGACTCAATATAGCGCGTGATATTTTCCATCACCACGATGGCATCATCGATGACGAAGCCGGTGGAGATGGTCATGGCCATCAGCGACAGGTTGTCGAGCGAGTAGCCGAGCAGATACATCGCCGCGCATGTGCCGATGAGCGAGACAGGCACCGCAATGCCGGGGATGATTGTGGCGCGCCAGCTGCGCAGAAAAACAAAAACCACCAGCACCACAAGGATGATCGACATACTAAGCGTGCGCTCAACATCGTGCAGCGATGCTCGAATCGTAGTAGTGCGGTCGAGTGTGAGCGTAAGCTTTTGCCCCGCTGGAATTGCGGCCTGCAGCGCGGGCATCTCCTCCTTCACTCGATCCACGGTTTCAATCACATTCGCGCCGGCCTGCTTGAAGACCATCATGTTCACCGACGGCTTGCCGTTCATCAGGCCGGCGGTGCGCAGGCTCTCCACGGAGTCGACCACGTCGGCGACATCGGAGAGCCGCACCGCTGAGCCGTTATGCGTACCGATGATCAGGTTGCGATAGTCGGCGGCCTTGGAGAGCTGATCGTTGGTGGTGATGTAGGTGAGAGTTTCCGGTCCGGAGATGCTGCCGGTGGGTGAATGCGCGTTCTGTGTGCGCAGGAACGAAGCCACCTGCGTGAGCGAAATGCCGTAATGCTCCAGTTGCAGCGGATTGATTTCCACGCGCACTGCCGGCAGCGACGAGCCGCCCACGTTGACCTGTCCCACGCCGATAATCTGCGAAAGCTTTTGCGCAACAATGGTCGAGGCCGCATCGTATTGCGATCCGACGTCGTAGGTGTCCGACGTGATGCTGATGATGGCAATCGGAGCATCGGACGCATTCATCTTGCGGTACGTCGGGTTCGACGGCATGTTGGTGGGCAAATAGGTGCGGGCCGCGCTGATGGCAGCCTGTACATCGCGCGCCGCCGCGTTGATGTCGCGGTCGAGATCGAATTGCAGCACCACGCTGGACGATCCGGTCGAACTCTGCGAGGTCATCTCGCTGATGCCGGCGATGTGGCCGAACTGGCGTTCCAGCGGCGTGGCCACCGCGGCGGCCATCACCTCGGGGCTGGCGCCGGGCAAATTCGCCGTCACCATAATGGTGGGCGAATCGATTTGCGGCAGCGACGAGACCGGCAGCACCGTGAAGGCGATGATGCCTGCGATGGCGATGGCCGCGGTCAGAAGAATCGTCGCAATCGGCCGCTGAATGGCTGGCGTGGAGAGACTCATGCCTCACCCTCCGCCGGCACGGGCGATACTGCGCGGTGGCCGCTCAGCTTGCGCGACAGGCGATCGAACCAGAGATAGATGACCGGCGTGGTGTAGAGCGTGAGCACCTGGCTTAGCAGCAAACCGCCGACCATGGAGATGCCGAGCGGGTGGCGCAGCTCCGAGCCGATACCCGTACCGAATGCCAGCGGTACGCCTGCCAGCAGCGCCGCCAGCGTTGTCATCAGAATGGGGCGGAAGCGGAGCAGGCTGGCCGAATAGATGGCCTCTTCGGGCTCCTTGCCCTCCAAGCGCTCCGCCTGCAGCGCGAAGTCCACCATCATAATGCCGTTCTTCTTCACGATACCGATGAGCAGAACGATTCCGATGATGCCGACGATGCCCAGATCCTGCCGCGCGATGATAAGTGCAAGCAGCGCGCCCACGCCGGCCGAGGGCAGCGTGGACAAAATGGTGAGCGGATGAATGAAGCTCTCATACAGCACACCCAGCACGATGTACACAGTGACCAGCGCAGCCAGAACGAGCAGCCCTTCATTGGTGAGCGAGTTTTCAAACGAAGCGGCCGTGCCCTGGAATTTTGCCTCCATGACCGCGGGCAGGTGCAGGCTTTGCGTAGCCTTGTTCACCGCGTTGACTGCCTGACTGAGGTGATACCCAGGGGTAATGTTGAATGAGATGGTGACCACCGGAAACTGCGCCTGGTGATTGATGGTGAGCGGCGCCAGTGTGCGCCGCATGGATGTAATTGCCGCCAGCGGGACGTTGGTGTCCGCCGTTGTCGTGGTTGTGGCCGCACTGCCGCCACTCGCGCCGCTCGCGCGCAGAGCCGTGCTTGCACCGGAACTGGCCGAGGCCTGCAGAACCGAACTCGTCGAAGAAGTTCCCTGACGGCTCATGCCGCTGGACAGCTGGCTTGAGGCCGAAGTTGTGCCGAGCTGCGAACCATTGCCGGTTGTTGCGCCAGCGCCGCTGGTTGTGCTGGCGGTTAGCAGCGAGGAGCCGCCCGATGCGCCGCCGCTGGCACTGCTCTGCGTGGATGAGGCTGTGGCCTGCAGATAGATTGCCTGCAACGCCTCCGGCGTGCGGTGAAACTCCGGCGCGGCTTCCAGAATCACGTGATACTGATTGGTCTGCGTGTAGAGCGTGGTCACTTGGCGCTGACCGAAGGCGTCGTACAGCGTGTCGTCAATGGTCTGCGGTGAAATGCCAAGACGCGACGCCGTCTCGCGATCGATATTCAACTCGATGGCGTTGCCGTTGGGCTGCTCGTCGGTGGCCACATCCTGCAATTCCGGCAGCACGCGCAGCTTGTCCATCAGCCTCGCGGTATATTCGCTCAACTGCGTCTGGTCAGGAGCCTCCAGCGTGAACTGGAACTGCGTGCGGCTGACGCGATCCTCGACAGTGAGATCCTGCACGGGCTGCAGATAGGCCTGGATACCATAAACCTTGGCGAGTTCGGGGCGCAGGCGCTGAATAATCTCCGTCGCACTGGCCTTGCGCACCGCCATTGGCTTCAGCGTAATCTGCATGCGGCCGCTGTTTTGCGTGGCGTTGGTGCCATCAATACCGACGAAGGAGGAGACGGCCTCCACGGCCGGGTCGGCAAGGACCACGCTCATCAGCTGCTTCTGGCGCGTAGTCATCGCATCGAAGCTGGTGGACTCCGGAGCCTGCGTGATGACCTGAATGATGCCCGTGTCCTGAATGGGAAAGAAGCCCTTGGGGATGTAGTAGTAAAGCAGACCCGCGGCGGCAATGGTGATCACGGCGACGCAGAGAACCATCGTCTGGCGCTGCAACACCCAGCGCAGGGTGCGGCCGTAGAAAGCGATGACGCGCTCGAATATGGACTCGGACCACTGGTAGATGCGACCCTCCTGGCCGGGCGCGGTGTGCTTCAACAGGCGCGCAGACATCATCGGCGTGAGCGTCAGCGAAACCACGGCGGAAATCACAATGGTGACAGCCAGCGTGACGGCAAACTCGCGGAACAGCCGGCCGGTGATGTCGCTCATAAAGAGCAGCGGAATCAGCACGGCAATCAGCGAGATGGTCAGCGACAGGATGGTAAAGCCAATTTCCGATGCGCCCTTCAGCGCCGCCTCCATCGGCTTCATGCCTTGCTCCAGGAAGCGGCTGATGTTCTCAATCATCACGATGGCGTCGTCAACCACGAAGCCGGTGGCGATGGTCAGCGCCATCAAGGTGAGGTTGTTCAGGCTGTAGCCCAGCAGGTACATCACGCCGAAGGTGCCGACCAGCGAGAGCGGCACTGCCACCGAGGGAATGATGGTCGCGCGCCACGAGCGCAGGAAGAAGAAGATGACAGCGACCACCAGGCAGATGGTCAGCATCAGCTCGAACTCAACATCCTCCACCGACGCACGAATGGTCACCGTGCGGTCGCTGAGTTCATGCACCTCCACCGCGGCGGGAAGGCTGCCCTCCAGTTGCGGCAGTACTTTTTTGATTGAATCAACCACCTTGATGGTGTTGGCGTTCGATTGCCGCTGAATGTTGACGATGATGGCCGGGGTCTGGTTCATCCACGCCGCCAGCTTGGTGTTCTCGATGCTGTTGGTGATGGTCGCCACGTCTCTCAGCATCACCGGCGCGCCGTTTTTGTAGGCCACCACAACGCCCTTATACTGATTGGCCTCGGTCAGCTGGTCATTGGCGTCGATGGTGTAGGCCTGCTGCGGCCCGTCGAACGAACCCTTGGCGCCATTCACGCTGGTGCCGGAGATGGCGGTGCGAATGTTCTCCAGCGTCAGTCCGTAGGCGGAGAGCGCGGTGGGATTGGCCTGGATGCGCACTGCGGGCTTCTGGCCGCCTTGAATCGTCACCAGACCCACGCCATTGAGCTGGGAAATCTTGGGCGCCAGACGCGTGTCGGCAAGGTCCTGCAGTTCCGGCAGCGAGAGCGCCTTCGAAGTCAGCGCGAGCGTCAACACTGGCGCGTCGGCCGGATTTGTCTTGCTGTACGTAGGCGGAATCGGCAGGTCGGCAGGCAGAAACGAGCCGGCGGAGTTGATGGCTGCCTGCACCTCCTGCTCGGCCACATCGATGTCGATGGCCAGGCTGAACTGCAGCACGATGACCGATGCGCCGCCCGAGGAGGTTGACGTCATCTGCGTGAGGCCCTGAATCTGCCCGAACTGCTTCTCCAGCGGTCCGGTCACCGTGGACGACATCACTTCCGGACTGGCGCCGGGATAGAACGTCTGCACCTGAATGGTCGGGTAGTTGACTTCAGGCAGCGCGGAGATGGGCAGCTGCAGGTAGGCGACAGACCCCACCAGCAGAATTGCCACCATGGAAAGAATGGTCGCAACCGGACGAAGAATAAAGGGCCGGGAGAGGTTCATTTCCGCTGACTCGCTCCGCGGCCTGCACCGGACAACTCAACCTTGGCGCCTTCCTGCAACCGGTCGAAGTTACTGGTGACAACCTTTTCGCCGGCCTGCAGGCCCTCAACGGCCGTCAGCGCCTGCTGCGAATTAAGCACGTTCACGTTGCGCAGCGCCACGGTGCTGTCGGCCTTGACCACGTAGACAAAAGCCTGCTGGCCGTTGTATTGCACGGCCACCGTCGGGATCAGAATGGTGTTCACCAACTGGCCGATATCAAGACGCGCATTCACAAATTGATTGGGGAAGAGCACGCCATTGGGATTGGCAAACTCGGCGCGCAGCTTGACGGTGCCGGTGGTCGTGTCCACCTGGTTGTCCAGCGTCATCAGCTTTCCGGTGGCAAGGTTGTTCTGCTGCGAGCGGTCGAAGACCGTCACCTTGAGGCCCTGGCGGCTGGTCGCGATCTGCTTCATCACCTGCTGCACGTGATCTTCGGCGACGGAGAAAACAACCGTGATCGGATCGAGCTGCGTAATGGTGGCCAGCGTGTTGGAACCGCCGGAGAAGATGGTGTTGCCGGCGTCGACCAATCGCAGACCGATGCGGCCGCTGGCCGGCGCAGTGATATGGTAGTAGTCCAACTGCACCTTGTAGTACTGCACGCTGCCTTCATCGTTCAGCACGGAGCCTTCGTACTGGCTCACCAGCGCCTGCTGGTCGCTGACCGTCTGGTCGCTGACGGCATGTTCCTTCACTGCAGCCTGATAGCGCGTCAAGTTGGAGCGAGCCTGCGCCAGCAGCGAGCGGTCACGCGCCAGCGAGCCCTCTGCCTGCTGCAGCTGCGCCTCCGCCGTACGCGGGTCCACCTCAACCAGCGACTGCCCCTTGCGCACCATCTGCCCTTCGCGATAATTCACTGCCAGCACCTGGCCGCTAACCTGGCTGTAGACATTCACCGTCTGCAGCGGCGTAACCGTGCCCAGCGCATCCAAATAAAGGTCCATGGTGCCCGGCTTCGCCTCGGCAACGGTCACAGCCGTATTGTTGCCGAACATGCCTGGCCCAGGACGCCCCCCGGCCATCGAGCTATTGCTTGTTTTGTGCAAAAGTGGCAGCAAAAGCGCTACACACACCAACAACACCACCAGCCAGGCAAGCCAATGTCTCTTCTTGTGAGACGTGGAATCTGCTTGCGACGCTGCCGCCGGACGTTCATCCATCATATTTTTCTCTTATTTCTGGAGTGCTTCCCTGCTTCTATCAGAATAGACGGGAAATTCCGTACCTGGGACGCATGGCGTCCCAAACTGCCTGAAGGCAGAGCCGTTAACGAACTCGTCTGCCCAAAGGGGAATTGGCAGACACGTGCTCTCCGTATCTATATATAGGATGCAGATTGGCCGCGCCGGGCTGGTCGATAGGAAATTTCCGCCCAGGCGCTGCCGCTGCTATTTCGGACGGATGATCTCCAATTCGAGCCCCATTGATCCGTCGGCATGCGTGGCACAGCTCAGGCATGGGTCAAAGCAGCGAATCAACCCCTCCATACGGTTCAGCATGCCTTCCTTGATTTCGCTGCCTGTGATGTATTTGTTTGCCACTTGCCGCAGCCCTCGGTTCATGGCGAGCGTGTTGTGCGCGGTGGCGACAATCAGGTTCGCTGCCGTAATCATGCCGTCGCTGTTCACCTTGTAATGATGAATTAATGTACCGCGCGGCGCTTCGATGATGCCTACACCTTCGGTCTCATTTGCTTTGGCCTCGGCGCGTACGTCGGTTTCCAGGATCTCCGGCTCTTCCAGAATCTGCTGCATCCGCTCAATGCAGAAGATGATTTCGATGAGTCGCGCATAGTGATTCAGGAACGAGCTGCGCGCCGCCTCGCCGTACTCCGCGCGGAACTCGTTCAACGCCGCATCAGCCAGCGGCGTGCCGCATTGCCGGGCCATGCTCAACCGCGCCGCCGGGCCAACACGGTAGATGCCCGCGGGAAATCCGAGCGGTTTGTAGTAGGGCGCCTTCATGTAGCTGGCAGGGTCCACACTCTCGCCAATGTAGTCTGCGTAGTCGCGCGGATGAATATCGTCGGCCACGATGTTGCCGTCGGTATCCGCAAAGCGCAGCCAGCCCTCGTGCCGCCGCCGCGAGCCATAAAGGCACAGGTTTCCATCCCTGCGGCCTATGGACATGAACATGGTGGGGAAGTTGCCGAAGACGTCCGTCTCCTCGTGCATGCGCTCCATGCGGTGACGGAAGAATTCCAGCGTGCGCGTGGCAATGGCCAGCGCTTCAGGAATACTGGCCAGAATTTCATCGCGTGTCGCTGTTGTCATCGGCGACGCTACACCGCCCGGCACAATCCACGGCGTGTGAATGCGCTTGCCGCCGAGCAGTTCGATGACGTGCTGCCCCCACTGACGCAGACGAATGCCGCTCACCACCTGGTCGGGGTGCTCCTCGGCCATGCCCAGCACATTGCGCTCCGCCGGGTCCGCATCCCAGCCCATCAAAAAGTCTGGTGCGGAAAGATGAAAGAAGCTGAGCGCGTGCGATTGCGCCACCTGCGCCAGGTGAACCACGCGGCGCAGCATCTCCGCAGACTCCGGAATACGCAGCCCCATGATGGCGTCGCACGCCTTGGCCCCGGCCAGCAGGTGGCTTACCGGACAGATGCCGCAGATGCGCGACGTGAGCGATGGCATCTCATAAAACGGACGGCCTACGCTGAATTTCTCGAAGCCCCGAAACTGCAGCACGTGCAGATGAGCATCCTGCACCGTGCCGTTTTCGTCGAGTTGAACGGTGATTTTTCCATGCCCTTCGACGCGCGTGATGGTTTCAACTCGAATGGTTCGCATGGCAGCTCCTAGTTCCCAAAGTGGCTTCGCGTCGCCAGGTCCGGCGTGCGTCCGGCAAGAACTTCGCTCAAGACAAAATGAATCAGATCGGCGGAGGGCGGACAGCCCGGAATGAACACATCCACCTTCACCAATTCTCCAAGCGGAATGACCTTGTCTTCCAGCTTTGGCACCTCGATGGTTGGCGGCCCCTGCCGGTCCGTCGCATTTTCGACGTAGCTGGTGCGCAGCAGCTCTTCCACGGAAATGTTGTTGCGCATGGAGGGCACATTGCCGGTGACCGCGCAATCGCCGAGCGCCACCAGCAGTTTGGTCCGCGCGCGTGCGGTCTTCACCTTCTCCTTGTCCTCGTCCGTCGCAATTGCCCCTTCAATCAACGTCAGATCAACATTCTCCGGAAACTCCTTGGCGTCGACCAGTGGGCTGTACACCAGCGATATTTTTCCGGCGAGTTCCAGAATCCGTTCGTCGATATCGAGAAACGACATGTGACAGCCGGAACATGCATCCAGCCACAGCGTTGCCACGCGTGCTTTGGCAGTCATCGCGCCTCCTCGCGCATCTGCAACAGGTAAGGCAGGAAGTTGGGTTTGGTCATCTCGGATACGGCGCGGCCCTTTTCCACCAGCGCACCCACCGGGCACACGCTCACGCACTTGCCGCAACTGGTGCAGGTTTCCGACGTGCCCCAACCCTCGCCGAGATCGGCGATCATGCGCGAGCCGATACCGCGCCCGGTCATATCCCAGGTATGCGCGCCTTCAATCTCATCGCACACACGCAGGCAGCGCTCGCATAAAATGCAGCGGTTGGCGTCAGCGACGAACCTGCGATGCGTGCCATCGACTTCGCACTTCACATGCAGATAGGGCAGCGTCACATGATTCACGCCCAGCTGCTGCGCCAGCGCTTGCAACTCGCAGTGGCCGGCCGAGACGCAGACCGCGCAAATGTGATTCCGCTCGGTCAGCAGAAACTCAATGACGAGCTTGCGATACTCGGTCAACTCCTCCGAGTGCGCAATCACCTCCATGCCTTCCTGCGCCTGGGTCACGCAGGCCGGCAGCAGCTTGTTGTTGCCCTTGATTTCCACCAGGCAAAGGCGGCACGCGCCCAGGCCGCGCAGGCCGTCGAAGTGGCACAGCGTCGGAATGTCGATGCCGTTTTCGCGCGCCACCTCAAGAATGGTCTGGTGCTCGGAGGCGGCAATCTCTTTGCCGTCGATGATGAGTGTCTTGACCTGATATTGGTTCTGCTCCGGCATCTCTCTCCTCACTCATGCTGTGCGGCGGACTGCTGTCTTGAGCAGGCGCAACGCCCCTGCGGACAATTTCCAGTGCGAATATGCTGCTCGTACTCATCGCGGAAATAGCGCAGAGTACTGCTCACAGGATTCGGCGCGGTCTGGCCCAGGCCGCACAATGCCGTGCGCTTGACCATACGGCCAAGCCGCTCTAACGTGTCGATATCCTCCATCCGCCCTTTGCCTTCGCTGATGCGCTCGAGGATTCCATGCAACTGCGTGGTGCCCACGCGGCATGGAATGCACTTGCCGCACGACTCATCGCGCGTAAAGTCCATGAAGAACTTCGCCACGTCCACCATGCACGCCGACTCATCCATCACGATCATGCCGCCCGATCCCATGATGGATCCGACCGACATCAGCGACTCGTAATCGACGCTCATGTCCAGAAACTGCTCAGGAATACAGCCGCCCGACGGGCCGCCGGTTTGCACCGCCTTGAAGCGGCGATTGTCCGCCATGCCGCCGCCAAGCTGGAACACCAGATCGCGCAGCTTGATGCCCATCGGCACCTCAATCAGGCCGGTGTTGTTCACGTCGCCCACCAGCGCGAAGACCTTGGTGCCCTTGCTCTTCTCCGTGCCAATCGATGCATACCACTCGCCGCCGTTGCGCAGAATGGGCGCAATGTTCGCAAAGGTCTCCACATTGTTCAGCAGCGTGGCGCAGTGATTCAGCCCCGAGTAGGCGGGGAACGGCGGCCGTGGACGCGGCACGCCGCGCCGGCCCTCGACAGAAGCAATCAGCGCTGTCTCCTCGCCGCAGACAAAGGCGCCCGCACCCAGGCGGATCTCAATTTCGAATCCAAAGTCCGAGTCGCCAATGCGCTTGCCAAGCAGGCCCAGACGCTCAGCCTGACGAATCGCAATTTTTAGACGCTTGACAGCGAGCGGATACTCGGCACGGCAGTAGATGTAGCCCTTGTTGGCTCCGACCGCATACGCAGCGAGAATCATGCCTTCAAGCACGCGATGCGGATCGCTTTCCAGCACCGAGCGATCCATGAACGCGCCGGGATCGCCTTCGTCCGCGTTGCAGATGACGTACTTCTGCGGCCCGGGCGCCTTGGCCACCATCGACCACTTGAGCCCCGTGGGATAGCCGCCGCCGCCGCGTCCGCGCAGGCCGCTGCGAATTATCTCCTGCACCACGTCATCCGGAGTGCGCGAATCCACAACCGTGAGCAGCGCCGAATAGCCGCCCGCCGCTATGTATTCTTCAATTCTCTCCGGATCGATTTCGCCGCAATTCTCCAGCACAATCTTCTGCTGTGCCGCGAAAAAGGGCAGCTCAGGCGAAAGTGCGAACTCCGGCACCGGCTTGCCATCGAGGTTGTCGAGAATGGCGTTGAGAATCTCAGGATGTTCAGGCGTCAGTCCGCGATAGTAGGTGTGCTGCGGCTCGCTCTTCAGCAGGGGACCTGCGGCGCACAGGCCCATGCAGCCCACGCCCTTGGCCTGACAGGTGGTTTCCATGCCGCGCTTTTTGATTTCGCCCTGCAGAACGGTCAGAATCTGATCGCTGCGCTGCGACAGGCACCCCGCGGCCACGCATACATGCAAACGTTTGGAGAAGTGCTTCTGCGCTTCGCGTTCCGTTTCCGCGATCTCGTGCAACTCCTCAAGCTGCATGGTTCATCCACCTCCGGAATTCCTCGCGAATGGCACTGGGCTGCGCCTTCGACACAACCTCGCCATCAAAGACCACGGCTGGCGCCAGACTGCACGCGCCAATGCAACGCGCCGCCACCACTGATATCTTGCCGTCCGGCGTGGTCTCGCCCGGCTTGATATGCGCGGTTTCCTCAATCGTCTTGATCAGATCGGCAGCGCCCTTCACGTAGCAGCCGGTCCCCATGCACACCACGCAGGTATGCTCGCCCGGCGGCTTCAAGGTGAAGTAGTGATAAAACGTCGCCACGCCCAGCACCTTGCTCAGCGGCAGATGCAGCGAAGTCGCCACAAAGCGCAGCGACACCTCGTCGAGAAAGCCGAAGGTCTCCTGCACCGTATGCAGCACTTCAATCAGCGCGGTCCCTTTGTGACCGTGGCGCCGTATGGTTGCTTCAACCAGCTTCCATCGCTTGTCGTTGGAGGGGAGAGGAACCGACGCCGGATACGCCTGCATGCTCATCCTTTCTCTGGCTCTCGCAATGCGGGGGATGCATTGCGAATCCCTTTGTCATATGCTCGCGTGGCGAGCACCAAAAGCTGCTGAACAAATGCGCTGTCCGATTTCTCAGGACGGCGGACGCAGCTTTTGCGTTTGGGATGATAATCGCCGGGTCTTTCGACCCGGCGCAATCTCCGTTACAGTGCCTTGCGCAGTTCAACCGCGATTCTTACTTCGTCGTGCATGTCAGGGTGACCTGTCACCATCGCGGAATTGCCGTTCAACGATCCTCTTAGGAAGACGTTCACGGGATGCTCCAGATCCGCCGGCACTCCCGCGCTTTCGTGCGGGCTCACACGGACATTGGCGTAAAGATCAGGACCATCGGTTTGATAGGAGCCTTTATAGGTGTGCAGCGCGTCGCCGCCGAGAATCTCACCGTCCCGTAGGACCGCGAGTCCATCGCCCTTGACCTGCCCTGCAGTGAAATGTGCGTACCAGAGACCTTCCATGGCGTTCCTCCTCCGCCGGCAATCCCATGCTGGACAGCGAGCCTACTCCAGTGACAAGAAAAAATGGCAGTGACCGCGGTCACAATAGTTCTCTCGTAAACGGCCTACTATCCCGCAGTTAGGGATGCGGCAGTGATGAGTCTCGCTATCTGCAGTCTTCTTCTCGGCGCCGCTGTACAGATTCTCCTGGCGCGCTTATGTGGTCCGCGCGTCAAGGGCATTCTTGCCACGCTCGCCTGTGCGCCAGCATTGCTGGCGGTACTCGGCCTGTTGCCCGCCGTGCAATCGGGGCACGCCACCGATGTGACGCTGGCCGCAGCAGGCACTCCACTTGCGCTCGTTCTTCATATTGATGCGCTCAGCATTCTGTTCGCCCTGATGGGCGTGCTGCTCGGCGCATGCGTTCTGCTCTACTCCATCGGGTACATGGCCGAAGATAAGGCCGCGACACGTTTCTACTGCATCATGCTCGTCTTCATCGCGGGCTTTGTGGCGTTGGTGTCGAGCGCTAACCTGCTGCTGCTCTATTTGTGCTGGGAAGTTGTGGGCCTCTGCTCCTTTAGCCTGGTCGGCTTCTGGTACACCAATCCGGAGTCCGTGCACGGCGCACGCAAAGTGCTCTTGATGACACACATCGCGGGCTACGCGCTGCTGGCCGCGATTCTGGTGCTCTATCATCGCGCCGGCTCCATGATCTGGACCGAACCTGCCGTGCAGCATGCCTTCACTGGCGGCGTATTTGTGCTGATGCTGATTGCGCTGGCCGCCAAATCCGTGCAGGTGCCGCTGCACACCTGGATTCCCGACGCCATGGCCGCGCCAACGCCGGTGAGCGCGCTATTGCACGCAGCCTGCTACGTCACGGCGGGCGTTTATCTGGCCGCGCGCATGCACAGCTTTGCCGTATGGCCGCAGATGTGGGCTGGCGCAATGGTCTGGCTGGGCACGCTGACGATGGCCATAGGCGTGATGTACGCCATGGTGCAAACCGACCTGAAGCGCATGCTTGCCTTCTCCACGGTGAGCCAGATCGGCTACATGATTCTCGGCATCGGCATCGGCACGCCGCTGGCGATCATCGCCGGATTGCTCCATTGCCTGACGCACGGCTTTTTCAAAGGCGGATTATTTCTCTGCGCCGGCTCGGTACAACATGCCGCCGGCACGCGCGATATGAATCAACTGGGCGGCCTGGCCGAGCGCATGCCGCGCACTACACTCTTCTGGCTCATCGGCGCAGGCAGCATGATGGGAATTCCGCTGCTCAGCGGCTTCGTGAGCAAGTGGATGATTTACGCCGCGGCTCTTGAAGCAGGCTGGATGGTGCCCGCGCTGGTCGCATGGATCGTCAGTCTCGGCACGGTTTTTCTATGCGCCAAGGCCACCAGCGCCGTCTTCCTTGGCCCGGCAACGCCGCAAACCGAACACGCGCACGAAGCGGCGTCGACCATGCAGTGGGGCATGGCGCTGCTTGCTGTGGGCAACGTTGCTCTGGGCGTGGCGCCGCAGCTCGCCGTCAATACACTGCTGCTGCCCGTTACGCGCGCGCTGGGTCTTTCTGAAGGAATGCAGGTGACGTGGTTCGGTCTCTCCGCATCTGGTGCAACATTCTCAACTATTGGCGGCTTGGTCCTCGCCATTGTTTCGTTGATCGGCGGCGGCATCATCTACGCGTTCTTCTATGCGGCGCGCCCGGTTGCCGCTTCCGGTGCAGCACTGGTTGGCGCGGGCAGCGGAATTTTCACTGGCGGTGAACCACTGCACGATGAATCCCGCCTTACTGTTTCCGACTTCGCCGACATCTTCCAGCACAACTGGCGCGATTTCTTCCACTGGACGAATGTGGACCGCGTCTATCTTGCGGCAGGCCGCGTGCTGCTTCGCGTTTCCGCTGCCGTTGCACGGCCGGTTGCGTGGATGGAAAGACATGTCGTTGCGTTGATGGTTGCGCTGGTGGCGGTGATTCTTCCTTCAATCGCATGGCTGGCAACCGGAGCGATTAACGTACTACCCGTCTCCACTCACTCCGAGCAGATTCCGCTTTTGCTCGTCGCTTCTTGCGGACTGGCTGCCCTCGCGTTATTCGTGGCCGCAGCCGCATATTCCGGCACACGCCGTTACTCACTGCTTATGATTCTCACCGCTGCCGCGGTAGTTGCCGGGCTTCTCAGCACGAGTTCCTTGCAGCGGCTCGCGCTCATCGAGTCCGGTGCTCTGCTGTCGGCGCTACTGGTCTGGCGTGCAGCGCAATCGCGTGCCGTGCGCGGCGCATATTTGCTCGTCGTCGTGCTCTCTGCTTCGGCTTCCGTCGCGGCGCAGGCATTTGTTGCATCGGGCCAGCACGCATGGGCCGTTGCACTGGCGCTGACAGGCATCTGTCTGAAGCTGGCGGCAATTCCCTTCTTCTTCTGGCTGCTGCGCATGGCCGATGAGCTGCCCGCGGCGGTTCTTGGCCTTGTAATCGCGGTGGTCGACATTGCGGCATTCGCCGATTTTCTGCCATTCGCTGCAGCCATGCCGCTCACTCCACGGTTGACGACCGCGTTGCTCATCACCGCCGCGCTCACCTCGTTCTTCGCGTCGCTATTGATGCTGGCGCAGCGCGACCTAAAGCGACTCCTCGTTCTCTCGACCATTGAGGACATTGGATTCCTGCTCCTTGGCGTCGCCGCGCTCGGCCGCCTCTCCACCCCGCTCGCAACTTCGCAGGTCCTGGACGCCGTGCTCGTTGCCGCAGCCGCGCACGCGCTGGCCAAGGCGCTTCTGTTCATCTGCCTGGCCGCACCGGAGTCCGACGGCGCGCTCAATGCAAACTCCACTGCGCTGGCAACACGCTATCCGCTCAGCGCTTTCGGATTTTTGTTTGGAATGCTGACCATGCTTGGCGTTCCGCCAACGCTCGGGTTCTTCGGCCGCTGGCCGCTTTATTCTGCCGCGCTCATCGTCAGTCCGTGGCTGCTCGCTGTCTTCATCGCCTCATCGGTGTGCGCGCTGGCAGCCTATGTGCTTACGCTGATGCGCGTGTGGTGGGGTTCGCCGCAAGGCGCAGCCGGGCAGCGCACCCATGAGCCGTTCGCACTTCGCTCGGCCATCGTGGTTCTGGTGCTGCTTGTCCTTGGCGCCGGTCTTTGGCCCGGCGCATTGGCAATGCTGATTGGAGGCCAGCCATGAAGCTGTGGAAGCGTTTGATGTGCATGTGCCGCCGCCGCAGTCCGTGGCTCTTTCATCTCAACTCCGGTAGTTGCAACGGCTGCGACATCGAGCTTGTCGCCGGCCTCGCACCGCGCTACGACGTGGAACAGTTGGGCGCGCGGCTGGAAGGCAGCCCGCGGCACGCCGACATTCTCTGCATCACTGGCCCGGTGACGAAAAACAGCGTGGAGGCCATCAAGACGGTGTACGCCCAGACTTTCGCGCCGAAGGCAGTGGTGGCCATCGGCTCGTGCCCTGCCACGACCAATGTGTTTATTGACAGCCGCACGCTTGCCGGGCCGCTTGCCAATCACATCCCCGTCGATGTGTACGTGCCAGGCTGCCCGCCACGGCCCGACGCCATCATTCAGGGCGTGGTGCGCGCGGCGCAGATTCTTGCCGAGCGCGGCAAGGAGCAGCCACCGATTCCGCAGCCAACCGCGGAGCCTGACGCCTGCGAGGTACAGTCATGAATCTGACTACTGCCCTCGCGCGCCTGCTCATCTTTCCCGGCTTGCTCTTCGCCGTGCCGGCGGCATGGTTCTTCCTGTGGGTGGAGCGCAAAGCCGTAGCTCGCATGCAGGGACGCATTGGCCCGCCGTTCATGCAGCCGTTCTTCGACTTCATCAAGCTGCTCGGCAAAGACACACCCCGGCGCCAGGGCATTGCCGGCTCATTGATGAAGTTCTGGCCGATGCTTGCAGCCGCTTCGGCCGTGGGCGCGGTGGGCATGCTGCCCGTGCTTCCCACATCCGGCGGCTTCGAAGGCGACCTGATCTTCCTGCTTGCCTTGCTGGAGATTCCATCTATTTGCATCATCGCGGCTGGCTTCTCCTCGCGCTCCATCTTCGCCGAAATCGGATCCATGCGCGAAGCCGTGCTCAGCGTGGCTTACAACCTTGTCTTCATCCTTGCTATTCTTTCCGTGGCCTTCGCGCAGCAAACGCTGCGGCTTGAGGCGCTGGCGCAGAAGCCTGCCACGTTTTTGCAATGGCTCGGCATGATCGCCATCCTCGGCTGCCTACCCGCCAAGCTGCACCTGAATCCGTTCTCGCTGCCCAACGCCGAGCAGGAAATTTACTCCGGTCCGATGATTGAATACGCGGGACATGAGCTTGCTCTCTGGGAGCTCGCGCATGGGCTGGAGTGGGTTGCGAGCGCGGGGCTGGTGGCCGCACTCGTCGCGCCGCAAATCTCCTCCGGCGCCGTTGCGGTTCTCGTCTTCATTGCCCTCTGCGTGGTTATCGTACTGCTCCTCTCCGGTCTGGCCGCAGCCACGGCGCGCCTGGCCATCGACACCACCGTCCGCTTCTACTGGCGCTGCACCATCGTCTTCGCCGTCGTCGCCGTCTCCTCGATGCTCTGGCTCAGGGGGCGCTTATGAACATCTTCGCCATGCTGTGGAAGAACCTGACCGGCCATGCGCGCACGCTGCACTATCCAGCACGCCCTGCACTCAGTGCCGGATTCCGCGGCTTGGTGCGCTTCGATCCTGAGCTCTGCACCGGCTGCGCCATGTGCCGTTTCCGCTGCACGGCCCGCGCCATCACCTACGTCGCCGGCAAAGGCGACTTCACGTGGAGCTATGACCCCGGCCACTGCACCTTCTGCGGCCGCTGCGTCGATGGCTGCAAAACCCACGCGCTGCATCAGGACACGGAGTGCCCGCCTGTCTACTCCGACCTCGAGTCGTTGAAGCAGACCTATACCGTGGCGCGCCGTAAACCCGCGGAGCGCGCGACACCCGCCGCAAGCGCGAACACTACTCAGCCCACAGCAGGAGATGAAGCATGACGCCCCTTGACTCAATCGCATTGCTGCTCGGTGCCGAGTCCTCCTGGACCGAGCGTGGCGGCGTCTACTGGCTCGCGGCGCAGGGCTACAACGTGCGCGCAGTGACCACAGCCATGAACACCATCGGCGCGCGTTTCATCACCATTACCGCCTACCAGCTGCCCGGCGACACAGGCATGCGCCTGGAGTATCACTGGGACCTCGAAGGACGTCTGCTCGGCTTTGCCTTTGAGACCGCCACTCGTTCCATCGAGAGCATCTACGATCTGTGCGAGGCCGCCGACTGGATTGAGCGCGAAGTACACGAGGGCTTTGCCATCGACTTTACCGGTCGCGTATACGAGCCGCTGCTGCTGCGCGCCGGCGCTACAGCAGGCGTCAACCTGCGCGAGGAGCCACGATGAGCTATCGCATTCCCATGGGGCCGTACCATCCCGCGCTCGAAGAGCCTTACAAGCTCGACATGATCTGTGAGGGTGAAACCGTTGTCGACGCCCAACTGCATATCGGCTTCAACTTCCGCGGCATCGAACATCTGGCTGAGACGCGCAACTACATCCAGGTAATTGCACTGATGGAGCGCGTCTGCGGAATCTGCTCTAACATCCACACGCTCACGCTGTGCCAAGCCATGGAACAGCTCTGCGGCATCGCGCCGCCGCCGCGCGCCCAATACATTCGCGTCATCATGGCCGAGCTCGAACGGCTCCACTCGCACATGTTGTGGGCTGGCATCGCGGCCAAGCTGATGGGCTTCAAAACCATGTTCATGACCTGCTTCGAACTGCGCGAGAAGGTGATGGATGTGCTGCAGGCCATCTCCGGCAATCGCGTCAACTACTCCATGAACTGCATCGGCGGCGTGAACCGCGATATTGAGAATCCGGCTGAACTACTGCCCATGATCGACGCCTTGGAACGCGAGATGTCGCGCACCGTGGTTCCCATCTTCACCACCAGTTCCACGGCCCAATCGCGTTGCGCGGGCATCGGCGTGCTCACGCGCGCCAAGGCCGTATCGTGCGGAGTGGTGGGCCCAACCGCGCGCGCCTCTGGCCTTCCCCAGGATCTGCGCCGCGATGCGCCCTATGCCGCCTACAACGAACTTGAGTTCGATGTGCCAGTGGAACAGGGCGGTGACGTGCGCGCTCGGCTGCTGGTCCGCGCGCTTGAAATCATGGAGAGCTGCCGCATTCTGCGTCAGGCGCTCGTCCACTTGCCGCCAGGCGAATTCCACGCGCCCGAAAGCAAGATCGATTTCGCCACCGGCACCGCCACCAGCCGCGCGGAGGCGCCACGTGGCGAAGTGATGTACAGCGTGAGCTGGAAGGAACATGCACGCAATCCAAGCCGCGTGCACGTGCGCACCCCCACTTTCGCCAACATGCCAGCCGTGCGCTGGATGGTCCAGGGCGCCCGCCTGGCCGACACACCGCTCATCCAGGCGTCGATCGACCCCTGCTACTCCTGCACCGACCGATAGACCTCCGCTGCATAGACGAGCGCCAACGATCCAGCATATTTATGCATTGATTTGTGCGATTGGGCGGATGGTGGACTCGGCAGGAATCGAAAGCACAACCAAACTTATTTTCAACAACATGCAGGCCAGCGGATGACACTCAAAGACCACGGAAATCACATAAAGCCGACCAACAGAGCGCGGATAGAACGCGACTTCCCGCCCTGGGTCCTGTAGGTTTCCCGCCTAAATTGCCCCTGGCTTCAGCACGCAACAAGTGCTGCATTTGAACTCGATCAGAGGCTGTACAAATGGCTATCAGATGCGTTGGTCGATGAGAGTAAGAAATTCGAAGAACGCATCTCGATTCTCGAACCAGCAGGATACATGAAGGGAGTCCCATACCGTCATAAGAATCCGGGAGACCTCATCTGGCCATGGCCAGATGAGGTCTCCCTGCAAACTGTCGTATTGAAGCAATCCGTCTCAAAGGTGAACCGCCTTGCCTGCGGGGATGTGCGCAAGACGCTGCTCAACGCACGGCCGGCGCGTTATCAGCCGGCATGGGCATCCGAACCACCTTCGGGAAATAGATATCGGATCGGGATTCGAGCTTTTTGGGCTTCATCAGATTGCAGGCATACGTGAAGACCAGCTCGCCGGGCTTTTCGAACTCCGGGTGCTCCTTGCCCGCGTAGCAGAAGATGTCTTTGTCGTAGCCAGCAGTTTTGTCCATCTCGGGCACGTGATAAACCACCTGCGGCTTGCTCCACGGCCCATCCATGGCGGGGGCAAAACGCACCCAGGCATCGCCGACATATGGATTGGGATCAAGCAGCACCGAGACCCACTGTTTGCGCTCTACGTGATAGCGCACAGACATCTCCGAGGCGCCTGGCTCCATGATGGATTTTGCGTTTGCGGGCTCGTAGCCCGCATGCCATTGTCCGTCTTTTCCCAGGTATTGCAGCGCGTCTTTCGCGTGGGCCAGTTCGGCGACCGGAATCCGAGTGAGTTGCATTGCATTCAGCTTGTCTGCCTTGGCGTAGATGTAGAGGTATCCATCACGCACCAGCGCAGAACTGGTTGGATTGGCCGAAAGCTCTTCCTTCACAAGGGGCTGATAGGTCACCTTCCACTCCGCCGGCGGACGCTTGAGGCCTGTGACGTGCGCCAGATCGGTGCCGCACAGTTCGAATCCAAATCCATTGTTCACGCCCTCGGGCGTATTCCGAACACACATCAAAGTAACCCACAGCTCGCCTTTGATGGCCACACCGTCCATGGGCCAGTACCAGGTTTTAGGGTGCTGCGGCTCAAAGAAATCGCGATGCGCACCGTTCGCATTTTTGGGGAGGATGTAATCGATACTCCACTGGCCGGCCTTGCAGGTTGAAACGCCAATCGAGTTGCGGACCATGCGCGGATCATCCCCGACGACTTCGCGCTTGTCGCCGTACATCGTGTCCCCAAAGATCCAAACCACACGCGAGTCGTGCAGCGGAATTGAATAGGCATCATCGGAGCCCAGCCACTGCTGCTTGAGCGGAAAGGAGGGCTCACAATCCTGGTGTTTTTGGCCGATGGCTATCCTGCCGGAGACGAAAACGGTCGACAGAAGCAGCAACGTGGGCAGGCATTTTCTCAAAGCAGACGGCATTTCAATTCCCTTCCATTCAATTTGCACCAGGGCAGGCGAACTGACCAGCCGCATCGTGCGCGGAGCTTTCCAGGCACACGCGGAATCCCCTTGACTTTACGTCGTGGACCACTATATATGTTCGATTGGCCACTAAACAACACTTTATTCGTTGCTTTTTAGGCCTAAAAGAATATTCTCCGCCAGATCGACTGCATCTGCACCGGATTCTGCTTGATCGTGGTCCTCAGCCTGACGGGCATTCTTACCAGTGGCGGCCGGTCTGGCGGCGAGTATTCAATTGCCTGGGCGAGGCAACCAGCTGGTCGCCCGACAATAAGAGTAGTGCGCGCGGTCGCACCGACGAACCGCAACGCGATCCACTGACTCTGAAACCTAGTTCTGGGAAAGCCCGCGGCTCCGGGCAGAAGTGATACAGATGAAATCCGGCATATTGAATCGTTCGCTCCCACTGCTTCTACTCCTAACTGCATGCACCGCCGTCTCCATCGCTCAGCCGCAAACGGTCTGGCGCATCGGCAGCTTCAACGACTCGTCGGGTGAATTTGCGCGCAACGGGATCGACTACACTTCGCCTTCCTCCGACGTGCACTTTGTCGTCGGCCGTAGCAGTACAGAGGACTGGCATGCCTTTCAGCCGGGTCCTGCGAACGCGGTAACCGGCGGCCGCCTGCATCCCTACAGCATCGAGTTCACTCTCACACAGACTCCGCGCGGCGAGTACACCCTGCATCTCGCGGTTCTCTATGAAACGCCGCGCCTCTCGTATCTGCGCGCGACAATCAACGGCCATGAGGGCGATATTTACTTTCATCCCACGCTGGACTACGCCGCCGGCGACTGGGAAGGCACATTTGTGCCGCAAACTTCGCGCGATGAAAAGAGCATCCGCATCCCGGCACGGTTTCTGCGCAAAGGAAGCAACACACTTGTGCTGACGGCGGTCGACGATCCAGATAAGCCGGAGTTCGCCTCCGGCGCGATTGCGCCCGGACACACGGGGATTACCTATGACGCGCTGGAACTGCTGCACGACGAAGCAGCCGTGCCCTCGAAGGCAATAGAAGCGAGAATCACGCCGCAGATCTTCTATCACGGCAAAGACGGGAGCCTGACCGAAGAAGTTGAAGTGATCGTCTCCGATAGAGCGGCTCGTAAAGGCGATTCCATCCAACTGATTGTCGGCCGGCAGACCATGGCAGCGGTCGTGACGAGCGCTCAGGATTTTGGCGACCTTCGCCTTGTTTTCAACGTGCCGGAATGGCAGGGTCGAGTAGCCGCATACACGATAGCCGGCGGAAAGCGCTCCTCCGAAGTTCAGATTGAGCCGGCGAAAAAGTGGACTCTCGCCATCGTCCCTCATGAGCATCTGGATATCGGATTCACCGATTACAGCGCCAAGGTCGCCGAGTTGCACGCACAATCCATCGACCAGGCAATGGACTTGATGAAGACCCATCCGGAGTTTCGGTGGACGCTGGACGGCAGCTGGGTCGCCAACTCGTATTTGCGCAGCCGCGATGCTGCATCGCGCGAAGCATTTCTCGCGCACGTGCGCAGCGGCAGCATTGCCGTTCCGCCGGAATTCGCCAACCAGCACACCGGCAATGCGTCGTGGGAAGGGATGGCGCGCTCGCTCTATGGACGCGAACAGCTTGTGCGCGCGCATCAGTTGCCGCAGACAGACGCCGCACAGCTGGTGGATGTTCCCGCATACACGTGGGCGTATGCGTCGGTGTTGCACGATGCAGGCATCAAGTATTTTCTGGCTGCGAGCAATAGCTGGCGTGCGCCCATCATGCTGCAGGGGCGCTGGAATGAAAAGTCTCCGTTTTATTGGGAGGGCCCGGACGGAGGCCGCGTGCTGATGTGGTACTCGCGCGCCTACCTGCAGGCGCACACACTCTTCGGCGGCCCGTGGAGCATGGCGGCAATTCACGATTCACTCCCGGTCTTTCTACAAGCCTACACGCGCCCGGACTACACCGCCAATACCGCCATCATCTTCGGCACGCAGTTGGAAAACACCGCGCTGGACAAGGCGCAGAGCAGCCTGGTCGCAGAGTATTCGACTGCCTATGCGTGGCCAAAGCTTGAATTCTCCACTGTTTCTTCGGCCTTGCACCAAGTGGAGAGCGAGTGGAAGGGAAACATCCCTGTCTATCGCGGCGACTTCGGCCCTTACTGGGAGGATGGATACGGGTCCGACGCAAAGCACACCGCCGTACACCGGGCCAACCAGCATCGCCTGCAGACTGCGGAAGTACTCGGCTCGGCTGTGCACGCTCTTGATGCGCGCGTAACTCCTGAGAAGGAAATGCTCAACGATGCGTGGTGGAATGAGCTGCTCTACGACGAACACACCTGGACGTACGTCTCCTCCACCACTGACGCAACCAACGAACAGACCACCACGCAGACTGCGCTGAAGCAGGCGCGTGTTGTGCGCGCAGCCAATGACGCTGCAGAATCGGTGCAGCGCGGATGGGCGCAGCTTGAAGCGCTTGTGAAACCTCGCGACGCCTCTATTGCAGTCTTTAATGCGCTCAACTGGCCGCGCAGCGGATGGGTTGAAGCAAATCTGCCCAAGGGTGAAGGGCTGACCGACGCTGTGACCGGGAAGGAAGTGCCGCTGGAGATGGTTGCGGAAGGCGAAGGCATCTCGATTCCCGGATTCGGATCACCCACTCTGCGGGTGCGCTTCCTGGCAACGGATGTGCCGGCCGTGGGCTACAAGCTTTTCACGCGCGTTCCTGCAAAGCAGCCGTTGCCGCCTCCATCGCAAAGCAGCGCGCAGTCCATCGAGAACGACTACTATCGCGTCGCATTCGATTTGCAAACCGGGGCAATCAGTTCAGTCTTCGACAAGCAACTCAATCGCGAGCTCGCGGACCAGGGCTCTCCGCACAAGTTCGGGACCTACCTCTACGTCACCGGCGGCGACGATTACCCCAATAACTCGCTCTACCGGTATGGGGCAGGCTTCACTCCGCCTGCGCTTACGATTCACCCGCAGCAGAGCTTGGGCGCCCCGGAGATTCGTATCAGCGCGCTTGGTGTTGAGGCCGTGACACGGGCACACGATGAGCGGACTCCGCGGATTGAGACACACGTCTTTCTGCCCTCGAACGAAAAGCTGATCCTGCTCTCCGTGTCGCTGCACAAGGATGAGACGCTGCATCGCGAATCCGCTTACGTCGCCTTTCCCTTCGCAGTGCCGCAGCCGCGCTTCGGCTACAGCGCGCAGAGTGCTTGGGTCGATCCGGCGCGCGATGAGCTGGCGGGGGGAAGCCGCGAGTGGTACGTCGCCTCCGGCTGGGCCGCCGTGCACAATCACGATGTGACCGCAGCTGTGGTTCCGCTCGATGCTCCGCTGGTGAACTTCGGCGATATTGTGCGCGGCAACTGGCCTACCGAGTTTCAGCCGAAATCGTCCACGGTCTTTTCGTGGCTGATGAACAATTACTGGGCAACCAACTTCCCTGCTTCGCAGGGTGGCGACTTTGTGTTTCGCTATGCCATCACCAGCAGCAAGAGCTTTGACCCGGCGGCGCTCGACACACTCGCCGCCAATCAACTGCAGCCGCTTGAGCACGACAGCGTTGCCGGCTCACTCGGACTGGAACCTTCCGCACTGCCGCCGGCCAGTGCCAGCCTGCTCAACATTAGTGCGGACAATCTCGCGCTTCTCACGTGGAAGCAGGCGGAAGACGGCGATGGCAGCATCCTGCGCCTGCAAGAGCACGCAGGCAAGGAGACACGCGCCACCATTCAAAGCGATTGGATAGTATTCGAGCAGGCCTGGCAGACGGACCTCCTGGAGCGCAACCAGTCGGCAATCACAACATCGAATGGACGCTTCGAAGTGTCGCTCCATCCGTATCAGACAATCACGCTGCGCGTGCGCACGGGCAGTAAAGTGGAGCGCTAAAAGGAAACTATGTCGAACGTATCCGTAGGGCTTGTTTTGCTAGTTGTGGCAGGCGTGGCAAACGCCAACTTCTCCCTGCCCATGAAGTACACGCGCCGCTGGGCGTGGGAGAATACGTGGCTTGTGTGGAGCGTGCTTGCGCTGCTGGTTCTGCCAGCACTCACCGCCTGGCTGATGGTTCCCGATCTCGCACAGCTCTACCGCGAGGCCGACAAGTCCATGCTCGTCACGGTTGTTCTGTTCGGCGCGGGATGGGGCGTGGCGCAGGTTCTCTTCGGTCTTGCTTTGAGCTCGATTGGAATTGCACTGGCGTTCTCAATTGTGCTCGGTCTCTCTGCTGCCGTTGGCAGCCTGTTGCCGTTCATTCAATTCCACCGCGACCGCCTTCTTCAGCCGCAGGGCCTTATGGCCATCGCGGGACTCACACTGGTTATCGTGGGTGTCGCCATTACCGCGCTGGCCGGCCGCATGCGTGACCGCAGCACAGGAAGCAAGACCACGGGGCCAATTCCCTTCTCCACCGGTCTGCTGCTGGCCATTGTCGGCGGCGTCTGCGCTTCAATGATGAATCTAGGCATCGCCAATGGAAGCCCGCTGGCTCAGGCAGCAAGCCAACATCATGCAGGTTCCAACTGGATTGTTACCGCGATCTGGCTGCCGATGCTGGCAGGCGGCGCGATTCCAAATCTGCTCTACTGCATCTATCTCTTGCGGAAACAGGGCACGGCTTCGAACTTCCGCGCCAAAGCCTCGGCCTCTCACTGGCTGCTCACGCTTTGCATGGCTCTGCTCTGGTTTGGCAGCAGTCTGCTCTACGGCATTTCAAGCGGCCTGCTCGGCGACCTCGGAGCGGTCATCGGCTGGCCTGTGTTCATGTCGCTGATTGTGATTATTGCCACCGTGGTGGGTGTGCTCACCGGCGAGTGGCGCGAAGCAAGCAAGCGTGCACTGCAAACACAAGCCGTGGCCGTTGTCGTGCTCGTGCTCGCGGTCTTCGTTCTTTCGCGCGCCAGCTAAAGGAATCATGCAAATTCCAGAAGACTGTACAAGAAAAGCCTCCGTCGCCGCCCACTCGGTTGTGAGCCCGGCACTGGGCCGCTCCATGCCCTGCTTCGTCGTTCTGCCGCCCGGCTATCAGGAGTCCCAGCGCTGCTACCCTGTGTTGTACCTCCTGCATGGCTGGTCTGGCGACCACACCAACTGGACCACGCTGACCAACCTTGTGCAGTATGCGGCGGAATACGACCTGATCATTGTTACGCCCGCAGGCGAGAATTCCTGGTACGTGAATTCCGCAACCAGGCCTTCCGACCGATTCGCTGACTACATCGTGCAGGATTTGATTGCTTCGATCGAGGCCGGCTTTCGCACCATCGCCGCTCCCCATCGCCGCGCTATCGCTGGCCTTTCAATGGGTGGCTACGGCGCCATGCTCGCAGCTGCGCAGAATCCGGAGCTGTTCGCCGCCGCCGGCAGCATCAGCGGCGCATTCGATGGACCGCGTGGAATTGAAGACGTGCTGCCAGATCTGCGCGAGAGCACGGATGCCGCATTTGGCGGCCCGCGCTCTGAGCTGCGCACGCAGTGTGACCTGCGCAACGCCTTGAACTCTGCGGCGACATTGCCCTACCTGTATATGGCGTGTGGCGTCAGTGATCCGTTGCTTGCCTCCAATCGCGCCATTGCCGCAACACTGTCATTGAAGGATGCACGCTACGAATATCATGAGATGCCCGGTGCGCACGATTGGAGCTTTTGGGACAAGGCACTGCCCAGCCTGCTCCGCAGCGTCGCCCGCATTCTCGCCGCAGGCTGAAAACCTACGGCGTTACGCCATGCGCGCTTAGAAAACTGAAGATTCGCGCGTAGGCATCTTCGAGCTCATCTGGTTTGAACCCGCCATGCATGCCGCCCTTGATGGTAATCAATTCGTTGGGCGAACCGGCTGTATCCAGCGCCTTGTGCAGCCGCACCGCGTGCGAATATGGCACGACCGGATCGGAATCTCCGTGAACTGAAATAATCGGCGGCAGATCCTTGCGTACATAGGTGAGTGGCGAAACTTCGCGCGCGATAGCGTCGGCATTCAGCTGACTCCCCAGCCACATGCGCGCGTAGTTGCGCGTGTTGGGGCCAGCAATCAAGTCGTTCAGGTCTGTCGGTCCAAACCAATTGATGATTGCCGCTGGGCGTAGTGCCTCGTCGCCATAACAGTTGTTGTCAAGCGACGTGCCGGCTGGCAGCATTCCGCTGATCAAGGCAAGATGGCCTCCTGCCGAGTGGCCCGTCAGTACAATTCGCTTTGTGTCGATGTTGTAGGTTTTGGCATTTCGAATCACCCATCGGTAAGCGCAGCGAGTATCTTCGACCGCGGCAGGAGCCAGCGACGAAGACGCCATCCTGTATTCAACATTCACAACGTTCCAGCCGCGTACCAGAAACGGCATGAACATCATCGTCGCGCCCGTGCGGTCACCAAAGATCCAACCGCCGCCGTGATAGTAAATCAGCGTTGGCGCTGGTTCCTTCTGCCCCTTCCGCTCCCACATATCCAGCTTCAGTTGTGTGTTGTTGGCCACGCCGTAGGTCACATCCGGAAAGATCAGGTAATCGTCGCTCGCCGAAGCTGCCCAGCGATCCACCCGCTTTGCCTGGTCCGCACCGTGCGCGGGTTGCGCCAGAAGCGCAACAGACAGCAGACAACTTCCGGCGCAGAATACGCCGGCATGCCGCAAAAATCGCATCATCGAAAGCCTCCAAAAAAGAACGGCGGCAGCTACTGCTGCCGCCGCGTGTAAAGGCAGTAACTAGAAGATCAGCTTAGCCGAGAACTGTGCCTGGCGAGCCGTTCCGTTGCCGATTTGCCCGCCGGAGACCGATTGAATGGTCGCCGTCGAGTAACCGAACTTCGTATTCACCGCGCAGCTCGCAGGATTTGTTCCGTCCGTGGCCGTCACCGAAGAGCAGATGCCGCCATCGGGATTGGTGAGGTTCGGATGGTTGAGCAGGTTGAACAGGTCTGCGCGGAACTGGAAGCGCAGCTTCTCGGTGATCGGGAAGTTCTTCATCAGCGAGAAATCCAACTGATAGAAGGCCGGACCGCGGAGGAAGTTTCTCCCAATTGAGCTGTAGTCCTTGCCGGGAGTTCCGTCGTAATCCGATGGAACGGCGAACGCAGCGGGGTTGTACTTTCCGGTGGACCACTTCCCTCCGCTGAGCGTGGGCTTTTCTCCGGCGACCAGCTGTGGGCGCGTGGGATTGCCAAAGAAGCCACTGACCAGCGTGATGTTGGTCGGCAGGCCGCCGCGCATTTGCAGAATGCTGGCCGTCTGCCAATCGCCCAGCGCCGTCCGCGTCAGCCGGTTGGCGTGCTCTAGCCGCGGCAGGTTGTACACTACGCTGCCCGTCAGGTTGTGGCGCACGTCGATGTCGCCGCTAGCGCGCTCCGGATCGAGACTGCTGGGATCGACCAGGCCCGGCGAGAAGACGTTCACCTCGTTATCGATTTCATGCGAGTAGCTGTAGTTCAGTTCGTAATGGATGTCGCGCTGACTCTTGCGCAGCTGCACTTGCAGTGCATGGTAGGCGGACGACATATTGTTAGCGATGATGTTCTCGTTTGCGAAGCCAGAGTAGTTGGCTCGCACCGAGCTCACCAGATTCGCGGGATTGGCATTCAGGCCGGCGTAGTTCAGGCCTGACTGCATATGCAGCACATGGTTGCCGGTGTAGTTGATGGTGGTCACCATGCCCCACGGCAGCTGCTGCTCCACTCCAAAGAGCCAATGCATGGCATTCGGATCGCGCGGGCTGCTCTGATAGCTGTACACGTTCTGCGTGCCCGCCGTAATCGGTGGGTCCGCCGCGGGATACGCAATCGAGTATCCGCCAAAGAGCGCGTCGAAAACATTCACGTTGTAATTCGAGTACTCGGGAATGTTGTAGACCGCGTCCAGGCCAAACTGCATGGGCAGATAGAACAGGCCCGCATAGCCATGCACGACAGTCTTCTGCTTGCCAGTCAGGTCGTAGGCAAAGCCGACGCGCGGGGCAATATCGATCATCGGTGCGCTGTAGATGGATGAGCCGGTATCGGTGAACGACTGCGTGGCAACGTCAAAGTTGCGCTGTTTGCCGTTCTGCTCGCGCCAAACCGTATTGTAGGCATAGCGCAAACCCAGATTCACTGTCAGGCGCGGCGTCACCTTCCAGTTGTCCTGAACAAAGAAGTCCCAGTTGGTGTTCCGCGTTCCAACAAAGTTCGGGAACCCAATTTTGGCAAGCACGAACGGGTTGTTGTTAAACAAATCGGAGAAGCTGCCGTAGTAGTAGGTCTTGGAAGGCCGCAGCCACAGGGCCTGACGATTGACGCGAATCTGCGTACCAAACTTCAGGCTGTGATTGCCCAGAACCTTGGTCAGGTTCTCGAACACCTCAATGGTGGTGTAGGGATTGATCTGGTTGTAAGTGTTCGGCCCCGGCAGGCTGCCGAGATTGGTGAAGAAGCCCGCAAAGCTCGAGAAGGGCTGGGACGTGTTCGAATTCGTATCGGAGTAGAAGCGGTTGACTCCGACGCCAAGTTCGCTCAGCAGCGACGGCGAAAAGATATGGGTGTAGTCGAAACGGCCCAGTTGCGTGCGCAGCTTCTGCGGAGAGAGCTGATTCTCGTTGATGCCGTAGGTGTAGTTGGTCAGCGAGTCGTTGATATTGTAGCGGCCGTAGATGCGGTCGTTCTGCGAAATCTGATAGTCCATGCGCACTGAACCAGTGTCTTCGCGCAGATCAAGCGGCAGGCCCACGGTACCGACAAACACCAGGTTCGCGCCCTGCTCCGGTGTGTTGCTTCCCACCGAGCTGGTATCTGCGCACGATGCGGGCGCGGGAATGGCCGTGCAGTCCGCGGGCAAGGCCGGCAGTTGGGTAAAGACTTCCTGCATTACGGAGTTGGCCTGCGAACGAGCAAATGCGCTCAGCGTCTCGTACGATGCCGGCGTCGCGGTAATGTGCTCGCGGTCTCCTTCGTAGTTCATAAAGAAGAACAGCTTCTGGCGCAAAATCGGGCCGGAGAGATTTCCACCGAACTGATTCAGACGCAGCGGCGCTTTGCTGGTGCCTGACTCTTCAAAGAAGTCGCGCGCATCAAGCGCACTGTTGCGGAGGAACTCAAACGCAGTGCCGTGGAACTCGTTGGTTCCGCCCTTGGTGATGATGTTCATTTGCGGTCCGAGCGAGTGACCGGTCTCGGCGCCGTAGCCGGCATTGCTGAAGTCGATTTCCTGAATGCTGTCGATGCTGGAGCGCGTGACGCGCGCCGCTTCCTGGCCCTCGGTGTTCAGAAAGCCGTTCACATCGGCGCGCGATGAGCTCTGGCCGTCGACGGTGATGGTGAGTCCGGCAAAGATGTTCTCCAAGCCGTTCACACTGCCCTGGAAGTAGCCGCCCGATCCCACGGAGCCCGGCGAGATTTCAAGAAAACTGCTGACGTCGCGCCCATTGATCGGCAGATTCTGAACCTGAACGGCATTCAGCGTGGTCCCCAGCGAAGCCGATTCGCTGTTCACCGCCGTTTGCGTGCCGGTCACTTCGATGGATTCACTTGCCGACGCCAGCGCGAGCTTCAAATTCACCGCGGCGTTTGCACCCACATTCAGCACAAACGGCTGACTCTTCGCCACGGAAAATCCCGTCGTCTCGATCTGTACGGTATAGGTTCCAAACGGCAGCGCGGATGCGGAATAAAAGCCGTTGCCATTTGTCTTCACGTTGGTGACAACACCGGTTCCAGCGTTGGTGATGGTAACCGCTGCAGCCGGCACATACGCGCCAGTGCTATCCGTCACCGTTCCACTAATTGTGCCGGAATCGAATTGCGCCCACAGATGCGCACCGCCCAAGAGCGCGAGTGCGGCAAGCAGGCATGCGATTCGCCCCCATTGCTTCACATGATCCTGAATGCGGCCATGCAGACGATTTTCCATATGTACTTCTTCCTCCGAAACGTCGGCAACTGCTCTTTAGACAGGGCAATTCCCAATCCCGCGCATCCTACTCAGTTTGAGGGACAATAGTCAATAGAAAAGTTTCGTTTGAATTTAAAACGAACTTTTTAAGTGTCTTTTAGTGGACATAATGGGCTATACCATGGTTCGTATCAAGGCTTCACCGAAGCTCGGGCGAAAACCTGCCCTCCCACCTCTCCGGAGTCGTCCTCCTGGGCCAATTCTGGGTTTAGGACTCGGCTCTTCTCTTTCGCATGAAACGCGCAAACCCTTCTATGGAAGCATATTTATTTCTTTTTTGCCTTATTCGCAATTCTTTGTCTTTCTTTTTTGCGTAAATCGGATAGAATGGCTTCGGTCTACAGAGCACACTTTCGATGATCTCCAGCCACACAGCAAAATCGCAACCTCAGCTGGTCCTCGCAATCGATCTGGGCGGCACCCATATCAATTGTGGCCTGGCCCGCTGGGATCGGTTGCTTGGCAACATCAGCCTCGATTGCCCTTCGACCGTCGCATTGGAGCCGTTGCTACCCTCCATCGCCGCGGCATTGCGTGCGCTGCTCCAGCAGAATGGCGCAGGCGCCGGAGAGCTGGCCGGCATCGCACTTGGCTTTTGTGGAATCGTCGACAGCCGCGCAAATCGCATCGCCTCCACCAACGGAAAGTATGAAGACGCCCCCGGGATTGATTTGATCGGCTGGGCGCAGGCTGAATTTGGCGTTCCGCTGCACATGGAAAACGATGCGCGCCTGGCTTTGTTGGGCGAAAGCTTCGCGGGCGCCGCGCGCAATCAAACTGACGTGGTAATGTTCACGCTCGGCACCGGAATTGGAGGCGTGGCCATGATCGACGGCAAGCCTTTGGCCGGCAGGCATGGCCAGGCCGGTCTGCTTGGCGGTCACTTCCCTGTCCGCATGGACGGGCGGCCCTGCACCTGCGGCGGCCGCGGATGCGCTGAGTCCGAGGCGGGTGGCTGGGCGCTGCCCGGTGTGTGCCGCGACTGGCCGGGCTTTGCGCAAAGCGCGCTTGCCCATGCGGACCTCGATTTCAAAAATCTTTTTACCCTGGCAGCCGGGGGCGACAAGGTTGCGCTCGAAATTCGCGAGCATTGCATGCGTGCTTGGGCGCTGGCAGCCGTGGCGGCCGTGCACGCTTTTGATCCAACTCTGATTCTCTATGGTGGCGGTGTGATGCGTAGTGCTGACGTGATTCTCCCTTATATTCAAAAGGTAATTGCCAACGAAACGTGGACGCCGTGGGGCACTGTGAACGTGTGCGCGGCCGCGCTGGGCCAGAATGCAGCGCTTTTTGGAGGCGTTCCGCTGCTGCGCAATGCGGGCATTCCTGTGGGGGCAACCGATGTACGATAAATTCCCCTTCATTCAGGCCGGTTCGGCGGAAGAGTGCGTTATCGGGTGGTCTGGCATTTCCGCGCGTGTCGCCGTGGAGGCCGCACAGCGCAAGGTGCGTGTGATTTGCGTGGAAGCATATCCGGGCGCGGACAGCACAGCGATTCTGCAAGGCCTTTCGCAGGCGAGCTCCTTCGCCGTTGCGGTGCAGACAGAATCGTTGCTGAAACCGACCGATGCCATCGATGCGTTGCTGGATGGCTATCTGACCGACGATCCGGTCTTCGGGCAGATGAACGCGGTCATGATCCGCGATTTCTTCGACGAGGAGAAGTTGCGCCAGGCGCAGCAGAGGGTCTCTGCTGCTGACGGATTGGCGTTGGTTGTCGGCCCTGGCGCCTCACTAATCGCGCCCTCGCAACGCTTGCTCGTATATGCCGACATGGCGCGCTGGGAGCTGCAGCTGCGCCAGCGCCGCATGGAGATTGGCAACCTTGGCGCGAACAACTTGAACGAGCGGCCCGCGCTGAAATACAAGCGCGCATTCTTCGTCGACTGGCGCGCCGCCGACCGGCTGAAGCAGGAGCTGCTCGACAACATTGACCTGCTGCTCGACACCAACGTTGCCGCCACGCCGAAGCTGATTACCGGAGACGCCTTCCGCCGCGGGCTTGAACAGGCTGTCGCCGGGCCGCTCCGCGTCGTTCCATTTTTTGATCCCGGCCCATGGGGCGGGCATTGGATGGAGCGCGTCTGCGATCTGCCCACCGACGGCGTGCCAAACCATGCGTGGTGCTTCGATTGCGTGCCCGAGGAGAACAGTCTCCTGCTCGGATTTGGAGAGCATCGCGTTGAAGTTCCCGCCATCGACCTTGTCTTCCAACATCCGCGCCAATTGCTCGGAGAGCCTGTCATCGCTCGCTTTGGCGCCGAATTCCCCATCCGCTTCGATTTCCTCGACACCATGGGCGGCGGCAATCTCTCGCTGCAGGTTCATCCGCTCACGTCCTATATCCGCGAGCACTTCGGCATGGATTACACACAGGACGAGAGCTACTACATGCTCGACGCCGATGAGGGCGCGACCGTCTACCTGGGACTGCGCGAAGGAATCGATCGCGAGGCCATGGTGCGCGACCTGGAGTCCGCGCAGGAAGGTGCAATCGAGTTTCCCGCGGCCAAATACGTCAACCAATTTCCCGCGCGCAAGCACGACCACTTCCTGATTCCCGCCGGCACCATTCACTGCTCGGGCCGCAACTCCATGGTGCTAGAGATTAGCGCTACGCCTTACATCTTCACCTTCAAGCTCTGGGATTGGGGCCGCCTCGGCCTCGATGGCCGCCCGCGCCCTGTGCATTTGAAGCACGGCATTGCCAACATTCAGTGGAATCGCACAACACCGTTTGTCGAGCGCTCGCTCGTCAATCGATTTGAGCCCGTGGCCAGCGGCGAGGGCTGGCGCGAGGAACGCACAGGACTGCATGAGCTGGAATTTATCGAGACGCGGCGTCACTGGTTTACCGGAACCGTGCCGCACCACACCGATGGAACCGTGAATGTACTGAATCTTGTCGAAGGGGCCGAGGCAATCGTCGAAAGTCCCGTCGGCGCCTTCCAGCCGTTCGTTGTGCACTACGCGGAGACATTCATCGTTCCCGCCCATGTGGGCGCGTATACCATTCGCCCCCACGGTCCTTCCGTCGGCAAGGAGTGCGCCACCATGCTGGCTTTCGTGCGCTGCTAGCGCGCGAAGGCCGCATCACGGCTCAAAGCGGCTCCACATAGCGCGCATCAGCCCAGGTTCCGCCACCCAGCGCATGCACTCCGGCTGCCCGGCAAACTGTACATAGATAGGCTTGTCCGCGCCGAGTCCCAGTTCCGGATAACTACGTGCCGTTCTCTCCACCACGGGCCGTGCTTGCGCGTAACTAGCATTCGCCTTCCACGCGATTCTGCCATTGGCTTCAAAGACCGGAAACCATGCCAGGCCGCCGCGCGCGCGTACGCCCGCATACTCAAACGCGTAGACACGCGTGCACCATGCGCCGAAAACAAGGGGTGTCGCCGTAAGCGCACTGGCAACAAAATGCGCCCAGCCTGGCGGCACAACCACATGCTCTCCGGGGCGAATGTGCACGGCAATACACTTCCCCGGATCGTCCTCGACCAATTCCTGCAGATAGACGATTGCCTCGCCTTGCCAGACTTCGATCAGTTCCGGCGTCGACCAGCCTGAATAGGGCGAAACAGAATGCACGTGTCCCTGAGAGCGAACCGGCTCAATGCCCAGCGCGCCCTGTGCATATGCAACCACCCCGTAAAGCAGATGCATTTGCTCAAGCAGTTCGCGGTGCTCCGTCTGCCCCACATCCATGGCGATGCAATACACCGGGTCTGGACCGCTCGCATCGCGGTCCAGCAGGCTGGCACGAATGTCGTTCAGCCGGCGGTGCTCCGGCTCGGGGCCGAAGACCGACGCTCCATAGTGAAACGCCATCGGATCCTGAGAAAACCGGACGTCGATGCCAGGGTCGAAATCGCTCATGCCTGCGGCTCCGGAATCAACTGAGCCTTGCCGTCGCGCAGCCGCACGCGCGCGCCAAAGCCGTGCTCCACAATGCTCTGGTAGTCGTAGCCGGCGTCGCCCGGCCAGCAGGCCCAGAAAATCAGCGGCTCAGCGCCTGTATTCACCACCCGGTGCGCATCGCGGCCGTCGATGGCGTGCAGCGTACCAGGCCGCATTGCCTCGGCCCATGTGCGGCGCTCACGGTCCATCAGTACCAGCATGCCTTCGCCACTGGCCACTGTGTAGAATTCGGCGCGGCTCGGGTCGGCATGAAAGTGCCCCTGCGTCATAAAGTACTCGTCACCCACACGCCCAGGTTCCAGCACGGTCACGCCCCAGTTCAGCCGCCCGGCCTCGGTTGCATTCTCCGGCTGAAACCAGCGCACGCGGTAAAGGCGCGTATCGGCGGGCATGTGCTCCGCCGCATCGCGGTCGGCAAAGCGCGCGTACATCTCTCCCAACAGCTTTTCCGAGGTGCGGATCGCCGCCCCCTCCATCTCTCCACGCAGCCAATCGATATGCATGTTCATCGCTTCCATTGCGAGAGTCATTCTACCGTTGCCGCACATGCATACGCATCATTGACCAACAGGGAACCTGTGATGCTTTCTGCACCTTCTCGCATCCATTAGGCTTATACATGGTAAGTGGGGCAGCTGGCCCCCAGGGCAACTACACATGGCCAAGCGTGGCGAAGCGTTCAACTCCAACAATGCCATCGGCTCCGCGAGTGAGAAGCAGCAGCAGCGATTCAAGGCCGTCCTCACCGCGCTTCAGCAGAATGGCACAGTCTCCGTCGATGTGCTCAGTGCGGAGCTCGGCGTCACGGTCGTCACCGTGCGTCGCGACCTCGACACGCTGGAGCAGCAAGGCCTGCTGCGCCGCACCCATGGCGGTGCTGTCTCGCTCGATCCGCTCTTCTACGAGCCATTCCGCAAAGACCGCTCGTTCATTGCGCAGGTGGGCCGCCTTGCCGACGAGAAGCGCCGCATTGGCCGCGCGGCGGCCGCGCTGGTCACCGAGGGCGAAACCATTGCGGTAACGCCCGGAACCACAACCACCGAAGTCGTGCGCTGCCTGCCGCTCAATCACAACCTCACCGTGGTCACCAACACCGCAAACGTCGCGATGGAGCTGTCCAAGCGCCGCGACGTAAATGTGTTCGTCACCGGCGGACATTTGCACGGCGACTGGTTTTCGCTCGTTGGCCCCACTGCGATCCGCAGCCTGGAAAACATGCTCATCCACACGCTCTTTGTCGGCTCGGACGGACTTGATGCCGAGTGGGGCGCCAGCTGCTACATCGAAAGCGAAGCCGAGCTGAACGCAGCCATGCTGCGCCAGTCGCGCCGCCATATCGCCGTCGTCGACCACACCAAATTCGGCATGGTGGCCAACTGGCGCATTTGCGAGACCGGCAGCCTGCACACTATCGTCACGGACTCAGGCGCCACTGACGAAATGATTGCGCCTTTCGTGGCAATGGGCATTGAAGTGATTCGCGCCTAGCAAATACTGGGCACAAAACAAACCATGCCCCAAAGATTGACGCGACCTCATCATCACCGGAATCGTCCAGAACTCACAGGTCAGAGGTGGCACAAATTGGCCATCTCAGCTCACACGCGTTCCGGAACCCCTAACGCGAATAACTAGTCGCTGTGGCCGTCCCCCAAACAGCAACTTGTGCTGACTTCATTGCAAATAGACGACGTTCGAATTGCAATACTCCAATTGACACCCTTTAACATTCAACTCTTGCGCAGTATGCATAGCCAGCCGGGTTCAGCTCGCCCGCGAGATGCCGTGTCACGCCCTCACTCAGTCTTGGCACGACGGCTCCCCTCGTCGTCGCGCATAATTGTAACGGTGCTGCCATCGAGGCCTACCGGTTTTGTAAGTCGTAGGACTCGAAAGCTCAACGAAACTTATTCCAGCGACATGCAAGACCAGCGGATGACACTCAAAGACCACGGAAATCCACATAAAGCCGATCAACAGAGCGCGGATAGAGCGCGACTTCCCTGCCTGGTGCTGAAGGTTTCACGACTATGGCACCTCTGGGACATGCTTTCGAACGCAGCTCACGCTGTTGGGCTGAACCCTCACGTAGCTGTCGGCCCCCCGGGGTAGTACCCATAGAGTGCTGGTCTGTATAAGCTGCCATACACTTCATTGCCAACCGCCGTTGCGCCAGTTGGAGCTGGAACCTGTCGTTGTAGCAGCTGAGTATCCCGCTCTAGGGATGTCAGAAGCAATCGGACTCCAGGCTGTGCCGCGCAGGCCATTCATTCCTTGACTACGGCGCGTGTGTCAATCGAGTTTGCTACAGTGCGTTCAAAATCCGGCCATGTGCACGATAAATCGATGTTGCTGCACGCTGGAACATAGAGTGGAACGCGAATCGGTGGATTCAGTGGCGACAGGAGAGCCGCACTGCGCATCTGCGCGAGACTTTGAGAAGTGAAGAAGACGCGGACCTGCATCGTATGCTGCGCAGACTCCCACAGTTCAAAGACCAGCGCCGAGCCGGGCGGCGTATCGTCACGCCTTCCGTCAGCAATCCACGTCAGATCAAGGAGGCCCGCAAGATTGCCTATATTCGTATCGTGACCCACGAGAAATAGCACGCGATCATCGACACGCGAGGGAGAACCGCCGACCGCTTTGCCCGTGGCAGCTTGCGCCAGCGCTCGCCGGATGTGGTCGAGGAGATTCGAAGCCTGCATGCGCGCAATGACAGGAGTGCGCTGTGTGAAATCGAAAGCCGCGGTGTGCAGGTCGAGAAGCGAACGCAGGTTGTCGCTGTGCACGCAACCCCACCCCACCTGCGCATCTGGCATACCTTCGGTGTACTCCAGCAGCAGATTCTCGCTCAGGGTAGAAGCCGTGTTAAGCGGGCCGCGCAGTTCAGCAGCATGGTCGCCCTTCCCCGGCATTAATGTAGCCGGAACTGCAAAGATCGATTGCCGGTCATGGGCTCCAGCGGATATTAAACCGCAGCCGGCCAGCACCGCATCAAGTTCCGCAAGTTGTGCATGATAAGCGGCGGCAAGGTTCTGGGGATCACCGCCGATACGGCCTCGAATGGCGGCGACTGCGCCTGCCGAGTCGATTAAGACGCTGCCCGCCTCGGTTGGATGAAACAGAGCGTCCGGCGTGTCTTCAGGCTTTGCCTGCACTGTTGCGGCGCAGTTTGGGAGCAAGCCCTCTGAGAGCGCCTTGGCGGTCTGGCGTGTGCGCTGGTCAGAGTCGGCGACGAACGACACATGAGCCGCGTCGGAGCAACCGGCCGACGAAAGCAACCCGGCGGCGGAGAGTTGTGCGCGATCATACGCTCCAAACAGGCGCATCAACTCATAGCCGTGCGAGGTCAGATACCCCGGCTGCACCGGCCACTCCGGCCATGGTGCGGCGGAGTATATGTTGTACTGCGCCGACTTCCCCGTGGGCGAACGCACGCCATGCCGGGTCACGTAGACCACAAAGCGCAACTGCCCGCCATCATTCGCTGTTGAATCAGGAGCCGCCTGCGCGCCAGAGGGCATAACCAACGCGAGAATTAGAGTGAACACCAAACAGGCTGGTCGAAACATGCATATCCTCAAAGAAAATATGTAGAGGCGGCGAGCCTGCTCCAGGCTCGCCGCACTCAGAAACAAGCTACTTCTCACGTCCAAAGTCGTAACGCACTCCGCCGGTGTAAGTCGGCTTGTAGTACTCGCGCTGGTTCACAAACTGATCGCTGCCCGTGAAGTAGCCGAATACTTCGTTGTTCAGATTGAGACCGGAAACCAGCACGCTCATACCCCGCCACACACGATACGTCGCCTGTGCATCAATCTGCAGGTGAGCCAGCGTCCACACATCACCGGACGGACCCTTCGGACCGAGTCCGCTTGGGTCGGCTCCCGAGCCGGCAGCCAGATCCGGAGATATCCAGTTATAACTGAACAGGCTCTTGCCGTTATAAGTGATACCGGTGCGCAAAGAGAAGCGCCTAGTATCGTACGTCGGGCTCAGGTTCCACGAGTTCGTAGCCTGATCGATCAGCCGCGGGTGATCGGTACGGAGCGGCACGCCCTTCTCGCGCGAGCCAGTGTAGCTGTAGTTGGCGGAGAGCCCCAGACCGCCGAAGACGCTGGGCAGATAGCGGAAATGCTGCTGGAAGCTGGCTTCGAAGCCATAGAGTCGGGCATTCTGGCCGTTGATGGACTGGGTGACCGAGTAGTTGCCGCCTTCCTGGTACTGCTCAATTGTGGCAAGCAGTGAAGGCGGCAGCGTGCCCGAGGGCAGCGCGGAGACATCAACTCCGATGGGGATTTCAAACAGTAGTTGTGGCGCGGTGAGCTGTTTGAAGAAGAAGCCAGCCTGAATCATGCCCAGCGGGTTCAGATAGTGCTCATAGAGAAGGTCGTAGTTCATTGCATGCTCAGGGCGCAGTGAAGGATTGCCCACACCAACGGAGTTCGACGAGTCATCGGCCGTGACATAGGGAACCAGTTGGTAAGGCGTTGGCCGGGCGACGCCGCGCGCGATGACGGCGCGGATATTGGAGTCCGGCGTAATCCGCACACGCGCCTGCACACTGGGCAGCACATCAAGATACGAAGGATTGTTGGATATTGCGACAGGCACGCCGCAGCCGGTATTGTCGGGGGCGCCGCAATGCGGGTCACCCGCGGCATAGAGCGTAACGTTATAGCCGGCAGTATCCATCTGGGTCGACTCGAAGCGCAAGCCGGCCTGCAGATGGAGACGGCCGAGGTCAACGGTGTTCATGACGTAGCCAGCCGGAATCCGCTCGATGGTGTGGAAAATGTTTGGATAGGTATTGGCAGCGGTCTTGTAGCCGTCTACATAGGAAGAGAGGTTTTTCAGCGTGAAGGCCTGGACCTTGTTAAAGTCAGAGACCGGACCGTACTTACCGCCGAAATAACTACCGTCGTAGTAGCCGGTGTTCTCAAAGCCGCTTTGCAAATCGGCCATGGTCGCCACATAATTCGTGCTCTTGGCGCCCCACCCGTCGTAGACGGTTTCGGTGGCGTTTTGCGACAAGTGCGCATTGCTGATCTTGAAGCCGGCCTCAATCGTGCCGAAGTGTCCTGCGGCGGTGTAGTTGTGCGCATAGGAAGTGGATGCGGTGAGGGAGACCTGAGCGCTTGAGCCCGTTGACGTGGTGATGTCCTTGAAGGCCCAACTGTTCGCATCAAGAAGCGGCGAAGTCGGACCGTCACAGCCGCCGAAGTGGGGACGATACTTGGCGGTCTGCGCGGTGGGATCATAGTTGCAGTAAACCGATGCGCCGATCCAGGCGAAGTCAGCTTTAGGATTGCCCGCGGAATCCACCTCATATGAACGCGACGCAGACAGCTCCCAGGTGAACCAGGAGTTCTGCTGCAGCGTACGGCCGCCCAGGATCAGGCTTCCGACTGAAGCATTGGGCCGCTTGCTGGAGGTGTAGAACTTCGGCGCGGACGAGGCCGCCGTCGGGCTTGGATATTTGATGGAGCCGTCGCCGTTGAGCGAGAGCGCCTTGGACACCGGCGAGTAGTACCACTTGTCGCCCCAATCCTTCAGGTCGGTGTAAATCCCGTGCGCATAAAGACTGGTTGCGTCGTTGAGCTTGTAGTCGGCGCTTCCGGCAAAGCCGTACCGATATCGATAGTAGCGGTATTCGCGGATCGTGTCGTTGTCGTAAAACGGAGTGTCGAAGGTGGACAACGGATCGAGCGTGGGTTGAATGTTATCGATGCCTCGGCCGTTGTAATCGTACGACGCGTTGAGCAGCAAGCCAAAGCGGCGGGTTTTTCCAAAGCGCTTGCCATAGGTGCCGCCGGTCTCGGAAGCGGCGCGGCCATTCAGGATCGGCGTGTAGCCACCCTTGGTGAAGAGGTTGATGGTCGGCTGCTCACCGGCTGTCTTGGTGCGCAGATTCACTGAGCCGCCGATGCCGTTAGCGTCCTGATTGGCGGACAGTGTCTTACTGATCTCAACCGTTTCAACCAGCTCTGAAGGGATTACGTCGAGTCGCACTTCGCGCACGGTCGGCTCGGGTGCGGGCAGCGTGATACCGTCTACTGTCACGTTGGTGAGTCGCGGCTCGGTGCCGCGCACCTGGACATAGACGCCTTCCCCTTCGATGCGATACAGCGTGACAGATGGCAGGCGGCCAATGGCGTCTGCCACGTTTGCATTCGGCAGGCTCTTGATCACTTCCGCCGGAAGCACCTGAAGGATATTGTCGGCAGAGCGCATCTCATTGATCGCTTCTGCCTCGCCATGGGGCCGCTCTGCAACCACCAGGACCTCATCACTCGCATCGGCGACGTTGAGCGTGATGGGCACGTTTTGCGTTTGTCCCGCCGTCACCCCCACCGATTGCGAGGCATCCTGAAAGCCCACAAAGGAGGCACGAATTGTGTACGTGCCTGCAGTTATCGCGGGGAACACATATTGGCCCCGTTCGTCGGCCGAAATGTGCACTCCAAGAGGCTCCAGTGTGAGTCGCGCGCCTTTTAGCGCTGCACCTGCACGGTCGGTGACAGTACCTCCAATCACGCCTTTCTCCTGCTGCGCACCAATGGTTGCCACGCTCAATAACATGGCGGCGAACAGACCGCAGATTCGGGCAATGCGAAACTCGCGAACGAAAGCCATCATCATTTTCTCCAGACTCGCAACTGCGTGGGGCAGTCGGTTCGTATGACGGGAGTATGGCTATCGAACCTAATCCGAATCTGAGAATACGAGCCGGACACTGCGCGATTCACGGATATTTCACACAGTGCCGCTACCATCGAAACTGGATCCCTCTGTCATGCATGTTCTTGTCGTTGAAGATAAACGCAGCCTGGCAAACCATCTCGGACGTGCGCTTGAATGCGAAGGCTATCGAGTCACGCTAGCGTACGACGGAGAGCAGGCACTGCGCCTGGGCAGGACGGGCAGCTTCGACGTTATGCTCCTCGACGTGATGCTGCCCCGTATGGACGGGTTCAGCGTGATCCGCAAGCTGCGCGAAGACCGACTGGCAACGCAGGCCATTATCGTCTCCGCTCGGGATTCGATGAGTGATATCGTCCACGGACTCGACGCCGGAGCGGATGACTATCTCACCAAGCCATTTGCGCTCGACGTGCTGCTGGCCAAGGTGCGCGCGGCTGCCCGGCGTGCTCCTGTGCGCGAAGGCCCTAAGCGCGTATTCGACGATCTCGTGTTCCACCCGCAACGCTTCGAGTTGCAGCGCGGAACACGCGCCGTGGTGCTGACCCGAACCGAGTGCGCGCTGCTCGATGTTCTGATGCGACGTGCCGGGACGGTAGTGCCGCACGCAGTACTGATTGAGGAGGGCTGGGGCGCACACGAGAACGTGAGCTATGACAGCCTGTATGTTTTTATCCGCGCACTCCGCTCCAAGATTACTCAGAATGACGAGCATGAACTGCTGCACACGGTGCGTGGCGTCGGTTATGCGCTGCGCGGGGCATGATGAAAAGCGGACGCATTTCCATCTCACTGCAACTCACGCTCTGGTTTGGAAGCATCTTCCTCCTGGGCTGGACGCTGTTCGGCGCGTCCATGTGGTTCAACCTCAAACACACGCTCACCTCCGAGCGCAGACTCACACTCAGCCGCCGCCTCGACCGGCTCGAATCGCTGCTAGAAAAGACACAAAGTGAACCTCCCGCGGAGCGGCTTGACGACTTCCGTGATTTTGCCCACGCCACCGGCAGCGGGCTGATGCAGATTGCGCACAGCGACGGCCGGCGAGTTGTGCCTGTGCTCTCAGATGCGGCAGCCAGCTTTCCCTGGCCCACGCACCCCGATGGCTCAGCCGAGCAGTTTGTACATGCAGAAGCCGGCGACCAGCCCTACTGGGTGTTGACACGCCCATCGTCTCTCGACGGTAATTCGGTGGTTCTGATGGCTGCAGCGCCAGAGACAGGCAACCTGCTCGTACTTGATCGCTTCTGGATAGGCCTGCTGGCGTCTGCTCCCATATTGCTCCTGGTGTCATCCGCGGGCGGCTACTGGCTCAGCCGGCACGCACTCCGCCCAGTTGACCGGATTACCGTTGCGGCTCGTTCAATCAGCATTCGGAGCCTCTCGGAGCGGCTTCCGGAATTGAGCACCTCGGATGAGCTCGCCCGCCTTACCGAAACATTCAACGCCATGCTTGCACGACTTGAAGCCGCGGTCAGCCAGATCAAGCAGTTCACTGCGGATGCATCGCACGAACTGCGCAGTCCCCTGTCGTTCATCCGCACCGTTGCTGAAGTGGCTCTGCGCACTCCCAATATCGATACAAACAGCCGCGAGGCGCTCGACGAAATCGTAGCGGAAACCGCGCGCGCTGCCGCTCTACTTGAAGACATGCTGACCTTGGCCCGAGCCGATGCCGCGCAAAGTGATGCGGCCCTCGAACCGATCGAAATCGCCGAGGTCGTTGACCAAGCCTGTGAGGCCGTGCGCCCATTGGCCGCCGAGCGTCATCTCGATCTCTTCGTGACGTTGGACGCGCAGCGCAACGTTCAGGTGCTCGGCGACTTCTCTTCCCTACGCCGGCTCTTAAGTATCCTGCTCGACAATGCGTTGAAGTACACTCCTCCACCCGGCAACGTCCACGTCTCATTGAGCACTGCAGATAACAAAGCCATCCTGCAGGTGCAAGATAGCGGCACCGGAATCGCTGCATCCGACCTGCCGCATATCTTCGACCGTTTCTACCGTGCCGATCCCTCCCGCAGCCAAATCGAAGGCTGCGGACTGGGGCTAGCCATTGCCCGCTGGATTGCGAATCTCCATCAGGCAGAGATAAGCGTTGTCAGTACGCCGAATAAGGGAAGCACATTCCTGGTCGTCTTCCCGATCTACCACCCCCATGCGATTCAGGCTTAGCTTCGCTAGGCGTTCGAGCCTATGGCTGCGCGCCGGGGACTTGGCATCGCCCCTTGTGCCTGTCCGCCTCTCGTACAAAAGCTCACCGGCAGATTGATTTACACGGAATTCACGGATTGCGCCTAGGGTGTTCTGCGTACAGGCCTAATCTTCTGCACCCGGACGCCGCTGCGAACGCGACAAATTCAGCCGTGTGCTTACAGGACATCGACAATGTCGTCAAAGCGTTCGTCAGCGGTGTGGATATGTGCGCCTGTTTGGATACTTGCCGCAATTGCCGCATGTGGATTGCTGGGAGCCGGCACGATGTTGGCGCAGAGTGGCACCAGTTCGCTCCGCGGCGTCGTCACCGATCCATCCGGCGCGTCGGTAGCTGGCGCGAAAGTTCTGCTGAAGAACGCCGCCACTAGCGTGGAGCGCACCGTGGTGAGCGGACAGCGGGGCGAATATCTATTCACCCAGATGCCCCCGGGGCGATATGCAATCGCCGTTCAAGCAGCTGGATTTGCACAGGTGACACACGATGGCGTGCAACTGCTGGTCGATTCCCCCGCAACTTTGAATATTGTGCTTACCATTGGCACGGTGGAATCTGCCGTCGAGGTAAACGGCGGTGCTACCGCGCTCAATACCAGCGATGCCACGCTGGGCAATCCGTTTGATGCCCGGCAGATCCTGACACTGCCCTCGGAGGGCCGCAACGCGGTGGAGTTGCTTAGCCTGCAGGCCGGCGTAACCTACCTGGGCACGAATACTGACGCGGCCTCGGACTCTCGCAGCGGTGCGGTGCACGGCGCCCGCAGCGACCAGACAAACATCACAGTCGATGGCCTCGATAACAACGACCAACTGCTAGGAACAGCATTCACCGGCGTGTTGCGCATGCCCATGGACTCCCTTGAGGAGTTCCGGGTGACCACTTCCAATGCCAACGCGGATGCGGGCCGCTCGTCGGGCGCGCAAGTCTCGCTCGTGACAAAAACCGGCACCAACGCGCTGCATGGCACTCTCTATTGGTACAACCGTACGCGCATGGGCGTGGCAAACGACTGGTTCAACAAGCAGGCTCAAATCCAGAGCGGCGAGCAGAACAAGCCGGGGCAGCTCATCCGCAACACGTTCGGCGTTTCAATGGGCGGACCGCTCCTGCACGACCGCCTGTTCTTCTTCGCCATCTACGAAGGGCAGCGCTCACGCGAAGCCGTACAGCAGACGCAATCGGTGCCCATGCAGAGCCTTCGTGAGGGTACGGTAAACTACCTCGGCGAAGACGGAAACACCTATAGCCTATCCGCGGATCAGTTGCGCGGCATTGATACCGGATGCCTTGCCAGCGGAACCTGCCCCAACGGAAACGGCCCAAGTGCAGCGGTTCAAAGCCTGTGGAACAACGGCGGAAGCCTGCCCGACGGCACGGCGATTCCCGCCTATCCGCTGCCCAATACGCAAAGCAGCAGTGGTTCAGATGGCATGAATATCGGCGGCTACACTTTTGCCGCACCGCAACCCCAGGACCTGAACACCATGCTGGTCAAGCTGGACTGGAACGTCACGCACGACGGCAATCATCGCGTCTTTATCCGCGGCAACCTGCAGGATGACCAGACACTCAAGCCCGCGCCGTTTCCGGGCCAGCCGGCCAGCCAGGTGGTCAGCGGCAACAACAAGGGCATCGCCGCGGGCTATACGGCTGTCTTCACGCCCAGGTTGATCAACAACGCGCGCTTTGCCTTTGTCCGTGAGGGCAATGGCACTCAAGGATCGAATCCATACTCCTACGTTGGCTTCTGGAACATCTCGGACCCAATCTCGTTTGCGCACACCACGCTCGTATCCGTGCCTGTAACGCAGATCGTGAACGACACTACGTGGACGCACGGGCGCCACACGTTGCAGTTCGGCGGCAATTGGCGCATGGTGCACAACAACCGCGCTTCAAACGAGCAGAACTTCCTCTATGGATCAGTGCATCCCACGTGGCTCTATGCCGGGGGCATCGCCAACACTGGCCAGGACCTTGATCCCGCCGTTGGTGGATTCGAACCGGTCGATCCGGAGTTCGCCTACTCCTATGACGCCGCCGTCGGTAATCTGGCCGGACTCGTAGGCTCCATCTCCGCTGTTTACAACCAGGACAAGAATGGACAGTTCGCGCCCACTGGTGCGCTGGTGAACCGTCGCTTTCTCAACAATGAGTTTGAACTTTACCTGCAGGATGCCTGGCGGCCGAGGCCGCATTGGCAGTTCACCGTCGGCCTGCGTCACACCATGCTGCAGCCTCCCTACGAGCGCGACGGAAATCAGGTGCAGCCCACTCCCAGCCTCGCATCGTTTTTCGCCGGACGCACCCAGGCCATGCAGAACGGTCAGATGTTTCGCCCACCCATCTCTTATGCGCTCGGCGGCCAGGCAAACGGCAAGGACCCGTACTGGAACTGGGATTGGAGAGACTTCTCACCGCGAATCGCATTTGCGTATACGCCCACGCCCTCCTCTGGCTTTTGGCATGCATTGTTTGGCTCGGGCAAGACAGCCATTCACGGCGGCTATGGCCTCTACTTCGACCACTTCGGTGAGGGCGTAGTGAATAGCTTTGACCGGCTTGGGTCGTTCGGGTTGACCTCAAATCTGGAAAATCCTTCCGGCGTTCAGACCACCAACTGCGTTGCCCGCTTTGAGTCTTTGACCACGATTCCCGCCGGCAATGCGTGTGCGGCAACGCCCGGTGGCGACCCGGAGCCTGAGCTTCCGAGCCAACCCGCCGGCGGCTTCCCTTCCACGCCGCCGGGCGCGGGACAGAACGGAAGTTTCGCCGTGGCCTGGGGCCTGGACAGCACTCTCAAGACGCCCTATGCCCATGTGGTGAGCCTGAGCGTGGAACGCGAACTGCCCAAAAATTTCACCTTGGGGATAGCGTACACAGGCCACTTCGGACGGCGGTTGCTGCAGGAAGTAGATGTGGCCGAACCGGTGAACATGACTGATCCCCAGTCGGGCATGACGTATTTCGAAGCGGCTACCGAACTGGCAAAGCTGGTCGATGCCGGCACGCCGATCGAAGACGTTTCGCCAATTCCCTATTGGGAAGACCTGTTTCCAAATGCGGCGGGCGCAGGTCTGTTCTCGTGCTACGACGGTGAGGGCAACAACGCGCCATGCGCGCCCGGCGCCGCGCCTGAGTCACCCTCGGCGACGCAGAACATCTACGACCTCTACTTCACCGACGCGCCCAACTACACCTATGCGCTGCAGTCGCTGGACACGAGCTGCTTCCCGGCCTGCTCCGCCATCTCGCCTTCAGGATATGCCTACTGGGATGATCAGTTTTCCTCGCTCTATGCATGGCGCAGTACCGGCACTAGCAGCTACAACGGACTCGAGGCAAGCCTGCGCCGCCACGCCGGCGCCCTGCAGGTCGACATCAACTACACCTATTCCAAGTCGCTCGACCAGAACTCGAATGCCGAGCGCATCAACGAGTACGAGAATGGCGGAGGAACCGCGCTCTCCTGGAGCGGTCAGGTCATCAACTCCTGGAAGACAAAAGGACTGAACGGGCCATCGGATTTCGACGTTCGCCATCAGTTCAATACCAACTGGGTGCTCGCGCTGCCTGTCGGACGTGGCCGGCAATTCGCGGCCAATGCCTCACGCGCAGCAGGCCTTGTAATCGACAACTGGGAGCTCTCCGGCCTGGCGCGCTGGACCAGCGGCTATCCTTTTAGCATCGCGACATACGCTTTCGGCACAAACTATGAGCAGGATGGCCGCGCCGTGGTGAAAGACAAGCAGCCTCGCACTGGCACCTCGACGCACAATGGCGTTCCAAACGCATTCAAGGATGGGCCCGATGCTGCGAACGCATTCCGGTTCGCCTATCCGGGCGAGTCTGGACAGCGTAACAACCTTACTGGGCCCGGTTACTTCGGAGTCGACATGAGCCTGGCAAAGCAGTGGAGCCTGGGCGGTGAAAGAATCGTGCGCTTTGCATGGGATGTGTTCAACGTGACCAATTCCGTCCGCTTCGATGCGGGCACCATCAGCCCGGATCTTCTCTACGCCAGCACACTGGGCAACTTTTCGCAGACCATGACCAAGCCGCGCGTAATGCAATTCAGCCTTCGGGTCAACTATTAGGAGCAACCGACGTGCAAAGAAGAATGGGAATATGGATTGTACTTGCGGTCGCGTTTGCGTCCGCGGCGGCACACGCGCAGATACGCACACGTAATGTCGTGCTGATTGTCAGCGATGGATTGCGATGGCAAGAGGTCTTCAACGGCGCCGATGCCACTCTGCTGAACGAGACGAATGGCGGCGTTTGGGAAAGCGCCAGCGCGTTGCAGGCAAAGTTTGGGGGCGAGACTGCCGCGGAAAGAAGAATGAAGCTCTTTCCATTCTTCTGGAACACGATCGCGCACCAAGGCCAGCTGTACGGAAACCGCGCACTGGGCAGCGACGCGCATGTCACCAATCCGTACGCCTTCTCTTACCCCGGATACAACGAAATGATCACCGGCGAAGGCGACCCGCGCATCGACAAGAATGAGTTTGGCCCCAATCCAAATGTCGGTGTCTTCGAGTGGCTGAACAAGCAGCCCGACGTGGCAGGCAAAGTCGAGGTCTTCGGCACATGGGAGACTTTCAAAGACATCTTCAACGTGAAACGCAGCAACCTGCCCGTGCATGCAGGCTGGGGCATCGATGCTGAAACCGGAAGTGTGGACGGCGATAGGCTCTTTGCGCAGTTGCTCAAAACAACCACGCGCTTCGATGACGAGGATCTCGACAACTCGCTGCTGCAGCCCGTACTGCTGCAGGCAATCCGTGTGCGCCATCCGCGTGTGTTGTTTGTGGGATATGGCGCCACCGACAATTGGGCACATGCTGGGCGCTATGACCTACTGCTTGAGAGCGCGCATCAGTTCGACGCATTCGTACGCGAGTTGTGGAACACCATGCAGGCCATGCCCGAATACAAGGACCAGACCACATTTCTGATCACAGCGGATCATGGCCGCGGCTCTGGGCCGGTGGAGTGGAAGGAGCACGGCGTCGATGAAAAGGGCTCGGCGAATATCTGGATCGCCGCCATCGGACCGGATACACCCGCACTGGGCGAACGCACAAACGTCACTGTGACCCAGGCACAACTTGCCGCGACAATCGCCGCGCTGCTAGGCAAGGACTACCGGACCTTTGATGAAAGGGCAGCGCGGGAATTGGCCGATGTGGTGAGGATCCAGCACTGATGAGGTGCTCACGTACAGTCGCCAAGCACCTGCTGTCCACCGGCGCGTCTGCTATGAGTCGGCGATCCGCATAACTGTAAATATCACGCTTGGCAAGTGCCGCAACCCCACAGCTCCGGCACCCGGGATTCACCCCCATGGTTTGGTGGCAGCCGAGATGATCCTGATCATCTCGACTGCCGCCGGCGAAAGGCTGCGACCCTTCCTCTGGAGGATGAAGATTTCGCGTGTCAGGACGGGCCGGACAATCGGAACCGCACGCAAGCCAGATGAATCGCCCATTGTCGCCACAACTTCTGGCAACACTGCTATTCCGAGGCCTGCCTTCGTCATGCTGACTGCAGTAGCCATGTAATTGACCTCATAGGCAATCTGTGGAAGCAGCTTGTTTTGTCGAAATGCCTGATCTAGCAATTCGCGCACGCTGCTCTCTCGCCCAGTCACGATGAGTGGTTGCCGAGCCACGTCGGAAAGCGTCAGATTCTTCTGGTGCACCAGGTGATGATTGAGCGGCAAGAAGACACAGAGGCGGTCAGTTAGAAGCGGAGTCAAGGTGAGATCGCGATCTGCTCGCAAAAGCGGAACTCCGATTCCGAAATCCGCTGTTTCATTCTTCACCGCCTCTATCAGCTTCCCAGCCACTACGTCGTGAATCTGAACCTCGATACCTGGATGCGATTGACGGAACTGAGCAATGTGTCTAGGAAGCAGATAGACAGCGGCTGATGGCAGGGCTGCAATCGAAACCACCCCCCGTTGCATGTCTGTAAGCTGCCGGGTGCGGGCCACAACTGCCTCCGCGTCGAGAATGATGCGTTCAAGGTGAGGATGTACCTCACGTCCCGCGGGAGTAAGTGCGGCGCCGTGCTTGCCGCGGTCGAATAGCCTGACCCCCAATGCCTCTTCCAACTGGCGGATCTGCACAGTGAAGGCTGACTGGGAAAGACGGAGTTCCTGGGCTGCCCGGGTGAAGTTACCGACGCGTGCGGCAACGAGAAAAGCACGGACGTGATGTAAATCTTGAATCATCGAAAAATTCGATTATATAATCCATATCATTTTATTATACGGTTTGATGTTCTGCAGGATAGACTTCGTCATTCAAAGGGATTCCTATCGGCAGGAACATCCATGTCTCTGGCTGTCCTCGGCTTCATCACGATCTTGTTGCTGCTTGCGGCGATTCTGAGCAACCGTGTATCCCCGCTCGTTGCGCTCACTATCATTCCGCTAGCTGCTGCCCTAGTGTCCGGAACGGGGGACAAAGCAGGCGTCTTCATTTTGGCCGGTATTGCGACCATTTCGTCGGTGATTGGTATGTTTGTCTTTGCCATCCTCTATTTTGGAGTCATGACAGATGCGGGGATGCTGAAGCCAATCTTGAGCGCGATTTTGCGCGCAGTCGGCGGCCGTCCTTCCCGTCTCATACCCGGTACCGCTTTGCTGGCATTGATCGTGCGACTGGATGGATCCGGCGCCGTGGTGTTCCTCATCGCGATTCCAGCTCTGTTGCCAATTTATGAGCGGCTCGGAATTGATCGACGCATTCTTGCTTGTGTGGTTTCGATGGCTGCTGGCGTCACGTTCTTGCCATGGACGGGGACCACACTGCGCGCTGCCGCCGTGCTGCATACCTCACCGGCGGCGATCTTTGTTCCTCTGGCGGGAGCGCAAATCGCTGGCCTTGCTTTTGTATTCATCGTCGCCACCTATTTTGGAATCCGCGAAGAGCGGCGCATTGGGCACGACAATTTGCAGAAGCACAATGCAGCAATAGAGCCGCAGCAGGCAGGACAGCATGCCTATCCACAGTTCTTCCTGCTCAATCTGTTCATCACGTTCGCAGTGCTCGGTTTCATTATCTCCGGCATTGTGGAGCCGGTAGTGATGTTCATGGTGGGTACAGTTGCCGCATTACTCTTGAATTATCCTTCGCCCAAGGAACAACAGAAGCGTCTTGCCGCCCATGCCTCGGCTGCGCTGATGATGGCCAGCATACTCTTCGCAGCCGGAGCATTTACCGGAATTATGCGCGGTACCGGAATGCTGAACGCCATGGCGGACACGGTGGTTGCACATCTTCCGCAGCAAGGGGCGCGTCATCTTCCATTCCTGCTTGGCATCTTTTCGATGCCCCTAAGCCTGCTTTTCGATCCAGATTCGTTCTACTTTGGTGTACTGCCGGTGCTAACCAAGGCGGCGGGCGCCTTCGGCGTGGCCCCCATCAGCGTGGCGCAGGCAGCCATGCTTGGCGTGCACACAACTGGATTTCCGGTCAGTCCATTGACACCAGCCACATTCCTTCTTGTGGAACTCACCGGGATTAGTCTGCCTGCGCACCAGCGCTTCACGATCCCGTTTCTATTCTCGGCCTCGGTGTTGATGACGGTGGTCGCGGTTCTATTCGGAGTGTTTCCTCTATGAATCACACAGGAGAACGTGCTTGAAGACAGTGAGAATCGGAGCTGGAGCCGGTTATTCAGGTGATCGTATTGACCCGGCGGTAGAATTGGCTGAGCGGGGAAAGATCAATTACCTGGTTTTTGAATGCCTGGCCGAGCGCACCATTGCCCTCGCCCAGAAGGCCAAGCTCAAAAATCCAGAATCTGGCTTCGATCCATTGCTCGAAGAGCGGATGGAAGCTGTTCTCCCGCTTTGTGTACACAACCAAATTCGCATCATCACAAACATGGGTGCAGCCAATCCGGCAGCAGCCGTAGTTCGCACCCGCGCCATTGCCGCGCGGCTGGGACTCCACGGCCTGCGAATTGCTGCGGTTACTGGAGACGACGTACTTGCTGCTGTTGCAGTTGGCGGATTCCGGTTCATCGAGAATGGCCAGCCCGTGGAGAGTCTTGCTGACCGCCTTGTATCCGCGAACGCATACCTCGGTGCTGAGCCTATTCTTGCGGCGCTGCGTGCGGGCGCCGATGTGGTTCTGACAGGGCGTGTGGCCGACCCATCCCTTTTTCTTGCCCCGCTAATGCATGAGTTTGGCTGGGATGCGTCTGAGTGGAATCTACTCGGCAGGGGCACGGTGGTAGGACATCTGCTGGAATGCGCAGGGCAAGTCACCGGTGGTTACTTTGCTGACCCAGGGGTTAAGGATGTGACCGGGATCGCGCACCTAGGTTTCCCCATCGCCGAAGTGTCAGCCGATGGCTGCGCACTGGTGACGAAAGTTGAAGGCTCTGGCGGAGAGGTAACTGAGGCCACCTGCAAAGAACAGCTCCTCTATGAAATCCAGGACCCATGTTGCTATCTCACTCCCGATGTAACAGCAGACTTCTCAGGCGTGACGCTTCACCAACAGAGCCGTGATCGCGTCCGCGTTCGTGACGGTAAAGGCCATCCGCGGCCCGAGCAGTTGAAAGCTTCAATCGGTTACCGTGACGGCTATATCGGAGAAGGACAGATCTCCTACGCAGGCCCTGGAGCGCTTGGCCGCGCACAGATGGCTGCGCGAATTCTTGAAGAACGATTAAGTGCCGCACGGCTTAGCGCGCTGCGGTTTGACTATATCGGCGTCAGCTCAATCCACGGAGATTCGCTCTCTCCCATTGCCCACGAACCGTGGGAGGTCCGCCTGCGCGTAGTGGCGCGCGCTGAGACAGAGCAACTCGCATCGCGAATCCAGCGGGAGGTTGAAGCGCTTTACACGAACGGCCCCGCCGGCGGCGGAGGAGCAACAGGTTCGATACGCGAAACCATCGCAATTCTTTCAACGCTGATTGGCCGTGATCGCGTCCACCCATCGGTTCAAATGGAGGTCTCCTGATGCAACTGCATGAGATCGCTCATTCCCGCACAGGCGACAAAGGCAGCTTCGTAACCATCTCGGTAATCGCTTATCGCCCAGAGGATTTTCAACTTCTCAGGCAAGCGCTCACCACTCAAAGGATAAGTGAACTCTTCGCAGCCCTAATCGACCGCCCTGCAGACCGTTACGAACTTCCGAAGATCGCCGCATTGAATTTCGCCCTGCATCGGCCCGACTCCGAAGCCGTAACCCGCTCGCTCGCACTCGATGCGCATGGGAAATGCCTGGGGTCGGCCCTACTTTCACTGGAGATCTGATCCCATTCGGTGTCTTCGATCAACCGAGGAATATCCTATGAACAAGGTGTATCCAAGCCCTGAGGCTGCGCTACAAGGGCTGGTTGATGATGGAATGTCTCTCGCTGTGGGTGGTTTCGGGCTTTGCGGTATACCAGAACAATTAATCCTCGCACTGCGCGATACCGGGAAGAAGGGCTTCACCGTCGTCAGCAACAATGCAGGTGTCAGTGATTGGGGCCTTGGCCTCCTGCTGCACACCAGGCAGATCCGCAAAATGATTTCAAGCTACGTGGGCGAAAACCCCGAATTTGAACGCCAGTACCTCGCCGGAGAGCTCGAAATTGAGTTTTGCCCACAGGGCACGCTTTCCGAACGCATCCGCGCCGGAGGTGCGGGCATCCCCGGATTCTATACACGCACAGGCGTAGGAACAGTTGTGGCCTCGGGCAAGGAACTGCGCAAGTTTAAAGGACATGACTTTCTGCTCGAACTTGGAATCACGACCGATCTTTCACTTGTGAAGGCGTGGAAGGGTGATGCTGCGGGGAATCTTGTTTACCGAAAAACCGCGCGGAACTTCAACCCGATAATGGCCACCTGCGGCGCGGTTACGGTGGCTGAGGTTGAAGAACTGGTCTCGATTGGCGAGATTGATCCGGACTACGTGCACACTCCGGGCATTTTCGTTGACCGTATTGTTCACTGTCCGAATCCACAACACCGCATTGAGCAGCGCATCGTTCGTACCGGGACAAACTAATGGCATGGTCACGCACGGAAATAGCTCAGCGCGCATCCATGGAGCTGCGTCACGGATTCTACGTCAATCTGGGCATCGGACTTCCCACCCTTGTGGCAGGCTATATTCCCGAAGGGCTTACCGTCACACTTCAATCAGAAAATGGCCTGTTGGGCATCGGCAACTTTCCACTGGAGCACGAAGTGGATGCCGACCTTATCAACGCCGGCAAACAGACGGTCACAGCAGTTCCGGGCGCCAGCTACTTCTCCAGCTCGGATTCATTTGCTATGATCCGCGGCGGGCACATCGATTTGGCAATTCTTGGCGCGATGGAAGTCTCCGAGCGCGGCGACCTTGCCAATTGGATGATCCCTGGGAAATTGGTCAAGGGCATGGGCGGCGCAATGGACCTGGTCGCAGGTGTGCGGAGAGTCATCGTCATGATGGCACACACCGCGAAGTCTGGCCAGCCAAAAGTCCTCCGGTCCTGCACATTGCCGCTCACAGGTGCAGGCGTTGTTCACAGGATCATCACAAACCTGTGCGTCTTGGACGTAACGCCGGAAGGATTGGGGCTGGTGGAACTGGCTCCGGGCGTGACTAGGGCGGAAGTCATCGCCCAAACGGAAGCCTCCATCATCGACACAAAACAAGAACGCTAAAATCGGGTGCGTGGCTTCGACCATCAGCTGCTATGGCGCGCGCTTCCAACCGTGCGCATCGGTCAGACTATATTGCCTGCCGGGGTGCTTTCACGGAATCAGGTCCACCTCTTGAGGACCAAGAACCACTTTGCCCTCATATTCGCGGTTGGTGATAACACCTCTCCTATTGCCAGAAATTGGAATCGTCTTTTCTTGCATCGTGGTGTTTACGAGGAGTGTTCGTCCTTCAACAACTCTTGCGAATACCCCCTCTGGAGTAGAAGGCCCTGGCTGCACTCCGGCTAGTTTGGATACGTAAGCAAGGACTGGCCCGATTGCAGACGAATCCGATTCAGTCGCCAGATAGATTGCCCGCCCTTTTCCAAAGGTATTTATCGTAATGGCGGGAGTCCGGCCGGGCGTATTTGTGAAACGCGACAGCACCTTCGCCGTCGATGCTTCGAGGACTTCATAGCGGTGGGCGTTCGATTTGATCGACTTGCCTTCCAAATCGAAATCGATGGAATCCTGATCGTAGAATGCGTTCGTCTTCAATCCAAAGACATCGCTCAGGCGCCCTGGCAACGGCGTATCAAACCAGAGTCCGTGCTCGTCAACTTTGGCGGAGTACGCTGTCATCAGCACGGTCCCGCCACCACTCACGTAGTTGCGAAGGGCGTTTGCGCTTTCGCGGTCCATGACGTAATCCGCTGGTACTACAACCAGTTTGTACTGCGCCAGGCTGTCATGCCCCACGTTGATAAGAGCGGTGTCAATATTGGCGCGGAACAGCGGCTCGAATGCGCCCTGAACCTGATTGAGATACGGAGTCTTGAAGTACTGGAGGGTGGTGTTAGAAGGGCCATTCGGGTGCGAGACAACAGCCGAATCAAAGGAATATGCAATCGCTACTTCTGGATGTGTATAGCGCGGAAATCCAAGCTTCTCCAGTTGCCTGAACTCAGAGGCGATCTGCCCGAACTCCCCGACCTTCCACGACGGCGTGCCATCGTGGTCAACCAGCCCAAATAGCGCCTGCTCCTCCCCACCAAGATGCGAATTGAAGGTCCATGCAAGAACGCCTTGAGAGCCCAACAAAAGGCTCAGATATGCATACATGCGGCTCCGGCCCGGAGTTCCATAAAAGCCCCCGCCACCGGCGGTGAATTCGTTGAACCATATCGGAGTGGAGAGATCGCCCTTCGTCAACAGGGCGCCAAGCGAGCCACTGATAGGATCCCCCGGATAGAACCCTTCCGCTCCAAACGAGACATATGATTTGTACGTGGAAAGGTAATCGAAACCCCGCCTGGTTGCCGTGTCCCACAGGTTCGAGATGGCCGGAGTCCCGGGCATATTGCGCTGCCGAATGGCATCGAGTTCCCGGAGCCGGTCGACGGTCACGTCTGACCAGTAACGGTGAAGATCAAGATACCGTTCCGATGGTCCAGGTCCGTCGGCGAGCGGAAGATCTACATCCTCGAACCGGCTTAGCCTCCGCGACCATCGCTGGGTTGCCCACGCTCTGTTGAGTTCTTCGATTGTTCCGTATTTCTTTTTGAGCCACTCGATAAATCGCTGCCGGTCGGCCTCTGAATAAGACATGAAGCCGTTGCCAATCTCGTTGTTGTATCCGATTGCGAAGACCGCCGGATGATGGGCGTAGCGTCTGGTCATTTCATCCGCCAGAATTCCCAATGCGCGCACGTAGTCTGGATCGCTGATGTCGTCCATATAGCGTTCGGCAGGCGGAAAGCGCGCTCCGGTTTGAGAAATAATGTCGATTCCAGGATGCGCGCGATGCAGCCAAATGGGCGCCGGCGAACCGGGAATATCCAGAATGACGCGGATTCCGTTGGCCTGCATTTTGTCCATGATGCCGTCAAACCACGCGAACTCGAATTTACCCTCCGCTGGCTCGAAAGAATCCCAGGACAGATCTCCCATGCGCACAACATTGAATCCGGCTTGCTTCATGATCGCGATGTCGCGATCAATCTGTTCGGGTGACCGGTCTATCGGCTGATAGCAGGTTCCAACAAAAAGCTGGCCGGGGCCCGGCCAACTGCGATGGGCAGATAAATCCTGAGCAGCCGCTAAAGGCGAAGCCAAGACAAGCGCCAGAACAAGAAGAACTTTCACAGCTAGAGCCGACCTTTCATGTGAACGCACCATAGGTTGAAGCTGAATACAAATTGGCCTATTTATCGAAGCAGCCGGCAACTAACGAACTGACCCGAGATGCAGACAATCCAAATGCTTGGGCGGGTACTGCTCCATCATGCCCCAGAGGGGTTGATTTTGAAGGCATATGCGTAATCGCATGGCGGCTTCTGTGGCAGTTTGATTGTGACTCCATCCGCATTCCGCGACCACTGTAAGCTGGACTCCGAGCCAAGCAGCCCTATTCTGCCAATCTCGCGCGGGTAGTATGGCGAGTTCGAAGCCAGAGATTTGATGAGTAGCTTTCCATCCTCGGGCCAAGCCAAAGAGATCGCGAACAGGCTATCGCCCTTCGTTGTAAATCGGATATCGCCAGAAACATAGAACGGAAGTTCTCCGTAAGCCTTTGCACCGGCACCTTTGGTTGGGCCCTCTCCATCGGTTTTCCAAGGACGGGTTGAGTAAATTGCTTCTCCGTTGAGCCTCATCCACTCGCCGAAATGATCCAGAAAGGCCAGTTCGTCCGGGTCTGGCCGTCCGTGCCCCGGCAGTGGGATATTGAGAAGTAGATTGCCATTCTTGCTCACCACATCGCACAGCAGATGCACCATCGATTGTGGGGTTCGATACTTGTGGTTTTCAAAAATGGAGCGGCTGTAATGCCAGCCTCCGATACAGGCATCTGTTTGCCATGGAGCCGATTGAGGCCCCTGCGCCTGGCTCATCTCGAAATCACGAATTACCGTGCTCCATACGGCTTTCGGAACATTCTTGATATTGAAGACCGCATCCAGCTTACCTGCGTTGCGCCGCATGTTGGCGTTGTAGTAGTAGGCCATTATTGGCGGGGTCAGTTCCGGCATGCCGAGCCATACATTCAATTCCCTGCCGAATGGCGCGCCTGCGTCGAAATCCCAATCGCAGTTATCGTCGAAATAGAGCAGGTCGGGGTTGTATTGGTCGATGATGTCCTGTACCCGCAGCATGAATTCATCCACGAAATCGGGGCAGGGGTCGTTTTTGTCGTGGGGTTTCCCATTGAACTGCTGAGGCTCCATGCCTCCCCACCACTTCCCTTTTCCATCCGCCTTGGTGAGGACACCGTCATAGGGCACTCCCTTGAGCGGACCAGTTTCATCACTGCCGTAGCGAACAGGCATGAACTCTCTCCATACCCTGCCCGGAGTGCCGTGAAATGTAATGCCGAACCTGAGTCCGTGAGCCCGAGCCACTTTTTCCCAGGTTCCGACGATGTCTTTCTTTGGACCGACGTTCACGGAGTTCCAGGGATGGTGCTTCGAGTTCCAGCAATCGAAGTTACCGTGATGATTGGCAAGCGCTACGAAATACTTTGCCCCGGACCTGGCATAGAGCTTGATCAGTTCTTCAGGGTCCCAGTTCTCTGCCCGCCAAATGTTGCAGACATCCTTGTACCCGAACTGTGAGGGATGTCCGTACGTCTTCACGTGGTAGTTGTATGCAGAACTCCCCTGCACGTACATGCCGCGGGCATACCAGTCACCTTGTTCGGGCACGCACTGCGGGCTCCAATGTGCCCATATCCCAAATTTCGCATCCCGGAACCAATCCGGACAGCGATACGCCTTCAGCGATTCCCAATTCGGCCGAAACGGACCGGCAACCGGGCCTCCTTCGAAGTTGGGATCTGTGTATGCA
>DASVLI010000226.1:0-1774 GCA_036384955.1 Occallatibacter sp.
CCTTCGCGCCCCTGTGGTCGCTGATGCGTCCCGCCCACGGCCGGCTCAAAAACGTCGCTATATATTGGATGCTGATCACCAGCCCGGCCAGCGCCGCGCTATAGCCCATGCGCAGGTGCACATACTCCGGCAGCACCGCCAGCGGCAGCCCCACCGAGAGATACACCACCGCCGTAAAGCACACATAGCTGGCAATGCGCCACGCGCTGGCGGGTGTGTCGTCGATGTGCGGAGTGTTTTCCGTCGGCTGGGCTTCAGTCATCGTGCGTGGCAGGAGCGGGCCTCTCGAACAAGGCTCTCTCTCAAGTATAGAAGGCGGCATTTGCACCGGCTGAGATGCACTTTGCGCGGCACGCTACACGTCCGCGCGCTTCTCGCATACACTCGAATCGTGCCTCCCAGCTTCCACATCGAAAACTTCGGCTGCCGCGCTGCCCGCGCCGACGGCGAAGCCATCACCGCTCAGTTGGAAGCTGCCGGCTGTGAGGCCGAGTCAGCCGTCGAGGCCGACATCGTCATCGTCAACACCTGTAGCGTCACCGCCGAAGCCGATCGCGAAGCCCGCGCCTACATCCGCCGCGTCCATCGCCGCAGCCCCTCGACGCGCATCGTCGTCACCGGCTGCTACGCGCAACGCGCCCCGCAGGAGCTGGCCGAAATTCCCGGTGTCGCCGCCGTCGTCGGCAACAGCCACAAGGCGCTGGCCCCACAAATCGCCCTCAGCCTCGCCGATTCATCCTCCGCGCCTCAACCACTGTCTCAAGCCTCCACTTCACTGCAGAGCGTTGTAACAGGGCACGGCTTTAGCCGTGCCACAACGCCCGCATTAGGGATTGGGGCTTTAGCCCCTGCTCCTCCTGACCCATCTACGGTTGTCCCTCTTGCGTCACTCACGGCCGGCGCCGCCCAAATTTTCAAAGACGACTCCTTCGCCCACTCCTTCCTCGAAGAAGCCCAGGTTCTCCCCGGCGCGCAAACCCGCCCCAACCTCAAAATCCAGGAGGGCTGCAGCAACCGCTGCACCTTCTGCGTCATTCCGCAAACGCGCGGCAACTCGCGCAGCTTGTCCTTCAGTAAAGTGTTGCGGCAGGTTGAAGGCTTCGTCGCCGCCGGCGGCAACGAGCTCGTCCTCTCCGGCATCAACCTCGGCCGCTGGGGCCGCGACCTCGCGCCCTCCGAAGACGAGCCGCGCTCACTGGCCGCGCTCGTCCGCACGCTGATTGAGCAAACCGGCCTGCCCCGCCTCCGCCTCAGCTCTATTGAACCCATGGATTGGGACGACGCGCTCATCGCCCTGCTCGGTGAGTTTGGCGGCTCGCGCCTCTGCCGCCATGCGCATCTGCCGCTGCAGTCCGGGTCAGACACTGTTCTGCGCCGCATGCATCGCCGCTATCGCCCCTGGCATTACGCGCAAAAGGTTGAGTCGCTGGTCGCCGCCACTGGCCCCGAGCTCACCCTCGGCGCCGACGTCATGGTCGGCTTCCCCGGCGAGACCGACGCCGAGTTCGACGAGACTGTTGCCTTCATCCGCGCGCTTCCTTTCGGCTACCTGCATCTGTTTCCGTTCTCGCCGCGCCCCGCCACACCTGGTTGGGAGTTGCACCAGCGCCAAGCCGTTCCCGAGCGCATCGTTCATCAGCGTATGGATGTGCTGCGCGATCTCGCCGCCGAGAAGGCTTACGACCATCGCACTCTCCTGCTCGGCCGCGAAGTCGCCGCCGTCACGCTCAACACGCCGCTCGCGCTCACCGTCGATGGCTGCACCCTCGCCCTC
>DASVLI010000227.1:0-20765 GCA_036384955.1 Occallatibacter sp.
ACCCGGCCCGGCATTCTTCAGAGGCATAAGAAAAATGCCGCTGTCACCTTCGAGGTTGCCTCTTGAGTGACGGTCTGGGGGGCCAGACAAGGGTGAGCATAGCCCGATGCCATTGGCACAGCAATGCAAAAGCGCACTCCACGGGGCGTTGGCGGCGTTACGAGAGTCCAGCGGTAGTTGAGGCCACCCAGGTAACTGTTAACTGAAGAGTAAATAGCTGCGCGGCAGCCAAAGCGACTGAAGCGCAGGGCGTTGCGCACTGTGGCAACCGTACGCGTTCTGCACTGGCGGCATGGGGGCATGCGCGATATTCTGGAGCCGCATGAGCCGACACCAAGCCGCAACCTGGGAGCGCAGCCGATGAGCGCAGGACGCTGGGGCGCCGGCTTTACCGCGGTGAGCCGTTTTGTGGCCGAGATAGAGGCCGCCGCCGCAGGCTCCGGGCAGGCGCGGCCAGGCTACGTGCTGGCCGGCGACGAGATTTTTCTCTACGAACGCTGCCGTGCCGCCGTGCTGAAGGGCTTTGTGCCTGAGGATCTGCGCGATTTTTGCCTGTCGGATCTGGATCTGGCCTCGACCTCGATTTTTGAAGTACTGGACCGCGCGCAGACGCCGTCGCTGATGTCGCCGTTTCAGGTGATTTTTGTGCGCAATGTACGGCAACTGTATACGCGCGGGGCGAAGAAGGAAGAGTTTGCGGCGCTGGATCGGTACTTCAAGTCGCCCAACCCGCAGGCGCTGCTGATTTTTGTGGCGGACTTCATTCGTATTCCTTCGGACACCAGGCGCATGGAGATGGACGACAAGAATCGCTTTGAGCGGCTGACCGAGACGCTGGGCGAGCATTGCGGCATGGTAGAGCTGGCGCGCGTGAACGAAGAGGACGCGATGCGCTGGGCCGTGGCCACCGCGCAGCAGCAGGAGACCAAGCTGGAGCCGGATGCGGCGCGCGAACTGGCGGATGCGCTGGGCGCGGACATGATGCTGATTGCATCGGAGCTGGAAAAACTGCTGCTCTACACGCTGGGACGCGGACGCATTACGCTGGGCGATGTGGAGACGATGGTACTGGGCGCCAAGCAGCGCTCGCTCTACGAGCTGACCGATGCCATCAGCCAGCACAATCGGGTACGCGCGCTGGCGCTGCTGGATGGGTTGTTGAACAGCTCGGATGCGGGCGAGGATGCGGCGATTGGGCACCTGTACATGCTGGCTCGAACTTTCCGGCAGATGCTGGTGATACTGGAAAAGAATGTGCGCGACTCGCGGGCCATCTGGCAGGCGCTGTGGCAGGGCTTCCGCATGCCGCCGTTCGCGGCCGACGATCTGATTCGCCAGGCGCGGCGCTACAAGAGCCGCCGCGAACTGACGCGCGCACTGCGGCTGATTGCGCGGGCGGATCTGGAGCTGCGGTCGTCTCCGCCAGACAAGCGGCTGGTGCTGGAGCGGCTGGTGTACGAACTGGCCAGCGAGCCGAAGCCGGCTGCGCAGGCGTGGGCCTCGACGCAGTTGTCGTTTGAAGTCTGATTCAAACCACTACTCAAGGACAATTTCAGGTTGCGGCTCGTGGCCGCGCATGGTGAGGACGATGGCTGCGCCGAGGATGAGTGCGCCTCCGGCCCAGGCGTAGGGGCCGAGGTGCTCGCCCAGCAGCTTTACGCCAAGGATGGAGCCGAGAGCCGGCTCAATGTTGAGGAAGACGCCGGCGCGCGAGGCGGGCACGTGGTGAATGCCCCAGTTCCACAAGAGCGTGGTGGTGGCGGTGCAGGCCACGCCGCTGATGGCGAGGGCGATCCATGCGGTGTTGCTGATGTGGGCGAATGGCGGCGGCGCGGCATGGCTGGGCAGAATGCCGCCGAGCAGCCAGGGGCCGAGAATCGCAACCAGCAGCATGACAGTGCCGCTGACGATGGTGTAGGCGGTGACCACGGGCGGGCTGTGGCGCTGCATGAGGCGCTTGCTAAGCAGAATCCAGGCCAGTGCGGTGATGAGCGAGAGGACCACGAGCAGGTCGCCGGTGAGGGTGGGCTGGCCAGCCACGTCTGGGCCGTGATGGCCGCCGAGCACGATGAGCGCCGCGCCGATGGTGGAGCCGACGAGCGCGAGCCAACCAAGCCAATCGAGACGCTCGCCCGCGAAGATGGCGGCGGCAACGCCGAGCAGCACGGGCATGGAGCCGACCATGAGCGAGGCGTGGCTGACGGTGGTGCGCGCCAGTCCGTGAAACTGGATAAGGAACTGCACCGGAATGCCGAAGAAGGCGGAGATGAGCAGCATGCGCAGCTCGACGCGCGTAAAGCGCACGCGGCTGGCGACGGCCACCGGCAGCATGACGGCGCAGGCGAAAAGGAAGCGGTAGAGCACCATGTACTCCACGCTCATTTCGTTGAGGGCGAGGCGTCCAAAGTAGAAGCCTGTTCCCCACAGGCAGCCGGCGAGCGCGCAGGCTCCATAGCCCAGAAAGGCGATGCGGCGGCTGGATTGTGGCGGAGAGGACATGCCTGTTTTTACTGTCGCACATGGAAGAGCGGCGAGTCTCAATGCGCGGGGTAAGGGGCATGGGCGAAAATAGCTAGCGATGCGGGTTGGAGTGAGCGGAAGACGTGTAACAAGGGCGCTGGCGGTTGCGTGCGCGTTGATGCTGACGGCGCAGTGCGGCTTTGCGCTGGGAAAGCGCAAGCGCGAGGCCACGCCGCCGGAGCCGGCGATTCGAGCCACACAGGCGCCGGCATTTTCGATTCCCGCCGATGCGCTGGGATTTGCGACGCCCGGAGCGCTGTATCAGGGACAGCGGTACGTGTTTGTCTCGCTGGATTTTCTGGACGAGAATCGGCTGCTGTTTACTTTTCGCGCGCCGGGGCTGCAGCGGCGGCAGGATGGGGAAGACGAGCAGCGGCAGATTCGCGCGCTGGTGCTGCATTTGCCCGACGGCGCGGTGGAGTCAGAGGCCTTGTGGACCCTGCACGACCAGGCGCGCTACCTGTGGATGCTGGACGGCGGGCGATTCATAGTGCGCGACGGGGCCAGTTTGTTTGAGAGCGACGCAACGCTGGAGCTGAAGCTGAAGCTGCATTTTCCGGGGCCGGTGGAGTGGCTGGAGACAGACCCGGAGCGGACGTTTTTTGTGACCAGCTCGCGCGAGCCGGAGAATGCGCCGCAGCGGAAGGGTGATGTGGACAGCCCGGCATCGGCGAGGGCCGAGGTACGCAGCGATGAAGGGGGCGAGGAGGGCAAGCCGCCGCTGGTGTTGCGGATTCTGGACCGGGCAAGCGGCAAGGTGATGATGGTGAGCCGGGTGCGTTCGATTGCGCATCTGCCCATCAACCGCGAGGGATATCTTGAGGCGCTGCGCGGGCGCGAGCGTGAGTGGCTGCTGACCTTCGAACAGTTCACAGGGGAGTACAAGATTGTGGCGCGGGCGCAGTCGACGTGCATGCCGTCGCTGGAGTTTTTGACGGAGCAGGTTTTCACCGCCGGCGTGTGCGATGGCTCTGGCGGGCGCGCGCTGGTGGCGATTTCGCTGGATGGACACAAGCAGTGGGCGATCGACTCGCCAGCGGAGCATGTGTGGCCGCGGACAACGGTCTCGCGCGATGGCCGGCTGCTGGCGCTGGAGACGCTGGTGATGAATCATGCGGTGACGGCGTTTCAACCACTGAGTTTCGACGACGTGAAGGGGCAGCTGGTGGAGGTTTTCGACGTGGTGACGGGCAAGCGGCTGCTGGCGGCTCCGGCCAGCCCGGTGCTGGATGGTGGTGGAAACGTGGCACTTTCGCCCGATGGGCGGCGCGCGGCGGTGTTAAATGGGGGGTCGATTGAGGTGTACGACCTGCCTCCATCGGTACCATTATCCGCAACTCCACGGTAAGCAGCGCCAGTGTTGACAGGGTGTTCAGCTGATTCAAGCTTGTGTACACTGGCTGATGGGGGAAGATTCTTGGCCACGGCAGTCGTCCAATATCTAGCAGCTGCGTTGACCGACCGGGGCCGCAAGCGACCCTCCAACGAAGACGCCTTCGGCTACTCGGTTGAGGACGGCGTGTTTGTGGTGTGCGACGGCATGGGCGGCGCGGCGGCCGGAGAAGTGGCCAGCTCAATCGCCGTTGACGAAGTGCTGAAGCTGTTCGGCGGCCAGCCCGCGCAGAACGGGGACGAGCTTTCGGGGGCGGCCGAGCAGGCCGTGGACGCGGCCAATCAAGCCATCTATGAGCGCGCACAGCGCAACAGCCGATTGAGCGGCATGGGCACCACCATGGTGGCGCTGATTGCACGCGCACAACGGGCGTGGCTGCTGAATATTGGCGACAGCCGCGGCTACCGGCTGCGCAACGGCCGGCTGGAGCAACTGACGCTGGACCACTCACTGGTTGAGGAGCAGGTACGGCTGGGCCGCATGAGCCCCGCCGAAGCGCAGCGCTCGCCCTTCCGCAATGTGATTACGCGCGCGCTGGGCACGCAAAGCCGGGTGACGCCGGATGTGTTCGAGCTGGAGACTGAGCCGGGCGATCTGTTCCTGCTTTGCTCCGACGGGCTGACGCGCGAGCTGCCTGATGCGGTCATCCAGACGTATATGGCCGACGGGCAGGATCTGGACGAGACCTGCAAATGTCTGGTGGATGCGGCCAAGAAAGCCGGCGGGCACGACAACATCACCTGCCTGCTGATTCGCGCCCAGTCCTGAATTCAATCCGCACCAAAGAAAATCAACGATTTATGATGCCTGCATGAGTTCTGCGGCCAGCGGCGGCGTGCGTGTGTGGATGATGCGGCGCGCCGTCAAGCCGACACTGGTGGCGATGGGGCTGGTGCTGGCAGCGCTGGCGCTCTCCGCGCCGCTGCAGAGGTTCCTGACTTACCCGTTTGTCTTCCTGTTCTTTATAGCGGTAATGGCCAGCGCCTGGCTTGGCGGCAAGACCGCCGGGCTAATCTCGGTGGCGCTGTCGTCGGTGCTCATCTCGTACTACTTTGTGCCGCCGTACAACTCGATGACCGTGAGCAAGGATGAGCTGGCCTTTCTGGTGGCCTTCATTCTGTGTTCAGCAGGGGTTGGCGTGATGAGTATCATCCGCAAGCGGGCAGAGACAGCGATGCGCGTGGCGCGCGACGAACTGGACGCCGAAGTGCGCGTGCGGACCACGGAACTGGAGCACTCGAACCAGGAGTACCGCGAGAGTGTGCGGCAACTGCGCATGCTGACCGAAGCGATTCCGCAGCAGATTTGGCGCACCGATGCGGAGGGGCAGGTTGAGTATTGCAATCACCATCTGTGCGAGTCGGTGGGCGTGGACCTGGAGGGGCTGAAGGGGGACGGGTTCTTCAGCGTGCTGCATCCGGAGGATGAGCCGCTGTTCCGGCAGAACTGGGCGCGTTCGCTTGCGACCGGGCAGCCGCTGGAGGTGGAGGCGCGGGTGCGTTCGCGCGAGGGCGGCTACCGGTGGTACTTGATGCGCAGTTTGCCGCAGCACACCGAGCAAGGCAACGTTGCCTGCTGGTACGGCATCCATATCGACATCGAGCGGCAGCACAAAGCGCAGCAGGAGTTGCTGCAGGCGCAGGAGGATTTGTCGCACCTGTCGCGCACGCTGAGCCTGGCGGAGATGGCGGCCTCGATTGCGCACGAGCTGAACCAGCCGCTGACCGCGGTGGTGACGCATGCGTATGCGTGCCGCGAATGGCTGAACAGCGAGCCGGCGAATATCGAGAAGGCCTCCGCAACAGCCGAAAAGATTGTGCAGGAGAGCACGCGCGCCAGTGCGGTGGTGAGCAGGGTACGCGCGCTGTTCCGCAAGGAGGCGCAGGTTCGCCAGCGTACCGACCTGAGCCGGTTGATTGAGGATTTGTCGAGGCTGCTGCGCGAGGAGGCAATCCGGCGCGGTGTAGCGATTCGAGTCATTCGCAGCGAGGGGCTGCGCGAGTTGCCGTTGGATTCGGTGCAGATTCAGCAGGTGCTGCTGAACCTGGCGATGAATGGAATGGACGCGATGGCGGGCAGGCCGGGGCCGCGCGAGCTGACGATCCGCGCGTGGATGCGCGACGAAGACGAGGTGCAGGTGGCGATCATGGACACGGGCACGGGCGTGCCGGCTGAGGTGGCGGGACGAATCTTCGAGCCGTTCTTCAGCACCAAGCCGCATGGCATCGGAATGGGGCTGGCCATTTGCCGTAGTATTGTCGAAGCGCACGACGGGCGGCTTTGGACCGAGAATCCGCCCGGAGGCGGAGCGGTTTTTCAATTTACTTTGCGAGCGCAGTTATGAGTACACAGCTGACCATCGACGCACGACCCGGCGAAGCGGTTTTTATCGTGGATGACGACGCATCGATCTGCGAAGGTTTGCAAAACCTGCTGGAGTCGGTGGGCGTGCCGGCGGTTTGCTATGGCTCGGCCGAGGAATTTGCCGGGAAGTGGAATGCCGAACAGGCCGGTTGCATGCTGCTGGACGCGCGTCTGCCGGGCATGAGCGGTGTGGAATTCCAGGAAAAACTGCGCAAGGCCGGAGCCGGGATTCCGATTATCTTCATGACCGCGCACGGGGACATTCCCATGGTGCGCAAGGTACTGAAGGCCGGAGCGACGGAGTTTTTGACCAAGCCGTTCCAGAAAGAGGAGCTGCTGGCGGCCGTGGAACACGCCTTCAGCCTGGACCGGAGCCGCCGCGCGGAGGAAAAAGTGCTGAATTCCATCCGCGGACGGATGGCCACCCTGACCGAACGTGAAAAAGAAGTGATGGGTATGGTCACGTCGGGTCTGTTGAACAAACAGATCGCCGGCGAACTGAAGCTGAGCGAGATTACCGTGAAGCTGCACCGCCGCCATGTGATGGAAAAGATGGGGGCTGACTCACTTGCGGACCTGGTGAAGATGTGTGAGCGGGTAAAGAACGCTCCGAAGGCAGTTCGCGCGGGCCGTTAGCGCGTATAAAGATGGCGTGTAAATCCTTATTTTGTCCTTATTTCCAAGCATAAAACTATACTAAAGGATAGGTTGTCACGGAGGCCACTGGGCTCTAGGCTCGCTTCATAACCGTTCGGCAATCGATTGCACATTGGACGCTAACAGGCGATGTCTGGAAGTGTCCTATCGCTCGCACTGCAACTTCGACGGCCTGATTTTTCGCACCTGCACCTGATTCGGACAATTTGAACCTTCGGGCTTGCCGCCAATAGGGCGCGCGCAGGCGAGCGCACACGTGTCTCTGCGTGGGCCGAGCAAGCCAGAAGGGTAGTGCGGAGGGAAGTATGGGAACTCAAGCGCTTCTGGTGGAACTTCTTTTGTCGGCATTCTTCGCCATTGCCTGTTTCCGCGCGCGCGCGGAAGAGCCCAGCATGCTGGGTCTGGCGCCGCAGCGAATCTTTATGCTGACGGATCGATTGGAACGGCTGCGCCGCTCGCGGTGGCAGTGGTTCGGGATGGTTCTGGTGCTGGTGATGGTGCGCATGCAGGTGGGCGCGCCGATGATGGCGGAGCTTACGGTGCTGGCGCAGTTCATTCTGTTCCTCGCGTTGCCCACGCATAAGCCCGCGGCGTAGGCGCACCGCCGCTGAGCCGTGGCCGGGTGACGGCCAGTAGACCATTTGCCGGTGCGGGATCGGGAAGCCGGCGTTGAATTTTCGCAGACTTTTTTGAAACCAAGGAGGGCAGTAATGGCGGCAACAAAATCTCAGGGCAGGGCATTCACACTGTTCATAGGGGGCATCACCGCGGCTACCGCGGGCGTTGCCACACTGGCCACAGGCACGGGCAAGGCAGCGTTGTTCCTTGGCCTGGCGGCGCTGTTGTTCTCGTTCATTGCATTCATCCGGATCAAGCCGGAGGAAGGCAAGGTGCCGAAGGCGGTTGAATCGCTGGTGATGAAGGCGCTGGGCGTGCTGTTTGCGGTCGGCGGCTGGCTGATTGTGCTGTACGGCATTCACCTCACGTCGAGCGTGTCGGGCCGGTTTGCCACCACGCTGGTTGGCCTGGCAGTGACGCTGGTGGGAGTTCTCTACTTCCTGTCGACGGCGGCCAGCAAGAACGCAATTTGGAAGGGCTAGCGCGGCGCACCGGCAAGGGCCGGCACGCTGAGAAGCCACATCCCCACTTTCCCTGGCGAAGACTCAACCAACCCTGGAGCTGAATTGATGAGAATTGCACGCATTACATCGTCACTCTGTTTGCTGGCCATGCTGCTTGTGGCAGGCGCAGGAATTGTGGCTCGGGCAGACGCGCCTTCCGCGTCGGCCGCCGAGCTGAAGACTGCCGCGGGTGCGGCGCCAACCACGGCCACGCTGGCCAACGGCGACCCTGGCGGCTCGCTGACCGGTACCGTGAGCGACGTGCCGGTGGGCGACGCGAAGGTGGGCCTGACCCTTGGCGACGTTGCCAATCAGGTAGGTCAGAACAAGATTGGCATCAACTTTACCTGGACCCTGGTCACGGGCTTCCTGGTCATGTTCATGCAGGCTGGTTTCGCCATGGTGGAAGCGGGCCTTTGCCGTGTGAAGAACGCCAACCACACCTACATGATGAACTTCTTTGTGTATGGCTGCGGGTTGTTTGCGTACTGGATCGTGGGCTTCGCCATTCAAATGGGCGGCGCAGCCGGCAATGGGAACCTAGGCGGGCTCCAGTCACTGAACGGCGAGCACCTGATCAGCCTGTTCGGCACCAACTGGGGTGTCTTTGGCCAGAACGGCATGTTCCTGGCTGGTCACACCTATGACGTGGGTGTGATGGTGATCTTCCTGTTCCAGATGGTGTTCATGGATACGGCGCTGACGATTGTGACCGGCGCCGCGGCCGAGCGCTGGAAGTTCATGACCTTCGCGGTTTCGTCGGTGCTGATGGGCGCCTTCACTTATCCGCTGTTCGCCAACTGGGCGTGGGGCGCGGGCTGGCTCTCGCAGCTGGGCACGAACGCCGGACTGGGCAAAGGTTATTGCGACTTCGCCGGATCGGGCGTAGTACACGCGGTGGGCGGACTGACGGCTTTGGCGCTGGCGCTGATCATCGGACCACGCATTGGCAAGTTCAACAAGGACGGTTCGTCGAACGCCATCATAGGCCACGACATTTCGGCCGTGCTGATTGGCTGCTTCATCCTGGCCTTTGGCTGGTTCGGCTTCAACCCTGGCAGTACGCTGGGCGCATCGGGCGCAGGCTGCCTGCGCATCGGCTCGGTTGCCGTCAACACCATGCTGGCCGGTTGCACGGGAACCTTTGGCGCGCTGCTCTACATGTGGGTGCTAAAGGGCAAGCCGGATGCCGGCATGTCCGCCAACGGCCTGCTTGCGGGTCTGGTGGCCATCACTGCGCCTTCGGGATTCGTCAATCCGACGGGTAGCGCGATCATCGGCTTCATCGCAGGTGTGCTGGTCTGCCTCAGCTGCGCGTTCGTGGAGAACACGCTGAAGGTGGACGATCCGGTTGGCGCGATTTCGGTGCACGGAACCTGCGGTTTGTGGGGCGTGCTTTCCGTGGGTCTGTTTGCCGACGGCACCAGCAACTACGGCGGGGCATGGAACGGCGTAACCGGCTCCGTAACGGGCCTGTTCTACGGCGATGCCAGCCAGCTGATCGCTCAGCTGATCGGCATTGCGACACTGATCGGTTTCGTGTTCAGCTTCAGCTTTGTACTGAACTGGGCGCTCGACCTGTTCCTCGGCCAGCGCGTTTCAGCTGAGACCGAAGTGGCCGGCCTGGACCTGCCCGAGATGGGCGCACTCGGTTACCCCGAGTTCGTCTTCAAGGCCGAGCCGGACTTCATTGTTGCCGCCAACAAGGCCGCCGTCGCCTAAGCAGACGGCAGTTCAGCTCCGGTGCTGCCGGCGGCGTATGCCGCCGGCAGTGCAGGGTGAACAAACTGGCGGAAGTGGCCTTGTCGTAAGAGCTTTTCAACGCACTTTGGAGTAACGACTGTGACCAAGCAAATTGCAGATTCCACGACGCAGGAAGAGCAGATGTTTCTGATTCAGCCGACGGCCGGCGAGGTTGCGCTACCCGCTGCTCTGGCCAGCGAAACCAGCCGCACACTGCAGCGGATGTTCCGCGACCCGCGCGTGCTGGAAGCGCAGGAGCGCGCCGATCTGGTGGCGCAGCTGCGACAGGCGGTCGACCTTGCGCCGCATGTGCCCGAGGTGCGCGTCCTGCTGGGCATGGCCCTCAGCGTGGACCTGAAGGTGCAGGAGGCGATGGAGGAACTGCGCGAAGCGGTAAATCTGGATCCGGACTGCTTTATTGCGCGGCTGAAGTTTGGCGAGCTGCTGATGCGGCTGCGCATCTGCGACCAGGCGGCGGAGCACACCCAGCGCGCGGCACAACTGGCCGCGAATTCGGTACAGTCGGAGTTGGCGCGGCGGCAGGCTGCCACACTCCGCACCATGATGCGCGAAGGCATTGAGCGCGGTGGCTATAAAAGCATTTTTTCAAAGCTGGCTGGGTTCGGCCGCAAATCGCGGCAAAGCAGCACACCTGTTCTGGTTGGTTCCAAGTAGGAGAGAATGCCCGCACCCCTGCAATTGGCACTGCTGATCGCGATTCTGCTTCCGGCAGGGAAAATCGTTGCCTCGATAAGCTCCCGGTTTGGCATTCCCGCCATTCTGGGCGAGCTGCTTGTTGGCGTGGTGGCCGGTCCGGGATGCATTGACATCCTGCACCTGAAACTCTTCAGCGGCACACCGGCCGGCGACGCCTTCATGCTGCTGGCGCAGATCGGCGGCTTTGTGCTGATGTTTATCGCCGGCCTTGAAACCGACATCGATGCGGTGAAAGAGGCCAGCGTGACGGCGTTTCTGGTGGCGCTGTCCGGCGTCATCTGGCCGTTCTTTCTGGGCGCGGGCGCGGCGCACCTGCTGGGTTTGCCGTGGAATGCATCGCTGTTTCTGGGCGGCGCACTGACCGCGACCAGCGTTTCGATTTCCGCACGCACGCTGATGGACGCCGGCAAAATGACCACGCCGGAGGCCTCGGTGATTCTGGCCGCGGCGGTTATCGACGATGTGATGGGCTTGTTCGTGCTGGCGTTTCTGGCGGCGGGCTCGGCCTCGAACAGCGCGGAGGCTTTCGGTGTTGCGCCGTGGCTGGCCGAGTGGCTGAACACGCATTGGGCGTTTGCCGCCGGGCATCCGCTGCTGGTGCGCATGATGCTGATTGCGCTGAGCGTGGGCTTCTTCTTCTTTGTGGCCTATGGCGCTGCCAATCGCTGGATCGATCCGCTGATGCGGCTGCTGCGCAAGATCGACGCCAACGAAGCAGTGACGGCCTGCGTGCTCTCGCTGGTGATGCTGTACGCGGTGAGCGCGGAGTGGCTGGGATCGGTGGCGGGCATCACGGGCGCCTATCTGCTGGGCTACGTGTTCGCGGGCGCCAAGCTGAAGGCTCTGATTGAGCGCACGTTTTACGCGATTGGGCACGGCCTGCTGATCCCGCTTTTCTTTGTGTCGATTGGATTGACCAGCAACTTCCGCGCGCTGGGCGGACACTGGGCGCTGCTAGGCATTATTTTCGCCGTTGCCATGTTCAGCAAGCTGGTGGGTTGCGGCGCGGCCGCGCTGGGCATGGGCATGGGGCCGGTGCGCAGTCTGCGGGTGGGCTGTGGCATGATCTCCCGCGGTGAAGTGGGCCTGATTGTGACAGCGATGGCGGCGACCACGGGTATCTTCCAGGAGTACGAAGTGGCGGTGATGGTGACGGTTGTTCTGCTGACCACATTGGTGACGCCGTTGCTGATGCGCGGTGCATTCATGATCAAGGCGGCCGGCGACGATGACGATGCAGGCGGCGGAAGTCCGCGCGAGCTGGCCGGGGCGAGTGAGTCGCCGGCGTAGACGCGTGAAAGAGAAACATGACACGGGGCGGCCTGCGGGCCGCCCTTAATTCATGGCGCCGAGAATCGAGAAGTCAGAGAAGGTGACGCCGTAGAAGTCGCTGAGCGAGCCATGATGTCCGCAGCCACGCGCGTAGAGTTCAAGTCCGAGCCGGCTGGGGGTCATGGTGGTGTCGTCAATGGCGACGAAGAAGCGCGATTTTTCGCGGCGGATGAAAAGGCCGAGGTCGGCCATGTGGTCAAGCTCGCGGTCAATGCGGTGCAGGTCGTGGGTTTCGGCCAGCGCAACCATCTCCTCGGTGGTGCACACCAGCGGCAGTGCGGAGATGACGCCGTCTTCAAGGCCGATTTTGTGGGTGCGCTTGCAGGCGGTGATGAGCAACTGGGCATGCGAGGAGGCCAGCTGGCTCATGGCGTGGATCAGGTCGCGCAGGGGATAGCAGCCGGCGCTGGCAGGAGCGACGGAGAGCAGCCCCGCCCACATGTTGAGGCGGCGATCGTCGTCGGCCCAGGAGCCATCGATGAGAATGCGCAGCACGGCGGCCGGATCGGCGGTGGGCTTGGCCTGTTCGGAGCGCTGGAACATCATGGCTTCGGCGCGCAGAGCAATCTCTACCGCGCCGAGGATGCGATAGGTGCTGAGCTCACCGCGCATCAGGCGGCGAACACGCGTAGAGGTTGAGGGTGAGATGGCATCGATGAAGGCCAGCGCCTTGGCCAGGCGGAACTCGCGCACGATGTCTGCCGCCTCGACCTTGCGGTGCGGCGCCTGCAACGGATTGGCCCACAGAGTGAGGTCGAGATCCTTGGGCAGCAGGAAGGAAAGCGCGACACCGCGGCGGTCGCGGCGTACCACTTTGGCCATGAGCGAGACCGACTGATCGTTCTGTCCGAGCAGCTGCGCATCTGGACGGAGCGTGAGGGAGACCATGGCATTCTGCGTCCAGTGCGCGCGGGTGTCGAGATAGACGCCGCTGGCGCTGATGTTGTGAATTCTGTCGGCTTCGGCGATGGGGCCGTTCCAGTGAAAAGCAGTCAGGCCGGGTAACGGTCTGCGCTCGGCGCGCACGCGATAGCCGGTCGCGAGTTGTCCGAGCCATTGTGTGATGGCCGCCATACAGTTCTCCTTGATCCGGGCGTGGATGTACAGCAGTGGCAAAGGACACGGCCGGCTCAGCCGCACGTCCGGAATGAGCGTGGTTCAGGCTGGATTCTAGGATGGCTTGGAAAGGACGAAGCAGAGAAGATGGGCGAACCGGATGAGAGAATCCCAAAAACATCCGAGGCACAGCAGTGTCCCAATTTCGGAATCGAAGGTGACTTGCGCGCAGCTCTGTGCTGAAGGCGCGACTATTCGGCGTGGAGAACGACGTCGAAGAGCAGCAGGCTGACGGTGGTGAAGATGATGTCGTAGCCGGCCAGCAGCTTGATCCAGAGGGTGGGGTCGGCGGCGCCGGTAAGAATGTCTCCGGTGGCCTGCACCATGGCCAGCAGCGCGGGAATGAAGATGGGGAAGAGAATCAGCGGCAGCAGCAGTTCGCGGTTGCGGCTGCGGATGGAGAGCGCGGCGAAGAAGGTTCCGTTGGCTACCAGCGCCCATGTGCCGAGCGGCAGCACCAGAAGCAACTGCCACGCCTGGCCCTGCACGTCGAGGTTGTACATGACGAGGAAGACTGGCGCGAGGACGATTTGCACGATGGTGACGAAGAGGAAGTTGGCCAGCACCTTGGCCAGAAACATTTCCGCGCCGGGCGAAGGCGCCATGCGTTGCGCATCGAGCACCTGATGGCGGATTTCTCGCGCCCATGCCTGATTGAGCGCACTGACCGAGGCGAACATGACGGCCACCGAGAGCACGCCGCCGGCAATCTGCTGCGAGAATGCGCCGCGCGGATCGAAGGCCAGCGAGAAGAGCACAACCACCAGCAGCGCGAAGAAGAGCATGGAGTTGATGGCTTCTTTGGAACGCCACTCAATGCGCAGATCCTTGATGAGGTGAGTCCAGAGGGCGCGGGTCATGAGCGGTCACCTGTGCCAGCTGCTTTGCTTTCCCAGGTTTCAGCAGCGAGACCTGGGGTACCTGAATGATCAGGCTGGGATGCTTTAGTCAGGTCGGCGGTTTCGACGGGGACGTCGAGAGCTTTGGCGGCGCGGAGGTAGTCGTCCGGCGCGAGGATGAGCTGCGTGCCACGCGCTCCGGCCGAGACGCTGATCTTGTCGAAGAGGATCACTGTCTCATCCACGTACACGGGGAAGGATTTCTTAGCGCCGAAGACGGTGACGCCGCCGCGGATGTATCCGGTAAGCGGCTGCACATCCTTGAGTGAGACCATTTCAGCCTTGCGCAGACCGCAGATGCGGGCGAGCTTTTTGAAGTCGAGCTCGGCATCGCCGGGAATGACGGCGAAGACAAATTCGTGCGGGCCGCTCCTACTCCCCAGCGACGAAGACCTGTCGCTGGGGGCCCCAGTACACAACAATGTTTTGAAGACCTGCTCAGGCGGCATGCCGACCTTTTGGGCCACGGCGATGGCGGAGAGATCGTTGGGGTCGACCTCGTACTCCTGCAGGGTGAAGGGAATGCCGAGCGACTCAAGGAAGCGCGCGCCGTTGGTCTTCATAGGATCGGGCTTCCTTTCGAGAAATCGGCGACACGGCCGGCGCGCAGGGTGAGCACGTAGTCGGCAATGGGCGCGGCCAGCTCGCGCTGGTGGGTGGTGAGCACGATGGTGCGATTGTGCTGGCGGAATCCGGCAAGCAGCGTGACCATCTGGCGCGCGGACTCGATGTCCATGTTGGAGAAGGGCTCGTCGAGCAGCAGCAGCTCTGGCACGGGCAGCAGCACGCGTGCCAGCGAGGTGCGCTGGCGCATGCCCTGCGAGTACTGGCCGAAGGTGCGCTCGAGTTTTGGGTCAAGGCCAACCTGGGTCAGCGCCTCTTCAGGCGAGAGGCATTCGCGGCCCGGATAGAGGCTGGCGAAGTAGCGGAGATTCTCCTGCGCGGTCAGCTCGTCGTAGAGCATGGGCGCGTGGCTCATGTAGCCGATGCGTGCACGGGCCTGCTGCGGGGTCTGGTCACCGAAGAGCGTGATTTTGCCGTAGGTGGGGCGCAAAAGACCGGCCAGTGTGCGGAGGAGAGTGGATTTGCCTGCGCCGTTTTCGCCAAGAAGAACGTAACAGCGGCCGGGCTCGAGATCGACCGAGATCTGGCGCAGTGCCGCGAAGGAGCCGAAGAGCTTGGAAACTTGGTCAACCCGCGCGCACAGAACAGGCGGGGCTGCCTGGGGGCCGGCGAGTGTCATGGGTTCAGTTTGCCACGGGCTGGCTGGGATTGGCGGGCGCATTTGCGGCGCGCGGACCGGGCTGTGCGGCGGGCGGAGCACCGGGCTTGGCGCCAGGCTGCGGCGCGTACTTGCTGGCGCACTTGGCCTGCAGCTGGTTGGCGTGGAAGACGCCATCGCGGCCGTAGGTGCCCATGGCGAGGGCCTGTGCATCGTCCTTGAAGGTGTCCGGGGGCGGCTCAGAGCCGTTGTAGGTCACACGCATGGTGCGGCCGGTGCCGGCCTTGGCGGAGTGGCTTTCGAACTCGTCGAGGATGAAGACGACGTGAGTGCCGTTCTGCTCGATGGAACCGGGCTTGACGAAGCCCTCCACGCGCAGGTTGGCCTTGTAGGCCTTGTCGCCCAGGCCGCCCAGTTCGGCGAGGGTGACGTAGTAGCTCTTGCTGGAGCTGTAGCCAGACATGGCGAGCCAGCCGATGGTGGCCAGGATGATTGCCACCGCGATGCCGATACGGACCGAATTGGACGACGTTTTCATAACTGACTCAACGATACGGGGATGGAGTGTCAGGGTCAACGGGTGTGCGCAACATGTGTGATTTGAATCACGTTTGATGGCTCATTCCGGCCTGGCGCCAGAATGAGCCAAATTGGTCTAAAGTGCACCCTCCAGCGTGGTTGCGGCACGGTCGAGAGCCTGAGCAAGCACGGTGAGCTGCGCGGCGGCGGTGGTCTGGTCGTGCGCGTCGATGGCTTCGTTGACGCCGGGAATGACGACGGCAGCGTAGCCGGTGAATTCACCCGGCGCGTAGATGACGTGACGGTACCAGGGGCGGTTGGGCAGACCGTTAGGCGAAAGCAGGGCCAGTTCGGTGTTGCGCAGTGCGGTGTTGGCACGCTTCAGGTCCACGGGCGGAGTCATGTCGAAGGCGTGAGCCTTTTCCGCGACGGTTGCAAAGCGCGCGGCCGCGGCCTCGGCGGCGCTGAAGTCGAGACTTTCGAGCTTTTCGTCCTCGGCCTTGCGTTTGGCAGCGGCGATGTAAGCCTTCACCTCGCGCGCGTACTCGGCGTAGTCGTAGGGCAGCACGTCAGCATCGGCCATGCGAATGGTTTCAAGGCCGAAGACGCGCGCCATCTGCTGCAGATACTCGAAGTGCGGATCGGCATTCTGCACGAACCATGCGTAATCATCGAAGGTTGAGTGATAGACGCCGTAGTCGCCGCCGGAGCCGATGTCGGCCGAAGGCACACCAGCATGCTGCAGGAAGGGCGTGAAGTCGGAGCCCGAGCCAAGGTCGCTGACGCGGACCTCTTCGCCAGGAGTGGGCGGCGCGTTCGACTTGCGATGCTCGTTTTGCTGGGATTGGTTCAGCTTCCACTGGTCGAAGACAGTGCCGCCGACCGGGCTGGGCACGGCCTTGGTGACGCGGCGGACAAACTCCTTGAGCGAGGGGACGGCGGAGGCTCCGAAGCGCGGGCCGGAGACGGAGACGTCCACGTTGAAGTAGGCGACCGCGTGCTTCATTTGCTCGGCATGCTGCTCAACCCATTCGGTGGAGCCGATGAGGCCTTCCTCTTCTGCGTCCCAACTGCAGAAGATGAGCGTGCGGCGGGGACGCCAGCCGGAATGGATGAGCGTGCCGATGCCGTGCACGGCCTCAAGCATGGAGGCCGTGCCGCTGTTGGGGTCGACTGCGCCGTAGACCCAGGCATCGCGATGATTGCCGGCAACGACCCACTCGTCGGGGAACTCGGTGCCTTTGATGCGGCCTACGACATCCCAGATGGTGCGGCGCTGGTAATCCTGCTGCGAGACCAGGTGCACACGCGCGCCGCCGGGGCCGAGGTGATAGCGGAAGGGAAGCGCGCCCTGCCAGCCCTCGGGCACGCTGGCGCCTTTGAGCGATTGCAGGATGGGCGCGGCATCGTGATAGCTGAGCGGAATGGAGACGATGTGCGGCTGGTTGTTGTCGGGATTGCTGCGCGCCGAGTCAGGCAGGTCGGGGGTGGAGGCAACGCCCGGGGTTTCAGGGTCGCCCGGATAGCGGAAGAGATATTGCACCGAGCCGCGCTGCACGCCGGTATCGGGCCGCCACGGGCCGTTGGGATATGCGTCGCCCTTGTAGTAGCCATCGTCCTGCGGGTCGCTGTAGATGATGACGCCGACGGCGCCGCGCTTCTCGGCGAGATAGACTTTGACGCCGCGGAAGTTGCCGCCATAGCGCGCAATGACGATTTTGCCGCGCAGGTCGATGTGGCGATTGTCGAGTTCCTTGAAGTCTTCAAGGCGGCCGTAGTTGGCGTAGACTACTTCGCCGGTCACGTCGCCCGAGCCGGAGGATCCGTTGAAGGGCATTACGACGCGCGGGTCGTCCTGATAGGGATCCTTCGAGACATGCTCGCGCGTTGGGCCGGACATGATGGACTTGCCGGCGGAGTTGATGGCCTCCACGCGCACCACTTTGGGCTGATTCATCAGCACGCGATAGGGAACGATTTCGGTCTCAAGCCCGGCGGCGCGGAATTTCTCGGCGACGTACTGCGCGGTCTTCAGGTCCTCGGGCGAGGAGGCGATGTGCGGAGCAGCAGTGAGAATCTTGAGCTCTTCGCCGGCCAGTTTTGCGCTGGGCACATCGAGGAAGCGCTCTTCGGTCGAGGCCTCCTTGAGGGTGATGGCGCCAGCGCCCTGCGAAGCGAGGACGGGGCTGGTTTGTGCATGGGCGGCGGCGAGGAGCGCGAAGGCGAGAGTGAAGGCAAGGATGAATTTCCGCATAGACAGTCGAAGCTCCTCCCTGGAGCGGGCAAGGTGAACGTGCGTGCGGGAAGCCCCGGCGAGCAGGCGTGCATGCGCTGCCGAAGATTTAACCCAGCTTACACTAGGAAATGGAGGTTCCCCGCCTGAGCGCTTCGACCGATAGGAGAGACCAGCCGCCGATTCCAGAGCTGACGGATGCGGCCGAGGTGGAGCGCATGCTGGTGCGGCAGCGGCAACTGCCGCCGATAATCCGCGCGCTGCGCAACCGCAACTTCCGCATCTTCTGGAGCGGCAACTTTCTTTCGAACATTGGCACGTGGATGCAGAACGTGGCGCAGGGCTGGCTGGTGCTGGAGCTGACGAACTCGTCGTTCTGGCTGGGCGTGGTGGGCTTCTGCGGCTCGATTCCGTTCCTGTTCTTTACGCTGTTTGGCGGAGTGATTGCCGACCGCGCGAACAAGCGCCGGCTGCTGATGGTGACGCAGACGGTGATGATGACGCTGGCGTTTGTGCTGGCGGCGCTGGCGTATTTCCATCGCATTCACGTGTGGGGCGTGGCGGCCATTGCTTTCTTGAATGGCTGCGCTATGTCGATGAATGCGCCGAGTTATCAGGCGATGGTGCCGCGGCTGGTGGAGCGCGAGGATTTGACCAATGCGATTGCGTTGAACTCGGCGCAGTTCAACATGTCGCGCATTGTGGGTCCTTCGCTGGGCGGCTACGCCATGGCTGCGGTGGGCGTGGCCGGGAACTTTTTTCTAAATGGTGTGAGTTTTCTCGCGGTGCTGTGGGCGCTGACGCAGATCCGCTACCCGAAGGAGCCGGAGCCGAAGCGCGAGAGCATGTGGCTGAGCCTGCGCAGTGGGTTTCGCTATCTGCACAGTGAACGGCAGATGTGGGTGTTGATGTGGATGACCATGGTGGTGAGCCTGCTGGGGATTCCCTACCTGACATTCATGCCGTACTTTGCCAAGGTACAGTTGCACAGCGATGCGCGCGGGCTGGGTTTGCTGATGGCCTTCAGCGGGCTGGGTGCGGTGCTTGGCGCGCTGACCATTGCCGCTGTGGGCAACCTGCGGCGGCGCGGCGCGCTGCTATCGGGATGCGGCATCGTCTTCTTTCTGTGCATTGTCGGCATTTGCTATTCGACAAATTTCGCACTCACGTCGCTGTTCGCATTCTTTGAGGGCTTCGACGGGATTCTGATGATTTCGTGCTTCAACGTGAGCCTGCAGCATCTGTCGAGCGACGAGATGCGCGGACGGATGATGAGCATTTATGCAACGAGCTTTCTGGGCTTGCCGCCGCTGGGTGCGCTGCTGGCAGGTGAACTCTCGCGGCACATTGCCACGGGGCATGCGCTGGCAATGATGGCGGGTTTGGCGGCGGTGGCGTTCGCGGGGTTCTATACGGCTTCGCCCGCGCTGCACGGGCTGGACTGAGGGATTGCGGGCCGGCCTCTGCGCCGGCCCGCAGTATCGTGCTACGCCACGGACTGGGCGCAGTGGGCGCAGCGTCTGGCGGCGATGGGAATGTCGCTGAGGCATTCGGGACAGGGTTTGGTGGTAGGCGCGGCGGCGGCTTCGGGCTTCTTCATGCGCGCGGTGAGCGCGTTGGCGGGCAGCACGATGAAGAAATAGACGGCCACGGCGACCATGAGGAAGGCGATGACGGCGTTAAGGAAGCTGCCGAGCATGATGCTGCCGATCTTGATGGCGCTGAAGTCGGGTGTGCCCATCAGGCTGCCGATGAAAGGCGTGAACACGTCTTTGACCAGTGACGTGACCACAGTGCCGAAGGCACCGCCGATAATGACGCCGACAGCGAGATCGAGTACGTTGCCGCGAAGAACAAAATCACGAAAGCCCTTGAGCATTTCTTCCTCCAGCGCAAGAATTGCGCCGCGATGCTGCTGCTGCGGCTGGCTGCGCTTTGCCTCATGCTACAAAACCCCGGCGGCATTGCGCGTGGAAAAGTGCGGTAGACTTGAGCCGCTTCCCCAGAAGATTGCGACGAGGTGCGCCGATGAAAGGCGTTCGGGGAAGTGCCATTGCTTTGCTCGCGTTTTTGGGGCTCAGCGCCATCGCTGGCGCGGTGCCCATGCTGATGCATCCGGATGGGGGCGGCGTTTTTCCGCCGAGCCTGCTGGAGCACACGCCGTTTCGAAGCTTTCTTGTTCCCGGCATGATTCTGCTCACCGCCAATGGGCTGCTGGCGCTGGCAGCGCTTTGGATGGTGCTGAAGCGTAGGCCCGGCTATGCGCTGGCGGTGGGTGCGCAGGGATGCGTACTGCTGGGCTGGATTGTGATTGAGTGCATTCTGCTGCGCGTGGTGATGTGGCTGCAGATTTTCTACGGTCTGCTCGGGGTCGCGCTCATCGTGCTCGGTGCACTGCTGCTGCGCAGCGGCGCATCTACGGGAAGAAAATAAGAAACGCCACCAGCGCAACGATGATCAGGCTGGCATAGAAGAGCAGGAGCACTCCGGCGTGGTAAAGGCTCCAGGAGCGGCGCAGGCAGCGTGCGATTTCCGCCATACCCCACACCGCCAGCACTAACACCGCGCTTTGCCAGGGTGAGTTGTGCAGGTCCTCAATACGCGGGAAGCCGGCCAGGCGGAGGCTAAGCGCAAAAGAGCCGAGCGAGAGCACGAGGGCGCGCGCCAGCGAGGGGTGGCGCAACCGGAAGATGGAGAAGATAAAGCTCACGGCCCAGCCTCTCCCTACTCTAGTTGGCCGCGCTACTTTGCGGCCAACTCCATGGCACGCAGGCTTTCGGCAAACGGAGCGCGCAACACGCCGCGCTCGGTGAAGATTGCCGTGGTGTATTTGGCCGGGGTCACGTCGAAGGCTGGGTTGCAGATGCCGACACCGTTGGGCGTGAGCTGCTTGCCGCCGTGGTGGGTTACTTCCACCGCGCTGCGCTCC
>DASVLI010000228.1:0-3289 GCA_036384955.1 Occallatibacter sp.
AATTGCGCATCATTCCTGTGATTGAAGCGCCGGGCAAGGCCGCCAAGTGGCAACTGCTCCGCCATCGCTTCCAGAAGGCCATCGCCGAAGGCGCATCGACCTCGCAGGTTACGGCCATCTCCGTGCTGGCCTCCATTTACCTGCAGGCGGTTATCGCGGCCAGCATGGAAGAGGTGGAGATGTTCCTCTCTCCGCTGACGGCGCGCAGCAAGGTGCGCGAGGTTCTGTGCGGCCTGGTGGCTACCCGCCAGGTGCACACCATTTCCCTGGGCCATGCGCCGCACTTCTACGTGGCCGGCACGCTGCCGGAGTTCAGTCCGATTCAGACCACCTACACCAGCTCGGCCATGTCGTCGGCTTCGTACTTCTTCCGCGACGAGGAAGCGCACCACACACCTTCGCCGGCCCGCTCGCTGGTGCCGCCGCGCCCTACGTTTGAGCCGCGCAAGCCTTTGGTGGAGCAGGCTCCGGTGGTTCCCGCAGCGCCTGTAGCAGCGCCGCAGCCTGTGGCAAGCACCCCGGTGGAAGCGCCGCGTCCGCACAACGGCCGCAGCCGCGCCCACAGCACGCTTGGACGCGATCGCCGTCCAGCCAAGCCTGTGAGCCGCGGTACGCGCCGCCCTGCCGAGTCGCGCGCCGCCGGCCCCAAGCGCAGCGGAACGGTTGCACGGCCTGCGGCTTCGCCGCGCTGGTCCAGCTCCAAGCCCAAAAGCGCGCATGGCAGCAGCAACGCAAACGGAAACGGATCGCACCGCAGCAGCAACGGCGCCAAGCCCAAGACGTGGAGCAAGCCGACCGGCCGTCCGGCAGCAAAATCCGGCGTCAAGGCTTCGTCCACTGCGCGCCCGGCGGGCAAGGTCCGCAGCGACGCGCGCGGTAATCGCAAGCCCACGCGCACAGCCACGGTGAGCGCAGGCGGCGCCAAGCGCTACGGATTCACGGCCCGGAAGAGCCAAACCACGAAGAAACGCGGATGAGTAGCCCAGAACGACCGCCACTGAAGAACACCCAGGGCATCATTGTCGCCATCGACGGACCGGCAGGAGCGGGCAAAAGCACCATCGCCCGCCACCTGGCGCGCCATTTTGGCCTGCTGAACCTGGAGACAGGCGCGATGTACCGCGCCTTCGCGCTGAAGGCTCTGCGCTCCGATCTGCCTCTCGAGGATGTCTCCGCGTTGCAGACGCTGGCCACGGAGACTGAGATTCGTCTTGAGCCCGGTGAGGAAGAGAACCGCGTCCTGCTTGATGGCGAGGACGTGACCGGCCTCATCCGCAACCAGACCGTAACCGACGCCGCCTCGCGCGTCAGCGTCTTTCCCGCGATTCGCGCCTGGATGGTCCAGATGCAGCAGCAAATGGGCGCTCAGGGCGGCGTAGTAATGGAAGGCCGCGACATCGGCACAGTCGTCTTTCCGCATGCACAGGTGAAAATCTTTCTCGACGCCGCGCCGGAAGTGCGCGGGCTGCGCCGCTTCGACCAGCTGGGACCGGCAGCCACGGTACCGCCCGAGGAAGTGATTCGCGAGCTGCGTGCGCGCGACGAGCGCGACCGCAACCGTGCCGACTCGCCCTTGAAAGCCGCCGACGACGCGGTTCTGCTCGACTCGACGGACATGACGCTGGACCAGGCCGTGAAGGCCGCCGAAGAGATTGTCGCCTCGCACCTGGTCAGCTAAGACAACTCCGCAGTTGCACACCCGGCAGCCCCATGCGATAGGCTCGTAGTAGCCATGGATGCAACCTGCCAGCGCTGTCATCAGCCCCTGCCTGAGAGCGGCTGCTTCTGCCCCACCTGCGGGCTGCCGCAACTGGTGTACACCGCCGAAGAGAGCGAGTCGCGGGTTGAGGGCGAGCGCGATGTTGTGGCGCAGCGCGATGCCAGCTCAGTGGATTGGAAAAAAGCACTTGTGTATGCGGCCAGCTTCGGCCTGCCGGCGGGGCTGCTGTGCAACGGCGCTTCGCGCATGAGCCTGCTGGGCGTGTTCTGGATGGCTGCCGCAGCGGCCTGGGCCGTTGCGCTCTACGTGCGGCGCAACCAGCCCCTCCGCATTACCACCGGCGCCGGAGCGCGCATTGGGCTTGTGACCGGCCTGCTGGCCGGCTGGCTGGCCTTTGCCGTAGCCGGAGGCATGCTGTTCACCGAACGTTACGTCCTGCATCACGGCAGCCAGATTGACGGCGAATGGCAGAACCGCATCGAGATGACCCAGCAGTTGACCACGAAGTTTGCCTCGCAGGTGAATGTCACCGACCAGAGCCAGTTGGATGCGCAGAAAAAGTGGATGCTCTCCATCTGGGGGCACGCCGGCATTGAGGCCTTCGGCTTTGCCTTCAATTCATTTTTCCTTTTGCTGTTCGCCACGGTGGGCGGGGCGCTGGGCGCGCGCATGTCGGCGCGGCGGCAGAACATCTCGCTCTCGTAGCGGCAGTGGCGCATTCGCGCATTTTGATCGAGTTCTCCACAACTTGCCCTTGGCCGCCAAGGCTCGTATCATCCCACGAGAAGACTCACCACACGCATGGCTTGCGAGGGGGCAGGAGTGTGTGTGACCACCACGCCAGACAACCGGCAAGAGAGTGCCCATGAGCGAAGAGCCCAAGAAGTTGAACCTGCGCGTAAAGGGCAGGCTGATGTCCGCCTCGGAGATTGAACGGACGCTGGTCCGGCTCGCGCACGAAATTGTGGAGAAGAGCAATGGCAGCGCCGACCTGGCGCTGGTCGGCATCAAGCGGCGCGGTGTGCCGCTGGCCGAGCGGCTGGGCAAGCTGATCTCCGGCATTGAAAAACGCGAAATTGAAACCGGCGTTCTCGACATCCAGTTCTACCGCGACGATCTGACGACGGCCGACGTGCGCCCCGTGGTGACGCCGGGCTCCATCGGCTTTGACGTGAACGGCCGCGACGTGGTGCTGTGCGATGACGTTCTCTACACCGGCCGCACCATTCGCGCCGCGCTGGACGCGCTCTTTGACCACGGCCGTCCGCGCCGCGTGCAACTGGCCGTGCTTATCGACCGCGGCCACCGCGAGCTGCCCATTGAGGCAACCTATGTGGGCCGCTCCGTGCCAACCAGCAGCAGGGAAATCATCGAAGTTAAGTTCCAGGAAGTCGACAACGACGAGCAGGTACTGCTGGTCGAGCGCACCGATTAACGGCTTCTACCCAGACAACCGGCGCGCACGCGCCCATGGCCAACCCAAGTTGCGAGCGTATACGCATGAATGCAACTGCACTACCCGTCCGCCGTCAGCTGCAACACCCGAACATCCCGCCGTCGCCGTATCCC
>DASVLI010000229.1:0-1659 GCA_036384955.1 Occallatibacter sp.
ACGCCGTTCCTCGCGGTCATTGCGCATCACCCCATCTACTCCGACGGGCCGCACGGCGACCACGCGATGTTGATTCGCGACTGGGATCCGCTGCTGCGCAAGCACAACGTCGCACTCTACATGGCGGGGCACGACCACGACTTGCAGCATCTGGAGTTCGAAGGCCACCCGACGAGCTTCTTCCTCTCCGGCGGCGGCGGCGCGGATTTGTACGACTTGAAGATCGACCCCTCAAAGCGCGGCCCATACGCGCAAAAGATTTATGGCTTCAGCCATCTCTCCGCCACAGCGCATGCGCTCACGTTGCGGCACATCGATTCAAACGGCCGAGTGCTGCACGCGTTCACCAAGACGGTCGACGGCAAGATCTCACTCGCCTGACATGCCTGGATGCGCAAAAAGAAAGGCCCGGCAAAAGCCGGGCCTTTCTCTTGTATGCTGCGTTGAACGTTAGAACGAGATCTTGAGACCGAGCTGAACTTCGCGCGGTCCATTGGCGGTGTAGGTCACAAGTCCGAAGTCGTCGCTGTCAACTGAGGTGGACGGCGAACCGAAGACCGGATGGTTAAAAGCATTCTGCGCCTCGATGCGGAACTCCGCGCTCATGCCTTTCCGCAGCGACTCCAGGGAGAAGTCTTTCTCCAGTGAGAGATCGACATCGGAGGATTTGGGAGAGCGCACATCGCCCATCGTACGGGGCGCGGTGCCCAGTGTGTAGTCATCGGGCCGTAAGAAGACCTCAGGGTTGGCGAAGAAGTTGTTGTCAATCCAGTCGGGACTGGTGTTGCGCTTCGGCTTGCCTGCCAGGTTGGGGCGCTGCGTGCCGTAGGTGGGCAGCGAAATGCCATCGGCCACCTGGAAGCCCAGCGGACGGCCGGCGGAGATGCGCCACACACCGTTGGTCTTCCAGCCGCCGACCACCGCCTGCGCCACGCGCGGCATGTTCGGGAAGAAAGTTTTTCCGCGGCCGATGGGCAAGTCGTAGGTATAGCTGGCCTGCAGCACCTGCGGAACGTCGAAACTGGAAAGGCTGCGCTCGGCCTTGGTGTCGTTGGGGTTTTGCAGGCTCAAGAAGCCGCCCAGCCAGGTGATGTTGTCGTCGTCGGTCGAGGAGTTGTCAATCGACTTCGACCACGTGTAGGTAAGCAGGAACTGCAGGCCGTTGGAGTAGTTCTTCTCCGCCGTTACCTGTAGACCGTGATAGATGGAGTTGGCGATGGCCGGAACGTCAGTGATGACGCCGGTGAATTGCGGATACGGCAGCTCTAGCTGCAATTCGCTCACCGTGGGATACGCAAGCGAACTGTTGGGGTCGGTGATGACACCGTAGAACGGGTTGTCGACCATGGTGTAGAGGGCATTCAACTGATCGCTGGAGTAGCTCTCCACCTGGCGGCCCAGATGGTTCAGGCTGTTGGCTCCGCCAAAGTACAGGTGCGTACCCTTCTTGCCGATGTACTCCACGTCCAGCAGCACGCTCCAGGGGAACTGATGCTCGACGCCGAGGCTCCACGATTGCAGGTACGGCGTGCGGATCATGGTGCGGATGGGGCCAATGGCGTCGTAGCCCACATCGTTCAGCAGGCCCAGTGCGTTGCCTGGCGGCTGGTTCAAGCCGTTCGGGTAGGGATTGCTGAGATGCAGATACGGCGTGGCGCC
>DASVLI010000230.1:0-7485 GCA_036384955.1 Occallatibacter sp.
TTGCTTGTGCGGAGTCGATTACGGCGTCCAGTTCGTCTTTCGTGCAGTCGTGCTCAAAGTTCTGCCACTTTCCCAATCGAAACCGCTGTGCGAATACAGTGCAATCCACGTATGAGGCCCCCATGGCGAAATCACGCAGGCGGATGTCGTTCAAAATGCACGATATCGCCATCGTTAACTGCTTACTGCTTTGCAGTGCGGTCTAAATCGGAGTACCGCCTGCATCCACCGGGCAAATGGCCAGGAGGCGTATTTTTGGGGGGAGGGGTTCTTGTCCTGGAAGGCAACGTGCGGTCTTCCAAATAAAAACGACTACGAGCGAATTGGGCTTGCGCTTGCTGGAAAGGGAACGTGAGTCTGGTTTTGTTTCAAGGGGCTGACGATGTCCAGAGAAACTATCCAAAACCGCACAAAGTCACCATAATCATGGTTACTTTCAATGATTCGTAATATACACATAAGGATACCTTTGTGGTAGTCGGACAATATTAAAAATTCTTCATGTTTTGTAAGGACATGATCGGTCCACACTCAATTTTTCGATAAGTTGTTGAAACACGGAATGATTTCAGACACGAAAATAAGCTCAGCCCGCGCCGCGATTTCCCAAAATGTGAAACAAAATGGGTCAGCCCCGGCGGGATTTCTCCCCGCCGGGGCTGTCATCGACGCCCTCGCGGCGTCCGGTGAATTCGGCAGAGGGACCTATAAGCCGAATTCTGTCCCGGATCCTTGCGGATCCTTGTGCGGTCATTCCTCTAGGCGCCGCGTCGCCGCGGACGCTCATCAGCGACCTACCCGGAGGTTTCGGCCATTGCATGGAGCAGACCTGCGACGATTTCTCGTCACCGGAAAGCCCCCTTGAGCCGCCTTGCCGTACCGGGCCGGTACGTGCCGCGCGTCTGGCTCTGAACCCGCGGCTCCCTCCCTATTTGGTCTTGCTCCGTGTGGGGTTTACCATGCCTGCCCCGTTACCGTGGCAGCGGTGCGCTCTTACCGCACCTTTTCACCCTTACCATTGCATGGAGCAGACTCTTGCATAGGGATTTCGAGCATTCCCACATCCCTCGTCCAAGAGTCTGCTCCATGCAATGGCGGTATGTTCTCTGTGGCACTGGCCGTCCACGGGCCTTTACGCCCGCGTCCCGGACGTTATCCGGCACACTGCCCTGCGGAGTTCGGACTTTCCTCCCCCGGTGGCCCGGTTGCCCAGGTCTCCGGCAGCGACCGCCCGGTCCTCCTGCCAGTCGTTAGTGTAGCGCGGATTGGGCTTCTTCCGGCCCGCCGTAAGTTGCTTCGCCATTACCGGCCGGCTGCAGGAAATAAATCCGCATCCATCCGGCCTCCTGCGCCATCATGTTCATCAACGACCGCACTTCCCTCCCGCCTGCGTATCCGGCGCCAATCGCTCTCGTTTCTCCGAGGTCACCATGAAGATCGTCGCCGCCGTTGCCCGCTATCTACTCGCGCTCATGTTTCTCGTCTTTGGGTCGAACGCGATCCTGAACTTCATCCCCACGCCGCCCATGCCCGACAACCTCTTTGGCCACTTCGCCACGATTCTAGGTCAGGCGCACTACATGGTTCCGGTCGGCACGGTGATGGTGGCCTCCGGACTCCTGTTTCTCATCAACCGATTCGTGCCGCTGGCGCTTGTATTGCTCGGCCCCGTGCTGTTCAACATCCTCATCGTGCACATCCTCATGTCGCCGGCCACCATCGGCATGGGACTCTTCGCGACACTGCTTTGGTTCATCGTCTTCTACCAGCATCGTGCCGCATTCGCGCCGCTCTTCCGCGCCAAGCCCTGAAGGCCCCGCGCTCTTTACAATCAACTCAACCGTGATTCAGTACCTCTATCTCGGGCGCATTGGCTACGACGAGGCTCTGCAACTGCAGGCCGAAATCGCAGAGCTGCGACTGGCGGGGCGGGTGGGCAACGTACTGCTGCTGCTGGAGCATCCGCCGGTGCTGACCCTGGGGCGCAATGCCGACCGCGCCAACGTGCTGGCCAGCAGCGCGCTTCTGGCGGCTCGCGGAGTTACGCTGCACGAGATTAATCGCGGCGGCGATGTGACGTACCACGGCCCCGGCCAGCTTGTCGGCTATCCCATCTTTGACCTGCGCAGCCTGAAGAATGAGGCCGGCAGCCGCCTGGGCCCGGTCGATTTTGTGCGCCGCATGGAGGAAGCCCTCATCCGCCTCTGCGGCGTCTACGGCGTGCGCGCCGGCCGCATCACGGGTTTGACCGGTGTCTGGTGCCCTGCGGGCGGCAACTCTTTGGACCAAAGTGGTGGCCAGGCAGAGAGCGTCAAAATCGGCGCCATCGGTATCCACGTGGCGCGCGGCATCACCTCGCACGGCTTCGCCTTCAACGTCACCACTGACCTGCGCGACTTCCAATTGATTGTGCCCTGCGGCATTGCCGATCATGGAGTTACGAGCCTGGCGCAACAGGTGGCCGACCCCGCGGCGCTGCCGCCGCTCGAAACCGTCGCCAACCAAGCCGCCCGACAGTTCGGTCAGGTTTTTGGACAGCAGGTGCTGGCCGTGGAGAGCCTGGAAGCGCTGCGCGCGCAGGCTGCGGAGAGCGATTCCGCGCATGCGGAAGACACGCCGCTCGCGGTTCCGCGCGAGGTTGAGCGGCTGCACGGCGAGCCCGAGCCGTCCGTGCGCGCCTGAAGAGACAGCGTCTGCGGCGCTATAATCCGGCTGGAAACAGGTGCGCTTTGAAGATTTCGCATCGTGGAGTGAACGAATAGATGCCAACCGACGTGATCATGCCCCAGATGGGCGAGTCGATCTTTGAAGGCACCATTACCAAGTGGCTGAAAAAGCCCGGCGACACCGTCGAAGTGGACGAGCCGCTGTTCGAGATTTCGACTGACAAGGTGGACGCCGAAATTCCCTCACCCGTGGCCGGTGTGCTCAGCGAAATCAAGTTTCCCGAGGGCGCAACTGTCGGGGTCAACACCGTAGTTGCCGTCATTGGCGGGAACTCCGTTCAGGAGCCAGCCGCGGCCGTGCCTGCGCCAGCCACCCCTGCCGCCGCGCCGAAAAAAGAGCCAGCCCCACCGCAGGTGGTGCCGCAGCGTGCCAGCGGAACCCTGGTGGTGATGCCGCAGATGGGCGAGTCCATCTTTGAGGGCACCATTACCAAGTGGCTGAAGCGCGCGGGCGACCGCGTGGAAGTGGACGAGCCTCTCTTCGAAATCTCCACCGACAAGGTGGACGCGGAGATTCCTTCGCCCGTGGCCGGCATTTTGACCGAAGTCCGCGTGCCCGAAGGCGCGACGGTACAAATCAACACGGTGGTTGCCGTGGTGGGCGGCACGGTTGGGGAGACTGGCGCTGTGGCGGCTCCGCATATGGAGCCTGCCGCATCCACAGAAGCTGACAAGGTGGCAATCGAAGAATCCGCCGCACCGCAGGTTGTTCGCTCCTCGCCGCTGGTGCGCAAAATAGCCAAAGAGCACAGCGTGAATCTGGCGCTGGTGCCGGGCACCGGCGCAGGCGGCCGCGTCTCCAAAGAAGACATTCTCAAGTTCCTCTCCTCGCCGCAGCCTGCGGTGCAAAAGCCAGCTCCGGCGAAGGTGATGCCGGCAGCTCCCAAGCTTGAGGGCAAGCTGGTGCCCATGACCAAGATGCGCGCGCTGATTGCCGAGCGCATGCTGGAGAGCAAGCGGAACATTCCCCACGCGCACTCGGTGTACAAGGTGGATATGACCCGCGTGGCGCGGCTGCGCGAGCGCGAGCGCGCCGGCTTTGAGAAGCGCCACGGCGTCAAGCTGACCTACATGCCGTTTATTGCCGCGGCTGCCGTGGAGGCGCTGCAGCACTACCCGGTTGTGAATGCCGCGCTTGAAGGCTCCGACATTCGCTACCACGAGCACATCAACCTGGGCATTGCCGTGGCGCTGGAGTGGGGCCTGATTGTGCCCGTGATTCGCGCCTCGGAGACGGCCAGCTTTGTGGAGCTGGCGCGGGTCGTGGCCGACCTGGGCACGCGCGCCCGCACCAAAAAGCTGCAACCCAGCGAAGTGGGCGGCTCCACCTTCACACTGACCAACGCCGGCGTCTTTGGCGGCGAGTTCGGCATGCCGATTGTGAATGCGCCGGAGTCGGCGATTCTAGCCATTGGCGGCCTGCGCAAGGAGCCCGTGGTGCTGACCGACGCCGAGGGCAACGACATGATTGCCATCCGCTCGGTGCAGTACTTCTGCCTCGGCTTCGATCACCGCCTCATCGACGGCGCCGACTCCGGCAAGTTCATGAGCACCTTCAAGAACATCCTGGAGAACTGGGACCGGCCGATCGGCTAGCGGTTCACCCACGCCAGCCCGTCGGAGTCCTTACCGGTCGCAAGGTCATGCATCAACTTCCCTGCCGCCAGATCAATCTCCGCTACCTGACCCGTGGCCGGACTGGAGACCCATGCGTGCGCGCCGTCGGGCGTTACGATCACTTCTTCGGGGTCAGGTGTGGTGACGATGCGCCGCGCTACCTGCATCGTCTTCAGGTCGATGACCTCAAGCTCGCCCTTCGACGGCACGGTCATCAAAAACTGGCTGCCGTCCAGCGTCATGGCGCCGCCGTAACCCAGGCCGTCGAGCGGAATCCACGTTGAAACCGCGTTTGTTGCCGTGTCGATCACGGCGAGCTGCGGCTTGGTCTGGTCAGCGGTAAAGACCCACCGGCCGTCGCGCGTAACGGCAATGCGCTGGATATTGCCGGCCACCGGAATCACCTTCACCAGCGCGCGCGTCTTGGTGTCCAGCACGCTTACTGAGCCCGGCCCCACATTTGAGGTGTAGCCGCGCGTGCCGTCGTGGCTCAGCGCCAGCATGTGGCTCTCTGCCGCGCCCGTAGGGATAGACCCCACGATCTTCAGCGTCTTCGCGTCCACCAGCGTGATGGCCTTGTCCAGCTCGGTGGTCACGTAGAGCAGTCCGTCTTTGGGCCCGATGACCGGGCAGTGCGGACGCACGCCGTGCCCGAAGTCGAGCGTGGCGACGATCTTGTGCGTGGCGAGGTCGATTTTCACCAGCGTGGAGCCGTCGGTGCCGGGCTTGCCCACACCGGAGTTGCCGTAGATGGGCACGAAGGCATAGCGGCCGTCGGGAGAGACGGCAACCTCGTGCCCGGTGACGCCGCCCTCATCGATTTTGGCGACGATGGAACGTGTCGCGGGGTCGACAATCGCCAGTGCGTGCTCGCCTTTGACGGACACAAGCAGGCGCGGCTGCTGTGCGGGTGCTGCCTGAACAAGGCACACCGCAAGAAGGGGAAGAATGATGCGTCTCATGCGACCTCCGCAATCCACGAACTGACAATAGCAGAAGGCAGCGGGCGTTATGCTTATGCGCATGCTTCCCGCGCGCGATGCCGAGCTGGTGCAGATTATGGATGCGGCTCTGGCGGAGGCCGCGCGGCGCGCGGGTCCGCACCTGGCCTGCCGCCCCGGCTGCACGCCTTGCTGCCACGGAGCCTTCGCCATCAACGCGCTGGACGCAGCGCGCTTGCAAACGGCGCTGCGTGCAGCTATCCCTGAAACCGCGCAGGCAATCCGGCAGCGCGCCCGCGCCTGGGTTGCCGAGTTCGCGCCGGAGTTCCCCGGCGATGCCGCGACCGGCGTTCTCGGCACGAGCGAGGATGAGCAGGAGCGCTTCGAGGCGTTTGCCAACGACGCGCCGTGCCCGGCACTGAATCCCGCAACAGGCCTGTGCGATGTCTACGAAGGCCGCCCCATGACTTGCCGCGTCTTCGGCCCACCGGTCAGGATGGAGTCCGCCGAGGGCGCAGGCCTGGGCTGCTGCGAACTGTGCTTTGTGGGCGCAAGCGAGGCGGAGATTGCCGCCTGCGAGATGCCGGTGCCGCACGCGCTTGAAGGCGAGCTTCTGGCGGAGATGGCCGACACACGCCAGACCGTCGTCGCCTTCGCGCTGCTGCGCGGCTAGCAGAATAACTGCGCAACTCCGGGCGGAATCCGGCTTACAATGACGGCGGAATCTGCACACGCTCCGCGCACGCCATGGCCATTGCCCACCTCACGCTCGAGCTTCGCATTGAACACGCGCAGTCTCTCAAAGACCGCCGCCAGGTGGTGCGCTCCATGAAAGACCAGTTGCGGCAGGGCTTCAACATCTCGGTTGCGGAGATGGATGAAGGCGTGACGTGGCAGTCGGCCACCCTGGGCATTGTGGCCATCTCCCATTCGCGCAGCTATCTGCACGGGCTGGTGGATGAGGTGGAACGCGCCGCACGGCGCATGGCCAACGAGCTGGGCGCGGAGATGGCCGACAGTTACTGGGATTACATGGAGAGCTAGAAAAGCGTGTCCACGCTGAGCGGCACATCCGCGCCCTGCCACGCCTGCTGGAACTGGGTCTTTACCCACGCGGCTTCGTAGTCGCGCTTCTGGCGGTTCAGCGCTTCGGCCAATCCAAAAAGCGAGCGCGGATTGCGCGGATTCAGCTCCAGATCCTTGCGGAAGACGGCTTCCGCGGCAGCATTGTCGCCGGCGCGCAGCAGCAAGCCGCCCAGCGACTCCCGCACCGGGTAGTACCAGTCGGCCGGCTCGTTGTAGAGCAGCGTATCCTGCGTGGCCACAGCCTCTTCAAGCTTGGCAATCGCGGTTTTGCGGTCGCCGCGGCCTTCGGCAATGCGCGCGGCCAGAATCGCCGCCGCCAAATGCTCAATTTGCCAGGTGTGGTTTTCAACCGGCGGCATAAAGAGCTCGTCGTGCGGCTGGGTCGCTTCAATGGCGTTCAGCCTGGCCAGCTCCGCGGCGGCTTCGTCCAGCCGTCCGCGCACCGCCAGCGCCATGCCGTGGCTGTAGAGCCACAACGCTTTCCACGCAGAGGTTTGCGCATCGGGCGCATGCGCCGCCAGCAGGTCGTCCCAGCGCCCGCAGCGCACGTAGATGGCCGAAGCAGTACCCAGGAACGGCTCCACCATCGGCATCTCTTTGGCCATGGGCCCGATATTCGTCACCATTTTGCTGGCCATGGCAATGGCATCGGTGCAGCGGCCCTGCATGCCGGCGGAGATGGCGCCGAAGTGCAGATTGTGGTTGTAGTACATGGCCATGTACATGCCTTCGTTGCCGGTGGACTTCAGGTAGTGCTCGTCGGCGCCGGCAGCGGCTTCGTTCTGTACACGCGCGCCGTCGAAGTTGCCGGTCCGCTGGTAGATGTGCGCAGGCATATGGACCAGATGACCTGCCGCCGGCGCCAACTGGGCAATGGCATTGGCCTGCGGCAATGCGCGCTCCGGATGCGGCGAGGCCTCCACGGCATGGATGTACATGTGCATGGCGCCGATGTGGTGCGGATAGCGGCGCAGCGTGGCTTCGAGCGTCGAGACAATCTCAGCCGTGTCCTCTCCCGGCGAGCCATCGGGGTTCCACAGCTTCCACGGATGCAGATTCATCAGACTGTCGGCATAGAGCGTGGCGGCATCCGGGTCGTCGGGATACTTTGCGGC
>DASVLI010000231.1:0-4034 GCA_036384955.1 Occallatibacter sp.
CGCCGGCGATGGCCAGATACGGTCCACGCACGGTGTCTGCGATGGCGGCCTTGGAGGTGACAACCGATGAGTCCGTCAGGATGTATGCGCCGGCAACCAGCGGTGCAATGGTGCCGCCCAGCGAGTTGAGTGCCTGCGCCAGCGTGAGGCGAACCGGCGCCGAGTGCTCGGGGCCGAGAATCGCAACATATGGATTGGCCGCGGTCTGCAGCGCGGTGACACCTGCGCCCACCACGAATACTGCGGTGAGGAAGAGCGGGAAGCTGACCATCTTGGCTGCGGGAATGAACATCAGGCAGCCGGCCACCTGGATGAACAGACTGACTACCATCGTCTTCTTGTAGCCGATGCTCTCAATCAGTCTCGAAGTCGGCGAGGCGAAAACAAAGTACGCCAGGAAGAAGGCCGATTCGGCCAGCATGGCCCAGGCGTAGGGAAGATCGAAGATGGAGCGCAGGTGCGGAACCAGCGCCATATTCAGGTTGGTAATAAACCCGAAGATGAAGAACAGGGCGGCCACGGTAATAAACGGGCCAAGGTAGCTCGGCGTGCTTTGTTCCGCCGGTGGTGTTGATCGTGTGGACATGGTAGGTGTACTCTCCGCTTCTTCAAGCTTCCGGCCCGGTTGGGGCCTGTTCAAACGTCCCTGTTAGTGGACGCGTTTTTGCTGTGCGGCGTTACATGCGACCGCTGTTGCGGCGCCGTTTGCGTCGGTTTGCGGGCGAACGGCTGCACACAACACTATACGCAAAGCCGCAATTCTGGGAAGTGGCTACGCTCACAGCGCCGGGCGGCTTTCAGACGGCAATCGTTTTCCGCTATTCTTGCCATAGCCCAAGGAGAAACCCGTGCCCATCGCTCTGGTCAACAGTGCCAAGCTGAAGAAGATCCTCGCCGCGCTTGAAGGCAACTGGCAGGCCGAAATGGAGGGTTACCACACCTACCAGACGCTGGCTGACCGCGACGCCGACCCCTTGCGCGCGCAAGTATTGCGCCACCTGGCGCAGGCCGAGTTGGAGCACGCCGCGTTGTGGGAGAGCCGCATTGCGGAACTCGGAGGAACCAAGCCCGAGTACACCGGCGCGCCCGGCGGCGAGGCCGATTCGCTGGCCAATCGCGCCGGCGGCATCCGCATGGCGCTGCGCCGGCTGGAGATTGAAGAGAGCCGCCACATTGCCAGCTACGGCCGCCAGTTGAAGGATCTGGGCGACGAAGGCTCCATCGCCATTCTTGATCACGTCATCGAAGACGAAAAAGATCATCATCGCGAGCTGGGCTCGCTGATTCGCGGCCACTACCAGGCGCCGGCCGGAGCGCCCAAGGTTGATGCCAAAGCTGTGCTGGAAGAGATGCTGGCCAAGCGCGACCAGGGCCGCAAGCAGCCCGGCGCTTGGATTGGCGATGCCATCTACGGAGTGAATGATGGCCTGGGCGCAATCTTCGGCATTGTCTCCGGCGTCTCCGGCGCCACGGCAGGCGACCCCAAATACGTTCTGCTCGCAGGACTCTCCGGCATGATTGCCTCGGCGCTCTCCATGGGCTCGGGCGCGTATCTCGCAGCCAAAAGCGAGCGCGAAATTTACGACGCGGAAATTGCGCGCGAGCGCGAGGCTATCGCCATGAACGGTCCCGAGGCGCGCGAACTGCTTTCGCTCTACTACCAGGTAAAGGGTTTGCCCGAGGCTGACGCGCTGCACATGGTGAACCACATTGCCAGCGATCCCGAACAGTTGCTGCGCGCTCTCTCTGCCGAGCGGCTTGGCTCCAGCGCCGATGCACTCTCCAATCCGATTGTCTCGGCTGTCTCAGGAGCGATCTCGACTGCCGTCGGAGCCACCATTCCGATCATTCCCTTCTTCTTCATGCAGGGAGTTCCGGCGGTGATTGCAGCTGCGATTATTTCGCTTCTGGCGCACTTCGCAGTCGGCGCGGCCAAGTCGCTTATCACCGTGCGTTCGTGGTGGTCGTCGGGCTTTGAGATGACCGTGGTCGGCGCAGTCGAGGGCGCGGTCACCTACGGCATCGGCATTCTGCTGGGCAAGGGTGGCATGTAATGGGCGGGCTTATCCCGCTGGGCGATGCCTCGCGCCGGCCGCGCAGCTTCGCCTTTGTCACCACGGCCATCATCGCGCTCAACGTCTACGTCTTCTTCAAGGAGCTGGTTTACGGTGACGCGTATGTCTACGCGTGGTCGGCCGTGCCGTACCGCGTGATGCATGGCCACCACTGGATCACGCTGCTTACGTCAATGTTCATGCACGCCGGCTGGATGCACATCATCGGCAACATGATTTACCTGTGGGCCTTTGGGCGTGAGATTGAGGACGCCATGGGCCACATTGGCTTCCTCATCTTTTATCTGGCTGGCGGCGTCTTCGCCATGTTCGCGCAAATTCTCGGCGACCCCGCCTCGCGCATTCCCAGCCTCGGCGCCAGCGGAGCCATTGCCGCGGTAATGGGCGCGTTCCTCATCACCTTTCCGCGCGACCGCATCCGCGCCATTTTCTTCTTCCTCATCTTTGTACGCATCACGTTGATTCCGGCCGCGCTGCTTATCGGCTTCTGGTTCCTGATGCAGGTGGTGAATCTTGGCCAGGTGGCACATGTGAAGACCGGCGGCGTTGCCTATCTGGCGCATGTGGCCGGCTTCCTCTTCGGTGTGGTGGCCGCTCGACTGTTCGTTGACCCGCGCAATCTCGCGCTGCGGCGCAGTCCCTTCGACGAATAGTGTTCACCGGCGCGTTGCGCCGCTGTCCAAACTGCATCGCTCGCTTTAGAATGGCCTCGTTTGCCTGCACAGGAGAATTCATGCGCCCAATTGCCCGTATTGCTGTCGCCATTTTGTTTTTCGCTGCACTTCCACTTGTTGCGCAGGAAGTGACCGAGCGCAACGTCGCGATGAAGACACGCGACGGCGTCACGCTCTATGCCGATGTTTACCGGCCCGCGGGCGATGGGCCGTTTCCCGTGCTGCTGCAGCGCACGCCCTACAACAAGGACAACGCGGCGCACTTTGCGCAGCAGGCAGTGGAGCGCGGCTTCATGGTGGTAGTGCAGGATGTGCGCGGCCGCTACACCAGCGAAGGCGAGTGGTACACCTTCAAGCACGAGTCCGAAGATGGCTACGACGCTGTAGAGTGGGCCGCAGCGCTGCCGCACGCCAACGGCAAGGTGGGCATGTTCGGCGGCTCATATGTAGGCGCAACGCAGATGCTCACGGCCATTGGCCATCCGCCGCATCTGGCTGGCATTTGCCCTGTGGTTACGGCCAGCAACTATCACGAGAACTGGGCCTATCAAGGCGGCGCCTTCGAGCAGTGGTTCGACCAGTCGTGGACGTCAGGCCTGGCGCAGGACACGGCGAGTCGCGTGGTGCGCAATGCCTCGAATGCAGTGGTGGGCGAGCGCGTGCTGCCGCTGACCGAGTTTCCGGTCTTCAACATTCAGCCCATCGAGACTCCAGCCGCGTTGACGCGCGAGCTTGCGCCTTACTACATCGACTGGCTGGCGCATCCCACCTATGACAGCTACTGGAAACAGTGGTCGATTGAGGAGAACTTCGCCAATATTCAGGTGCCCTCGCTGACCATTGCCGCCTGGTACGACATCTTCCAGGGCGGATCGCTGCGCAACTACATGGGCATGCGCGACCACGCGGGCAATGAGGCAGCGCGCGCCGATCAGCGGCTGCTGGTCACCATCGGCGGACACGCCGGCGGCGGGCGCAAGATTGGCGCAGTGGACTTTGGGCCCGATGCGAACGAGTACAACGAGGATGCAATCGTGCTGGACTGGTACGACTACCTGCTGAAGGGCAAGCAGAACCAGTTCGCCGATGCCGCGCATCCTGTGCGCATTTTTGTGATGGGCCAGAACAAGTGGCGCAATGAAGCGGCGTGGCCGCTGCCCGAGGCGAAGGAGACGAAGTTCTTCCTGGCTTCGGCGGGAAAGGCGAACAGCGCCGCGGGCGATGGCTCGCTGGCAAGTGCGAAATCCAGCGGTGCGGACACGTTTGTGTACGATCCGGCAAACCC
>DASVLI010000232.1:0-7719 GCA_036384955.1 Occallatibacter sp.
CCGCGCCGGCGGCGGCAAGGGAGGCGGCAAGGAAATCGCGACGGGAAAATGAACTCATCTGGAACCTCCGGGGGTGGGAACTGCGCGCGGACGGGCAAAGCGCCAATGCCCGAATGGTAGCACGGAAGCGATTTACCCGCGACCCAAGCACAGGCAGCCGGAGCAATTTGAAGAGTTGAAGCGGACAGAGTCAAAAGAAATACTCAAGTACCCACTTGACAATTGAATCATCCCGCGTAACACTCAAGTCACTGCTTGAGTATAAAAGCAGAACAGAAGGAGGTCAGGCGATGAGCGAAAGTCAGGTGGCGCACAACACATTTGTTCTGGAAAAGAGCTATCCGCATGCGGCGCCCAGGGTGTGGGCGGCCTTTGCCACGGCGGAAAAGAAGAAGCGGTGGTTTGCCGAGGGCGACCACGAGCTAAAGGAGTACACGCTGGAGTTCAAGGTGGGCGGCGCCGAGCGGCTGCACTACCGATTCAAAGAAGGACACCCGATTGCGGGGATGGAAATCCTGAACGAGGGCGTGTACCTGGACATCGATCCGGAGCAGCGGATAGTGTCGGCAGCGACCATGCGGCTCGGCGGTAAAACAGTCTCCGCAACGCTGCTGACGGTGGAGTTTGCGGCAACCGCGGCGGGAACAACGGTGACGCTCACCCATCAGGGCGCGTTTATCGATTGGGCCGACGGGGCAAAGATGATCGAGATGGGCTGGAAGGCGCTGCTGGAGAAGGTGGCGCGGGAGTTGGACGCGGCATGAGGCGGCGCCTGGCGCAGGTGCGCAAACCCACTCCGCGACTGAGCGCCGCGGAAACCGACCGGCTCTTCCACGCGCTGGGCGATGCCACGCGGCGCGCGCTGCTCGACAGGCTGAGCGCTGCGCCGCAGTCGGTCACCAAACTGGCCGCGCCGCTGGGCGTCTCGGTCACGGCGGTGATGCAGCATGTGGCGATTCTGGAGCGCGCGCGGCTGGTGCACAGCGAAAAGCTGGGCCGCGTGCGCACCTGCCGCATCGAGCCCTCGGGCTTCAACACGCTGGACGAGTGGGTGCGCATGCACCGAACGATGTGGGAGAAACGCCTCGATCGGCTGGGGGAGGTTTTGGAGGAGGAATGAGGAAACCGCAGTCAGTGCTTATCGGGCGGGCAGTTGAGATTGAACAGGATTTTCGCCTGTCCGGCCTTTCCCCAGGATTCGCGCGGGAAGGTCCACTCGCGCAGTGCGTCTGAGACTGCCTGCTGCAACATCCTTGGCCCGCTCACAACTGCGAGATTGGCAACCGTTCCGTCCGCTCGAATGTCAAAGGTCGCTTCAACTTCTCCCTGTACACGCGCGGCCTTTGCGATGGGTGGATAAAGCGGCAACTTGGACTTCAATGGAGCAGACGGCATAACTGACTCGATGCTCACCCCAGGCGGTGGCTGAGCCGGCTTGTCTGCATCGAGGACGATTGCGGAAACATGTTCCTGGTCAAAGAAATCGTCGTACTTCCCTGCACGAATTTCACCGACTAGCTCTGTATCCGGAACACGCGGCTGCGGCGCGGCAGCCATGGAAAACATCGGCTTGTCCCACACGCCTTGTCCAATGACTTTGTCGAGGTCAGCAAGCACCTCCATGGTCCACGAGGTATTGGGCGGAGTGCCGGGAGCAGGATCGAAGAGGTCACGGTCAAGGATGTCCATGCGGATACGCCTAGGACCGGTCGTGCACTGCACTTGCATGGTGACATCCGCTCCACTAAAGACACTGTAATGTTTGCGGCGCTTCAGCTCCTTGTGGAGGTCTTTTTCCGGGATGCCGCAGGGATTCTTGCCACGCAAAAGTTGGTCCATGGACTCCGCCATTGTCCCAGCAAAATACTCAACCGACGATGGTGCAGCCATGCAAGCACTCCCCCCGGGGATAACAAGAGCTCGGTCCATCTCCAAATAGTTGGATTGCGCCTTCACTCGAATAATCTCGTAGAAATCGAACGGAGGGCCCACATCAATAAAGGAATGCCGGGCAATGACGATTGATTGCGGAAGCTGTTGCGGCGCTGCTTTGTGCTTAGCCGCAAACGCAGCCGACGAAACCAAGATCAGTAGCGCAAATCGGACGGCGGTTCGCATGTCGGCCAGATTATAGCGCTGCTGCGCAAAATGAGCGGGAAACCGAATTCCCGGTACAATAGAAGAGTGAGCAAACTTTCCCCACCCACGGCGCCCACCGTGGGCTTTATTTCGTTAGGCTGCCCCAAAAACCTCGTGGATAGCGAGGTGATGATGGGCCTGCTGGACCACGCAGGCGCACGCCTGACCGCGCATCCGGAAGATGCCGAAATCCTGGTTGTGAACACGTGCAGCTTTATCGACACGGCCAAGCAGGAATCCGTCGACACCATTCTGGAGATGGCGCGCCTAAAGACCAACGGCCGCGCGCGCAAGCTGATTGTGGCCGGCTGCCTGGTGGAGCGCTATCGCGACGAGATCATCAAGAACATTCCTGAAGTGGATGCCGTGGTGGGCACCGGCGAGCTGGAGTCGATTCTGGCGGCAGCCGGCATTGCGCCCATAGCCGCGCCTTCGCCCTTCAACATTTTGACGGGCGATGCCGTAGCGCGCTCCGGCAAAGAGGCACAGGCCGGCACACATGTGCACGCCTCAGGGGCTAAAGCCCCAGGTCATGGGCAGGATGAAGGGTACGGGCTGAAGCCCGTACCCTTCGACAGCCCCAAGGGCAGGCCAGAGGGCGACCTGCGTGAGCAGCAGGGGCGCTTCAAGCGCGACACGTGGGATGGCGCGGCAACGCATTTGCCCACCTATCTATATGACGAGACCACTCCGCGGCTTTTGTCCACCGGCAAAACCTCGGCGTACATCAAGATTGCCGAGGGCTGCGACCATCCGTGCAGCTTCTGCGTAATTCCCAACCTGCGCGGCAAGTTCCGCTCACGGCGTTTTGAGAGCGTCGTCGCCGAAGCCGAGGCGCTGGTTGCGCGCGGCGTGCGCGAGATTACGCTTATCGGCCAGGACACCACCTGCTACGGCGAAGACCTCGGCCTGAAGGACGGCCTGGCCACACTGCTCGACCGCCTTGCGCAAATCGAGGGGCTCACGTGGCTGCGCTTTCTCTACGCCTACCCCAACCGCATCACCGGCAAGCTGCTGGAGATGATCGCGAAGCATGACAACATCTGCAAGTATCTCGACGTGCCGCTGCAGCACGCCAGCCCCGATGTGCTGAAGCGCATGAAGCGCGGCGCGGGCGCGGAAATCTTCCTCAAAACGTTGGACAAGGTTCGCGCCGCGGTCCCCGGCATTGTGCTGCGCACCAGCTTTATCGTCGGCTTCCCTGGCGAGTCGCCGCGTGACGTGGAAGTTTTGGAGGAGTTCATCAGCCGGGGCAGGTTCGATTGGCTGGGCGTCTTCAACTACTCCGACGAAGAGGGCTCGGGCGCATTCGCGCTGGATGAGAAGGTGCCCAAGCGCAGCATCGAAGCGCGTCGCAAGCGCATCATGAAGCTGCAACAGAAAATCTCAAAGCAGGCCAAGCAGGCGTGGGTGGGCCGCGAGGTGCTGCTGCTGGCCGAAGGCCCCAGTGAGGAAACCGAACTGCTGTGGGAGGGCCGCACGCAGTTCCACGCGCCAGAGATTGACGGCAAGGTCTATATCAACGACTTTGGCGACATGGAAACGCTGGAGGCTGGCAAGTTTTACCGCGCGGAGATTACCGAAGCGCATGAGTACGACCTGGTGGCGCGCATTATGGGTGCGGCCTAGAGTAAGCGACAAAGCATGAGAGACACCGACTACATCCAGGAGCCTGCTTCAATCGAAGCCATCCGCGTGCGCAGCCGCGAGCTCGAGTTCACCATGGCATCCGAGCCGCGCACCGGCGCATTGCTGAAGGCGCTTGCGGCAACCAGGCCCGGCGGAAGGCTGCTGGAGTTGGGCACGGGCACCGGTGTGGGCACCGCATGGTTGCTGGCGGGGATGGACACGGCGGCTACATTGACGAGCGTGGATGTGGACCCCACTTTTCAGGTTGTGGCGCGAGAGATGCTTGGCGCGGACCCGCGGCTGACGCTGGTGGTAAAAGACGCCGCGAAGTTTGTGCGCACACAACCGCCGGCCAGCTACGACCTGATCTTTGCCGATGCCATGGCTGGCAAGTACGAGGCGTTGGATGAAACGCTCGCGCTGCTGAAGCCTGGCGGCTTGTACATCATCGATGACCTGCTGCCGCAGCCCAACTGGCCAGCCGGACACGCGGCCAAAGTGCCAGCGCTTTTGAACAGGCTGAAGGCGGACGAGTGTTTTGCGCTAACCACGATGGAGTGGGCCAGCGGCGTGGCCATCGCGGTGAGAAAATCAGAGTAGAGATACGGGATCATGGCTACGAAGAAAAAATCCGCAAAACTGTTGCGCTGCCCCACCTGTAACACGCTGGTGCGTGCCAGCGACGAGGACTTCCCTTTCTGCAGCGACCGCTGCCGCAAAATTGACCTGGGCAAGTGGGCCTCGGGCGCATACAAAATCAGCTCACCGATTCTTGACCCCGAAGTGCTGGAGGACCTGGGCGCATTCGGCGGCGGGCATAACAAGGGCGAAGACTATGAGTGAGTCCATCGTTGGACCGGAGTCGACGCACAAAACGCCGTGGGCATGGATAGTGGCCACATTTTTTGGCGCAGGGCGCGGCAAGCCTGGCCCGGGCACGTACGGCTCAGTGGCCGCGTTGCTGCTGTGGGCGGCCTACGCGTGGGGCGCCAATCCTGCGCCGGCAACCCTGGCATACGCGCTGCTGGCCGGAATCGTTCTCTCCATTGTGGTGGGCGTGCCGGCAGCCACAATTGTGGCGCGCGAAAGCGGCCGCAAAGACCCCGGCTTTGTGGTTGTAGACGAAGTCACCGGCCAGTGGATTGCCCTGCTGGGCAGCCATGCCAGTTGGCAGCATGCGCTTACGGCGCTGCTGCTCTTCCGCCTCTTCGACATCACCAAGCCCTTCCCCGTGCGGCAACTGGAAAAGCTGCCCGAGGGCTGGGGCATCGTCTTCGACGACGTGGCCGCCGGGCTGTATGCTTTGTTGATAGCGACCGTGCTGCATCGCTGGATCTGATTATGTTTCGCTCACACACTGAACCCGCGCACGAGAACGGCCTGAACCAGCCGCGCATCGACGACGTTGCGCCGGCGGCGGCATTGCCCCTGGGCGAGGTCGAACTGGTGGGTGCGCATCTGGGTCCGCAGGAAAGCCTGCTGCCCGGCGTGGTGCTGGGCAGCCAGACCGCGCAGGTGGTGATGAGCCGGCCCGGACGGCTGGCCTTTCGCGTGCCCCCGCAGTCGGCCACCGGCTTTGTGGAAGTGCGCTCGGCCGCGGGCGTAAGCAATGCCGCGCCGCTGCGCGTGGCCAATCTGCTCAGCGACGGGCTGCACCCGGTGACCAGTCCCGCCGTCAGCCGCTCCGGCATGATTTACGCCACTATCTCCGGCCCGCGCGGCAAGCAAACGCCGGTCTCAGTGGTGCGCGTAAGCCCCGACGGGCGCGGCACGCCGTTTGCCTCGAATATTCTGAATGCCACCGGTCTGGCCTTCAGCCCCGAGGGCGAGCTGTACGTGACCTCGCGCGCCGAGGGCAATGTGTACAAAATTGATGGCGCGGGCGAAGCATCGCTCTACGCCGAAGGCATGGGAGTCGCAACCGGCGCGGTCTTTGACACCGAGGGCAACCTCTACGTAGGCGATCGCAGCGGCACCATTTTCAAAATCGACATCAACCGCAAAATCTTCGTCTACGCCACGCTGGAGCCGTCGGTTTCGGCCTACCACCTGGCCTTGGGCGAAGGCGGTGAGCTGTTTGTCACCGGGCCCACGCTGTGCTCGTTCGACACCATCTGGGCCATCGACACGCATGGCACCGCGCGGGTGTGGTATCGCGGGCTGGGCCGGCCGCAGGGCCTGGCGCTGGACAAGGACGGCAACGTGTTTGTGGCCGCCAGCCTGCACGGACACCGCGGCTTGGTGCGCGTAACGCCGCAGGGCGAAGCAAGTCTGGTTGTAAGCGGCAACAATATGGTCGGTGTAGCCTTCAGCCCGCTGGGCACGGTGGTACTGGCCACCGGCGACGCGGTTTATGATGTGGACCTGGGGGTCGAGGGGCTGAGCCTCTTCTAGCCTTTCCCGCTGCATGCCGCAGGGCGCGCCGCGGAACGGCCGGCGCCACGCAAGTTTTTCCCTATGAAATCTGAAATTATCGCTGTCGGCTCCGAGATGCTTACGCCCTTCCGGCAGGACACCAATTCCTTGTTCCTGACCGAGAAGCTGAACGAGATCGGCGTTACCGTCGCGTTCAAAACCATTGTGGGCGACCGCCATAAAGACATGGTCGGCGCCATTCGCACCGCGCTGGGCCGTGCAGACATTCTGGTGCTGAGCGGCGGCCTTGGCCCCACCGAAGACGATCTGACCCGCGAGGCCACCGCCGAAGCGCTGGGCATCAAGATTAAGCGCGATGCCGCCCAGGTTGCCGCATTGGCCGCGCGCGCCGCAACCATGCGCATGCCCATGCCGGACAACAATCTGAAGCAAGCCGATGTGCTGGCCGGCGCCACCGTGCTGCCCAACCCCAACGGCAGCGCGCCCGGCCAATGGCTCGACACCACCTTCGACGGCTACCGCAAGCTCATCATGATGATTCCCGGGCCGCCCAATGAGTGCAAGCCGCTCTTCGAGAGCGAGTGCATTCCGCGCCTCCGCGAGTTGCTGCCCCACAAGCACATCGCCGTGCGCACGCTCAAGGCCGCGCTCATCTCCGAGTCCCAGGCCGACAAGCAACTGGCGCCCATCTACACCGCGTACAAGGATGTGGAGACCACCATTCTGGCGCACGCCGGCGATATTCAGCTCACCCTGCTGTGCACCAAGCCCACGCGCGAGGCCGCGGAAAATCGCGTGGAGGAGCTGGCCACCAAGCTGGAAGAAGCGCTCGACGACTGGCTCTACTCGTCTGAAGGCGACCGGCTGGAACAGATCGTTCTCTATTACCTGGGCCTGCGCCAGGCAACGCTGGCCGTGGCCGAAAGCTGCACCGGCGGCATGGTGGCCGAACGCATCACCTCGGTGCCAGGCAGTTCGCGTTCGTTTCTCGGCGGAGCCGTAGTCTATAGCGATCCGCTGAAAACCGCCTTTGCCGGCGTGCCTCCCGAGCTGATTGCCAAGCATGGCGCGGTTAGCGAGGAAGTAGCGATGTCCATGGCCGAAGGCATTCGCAAGCGCACCGGAGCAACGCTGGGCCTCGGCATTACCGGCATTGCCGGGCCAACCGGCGGCACGGAGCAGAAGCCAGTGGGACTGGTCTACTTTGCCGTGAGCGACGGGCAAAAGACTGAGCCCTACAACCGCACCTTCCGCGGCGACCGCGAGCGTGTGCGGCAATGCGCCGCGCAGCAAGGGCTGGATCTGATTCGCAGAAAGCTGATGTAGGACGCGCGCTGCAAGTGCATTTCGGTTCTTCAGCACAGTTTTGAAAGGGCCCGACTTCAGTCGGGCCAATAGAAACGCCCCAAGTCTTCTTCGAGAGTCTTCGGCTGGATTTCCGCTAAGCGGAAATCCGGCCGAAGACCAGAATTGTTTGGGACTGCTCTTGCGGCACGGCTGAAGCCGTGCCCTTTCACTGCAATGCTCGCTGAACATTTGCCCAAAGTGAAGACAACACCTCACTCGCCGCACCGC
>DASVLI010000233.1:0-27210 GCA_036384955.1 Occallatibacter sp.
GTAGCGGGCGCCACACCGCGGCTTGTCGCGTCTGCTAGGTAGGCTTTGACCGCAGCCTCCACCGTTACCCGCGGCTTTTTCGGCCGTTCGGGATCTGCAATTGGCGGCTGCGCCGGTGCGGCAACAATGGCCGGGACGGGCACTGTAAGCGGACGACTGGCCGACACAAGTCCCTCGCTGAGTTGACGGCGAAGGTCTTCAGCCTCTTCCCAACGGTGGGTCCGAGCGCTCTGGCGAATGAATTTGCCATCGAGTGATCCCCATATCCACTTGGGGCAGCCGCAGCGACGCCAGGTTTTGTCGTCGGCGTTCTTACAGTCTGGATGGTGGCGGGTATAGACGGAAAGCATGAGCACCCCGACTTCAGCGAAATTGTGCTCGAATCGCCAAATTGGGGCAAATTTTGGAGCGCGACTGTACAGTGACTGTACAGTCTGACCCAAATTTCTTCGTCTGAATCTCTAAGTCAATGATATTAAGCAACTTAGAGTTGGTGGAGGCGGCGGGAGTCGAACCCGCGTCCGAAATCGAAGTCAGCCAGGAGTATTCATGCTTTGTCCGGTTCCTTTTGGGTTCGCCCTCGGTACTCAGAACGGACAAGATGCGCCGAAGACTAGTCCGATGATCTCGCGCAAGCAACACGGACCGAGCTGCTTACGCCAGCCCACTGTATGACGTCCGCTCACAGCCCGTAGGCAAAGCCGTGGAAGACGGCAGCTTAGTTAATTAAGCTGCAAGTGCCAGATTATCGTTGGCAACTTTGTTTTTGCGAGCGATTACGGGTGCCCACACCCCGGCATGCCTCCTTGCCGCAAACAATCCCGTCGAAACCGTGACGCCCCCACATAAACACCCCATCGACGACGACCTGTCGATGGGGACCCCGGAGATGAGTCCGGGATCACGCTACCCTTTTAGATGCCGAAGGGCGCGTTCGGGTGCGAGCCGGGCCAACTGGCTCGTGCTGCATCCATCTAGTTTACCGTGAATCGCGTTTTTACGCGCTTTATCCCAGCCGGGCGAAGGATTGGCGGATGTGCTCGGGAAGCGCGGCCGTGTCAGCGCCGAATTTGAAACTGACCTCGAGCACGGCGGCGGGCGGCTCGGGCAGGGTGCGCAGGGCGTTTGCCGCAGCCGGCCAGTCGATGGTGCCTTCGCCCGGCCACAGGTGCTCGTCGCGGAGGCCGTGGTTGTCGTGCACGTGCACCGAGCCAATGAGCGGGCCCAGGATGGAGACGGTTTCGGCGATGCCGTCGGTCATGTGGGCGTGGCCCAGGTCCAGACAGATCTTCACGTTGTCGAAGTGGCCTATTTCCAGAATCGCCTGCAGGCGCACGGGCGTGGTCGGCTCGCTGGCCAGGTTTTCCAGCAACATGTTGACGCCCAGCGGCCTGGCAAATGCGCCCAGGTGCTCAATGGCGGTAAGCGCGAACTCGATGGTGCGCTGCGACCAGCCGTCGCTGCGCTCGCCCAGATGAAGAACCATGTAGCGGAAGGGGATAAACTCGGCGGCTTCAAGCGCGCGCTTAATCTCGTCCATGGAGTCGATGCGGCGCGATTTATCGGGATGGACAATGTTGATGGGCGGTGCTCCGGCGCGTCCCATCTCACGGTCCGGAAACAGCGGCGCATGCATGGAAAAGGGCTTTTGGGGGTTGGACTGGAACCATCCGGCCAGCTCGGTCATGTGTTCGCGGCTGGTGTAGTCAAAGTGCTGGCGCGCGGCAAACAGCTCAAACCCCTCTGCACCGGCGCGGACCGCCAGGTCCAGCAGGCCGGGATGAAGGCGCTGCTGCAGGAACAGATGAGTGGACAGCACTTTCAACATGGACAGACGAGCCCCCGCGCCGTGCGGCTTTCAGCTTGAGGCCGGGCACGGCAGCTACCTAGATTGTCTCACCGGTTGGGCGCGGCGCCGTGAAATGGTTGTTGCAGAGTGGGATACGGGCGGCACTCGCCCAGGATTCCGCTGCGGGAATCAGTATCCGGCAGCCTTGCCGTAGTGGCTGCGGTGGTCCTGGCCGCCCAGCAGTTCGCCGGTTTTGGGGTCGATGGCGATGCACTCGCCATTGGACCAGTGGCGCTCACGCTTGGTGACCTGATAGCCCATGGCCTTGAGCGCGTTCACGGTGGAGGCCGGGAACTCCTGCTCCAGGCTGGCCTTGTCGGGCAAATATTGGTGGTGGAAGCGCGGCGCGTCGACCGCCTGCTGGATGTTGAGGCCGCCCTCGGCCGCGGAGAGGAAGATATTGGCCACGGTGGTGATGATGAAGGCGCCGCCGGGCGAGCCAAGCACGTAGCGCAGCTTGCCATCCTCCAGCACAATGGTCGGCGTCATGGAGCTGAGCGGGCGCTTGCCCGGCGCGATGGCATTGGCCGGGCCCTGGATGAGGCCGAACATGTTGGGTACGCCCATCTTGGAGGCGAAGTCGTCCATCTCGTCGTTGAGCAGGAAGCCGAGCGAGCCGGCGGTGACATAGGAGCCGAAGGTGTTGTTGAGCGTGGTGGTGACGGCCACGGCGTTGCCTTCGCTGTCGACCACCGAGTAGTGCGTGGTTTCATGCGACTCGGGCTTGAGCGTGCCTGCGGTGGCGGGCGGCGGAGGCAGAAAGCCTGCGGGACGCGCCAGTGAAGCGCTTGGCGAAGCCTTATCAAGTGAAATGCCTGCGCGCCAGGCTTCGGCATATTTCTTTGAGGTCAGCTCGGCCACGGGGATGTGGTTGTAGTCCGGGTCGCCCAGGTAGTCGGCGCGGTCCATGTAGGCGCGGCGATAGGCCTCAAGCAGCAGGTGCAGGTAGGCAGGCGAGCGGTCGCCGAGCGACTTCAGATCGTAACCTTCGAGGATATTGAGCGCGCTGATCAGGACCACTCCGCCAGAGGACGGCGGCGGCGCGCTGATGACCTGGTAATTGTGGAAGGTGCCTTCGACCGGCTTGCGCTCGACGACGTTGTACTGCGCCATGTCTTCCAGCGTGAGCAGCGCGCCGCCTTTCTTCAGTTCGTCGATGAGTTCATGGGCCAGCTTGCCGCGATAGAAGTCGTCGGGGTCGGCGGCAATGCGCTCCAGGGTGCGCGCCAGCTCCGGCTGTTTGAAGGTTTCGCCGGTCTTGTAGAAGTTGCCGCCACGCTGGAAGATGCGTTTGGAGTCGGCGAACAAGGTAAGGCCCGAGTCGTGAAGTTCGTCGGCCTCTTCGGCGGTGAGCACGAAGCCCTCGCGCGCCAGGCGAATAGCCGGAGCCATGACGGCCTTGAGGCCGAGCTTGCCATATTTGCGCTCGGCGTAGGCCAGGCCGGCCACCGAGCCCGGTGTGCCGATGGCGCGATAGCCAGTGATGCTGGAGCGCAGGTCGTCCTCCGGATACACGTTGCCGTGCTCGTCCTGATACATCTTTTCCGTGGCGGCCAGCGGCGCCTTCTCGCGGTAGTCGATGAAGGTGGATTTGCCGTCGTGGGTGTGCAGCAGCAGGAAGCCGCCTCCGCCCAAATTGCCGGCGGCCGGATGCACCACGGCGAGCGCGAAGCCCGTGGCCACGGCGGCATCGACGGCATTGCCGCCCTGGCGCAGAATCTCCACGCCGGCATCGGCGGCCAGATGGTGCACGCTGACCACCATGCCGTGGCGCGCGCGCGTGGGCTGCTCGGATTTGTAGTCCGGCATGGGCGCCGCAAAAAGGGTGAAGTTCGAAAGCGCTGCTGCGACAACGGCAGCCAGAAAGGGGAACGAGGGCCGAAGTGTCATGGTGTGAAGACAGAATAACCCGGAGCAAAAGGGAACCAAAGAGACACCTCGGAGCGGGCAACCAATCCGAGGGGTGGGCGTCCAACCTGCTACTACCTGTGCGTGCCGGTTTCCGCGCGCATTTAAACCCATTTCCCCCATGGGAGGCTGCAATGACAATTCGACGTTTTTGTTTTCTGCTGCTCACCGCGCTTCTTCCGGTTTCGATAGCTCCTGTCCTGCCGGCGCAAACCTCGGTCGCTGCTAGCGTCTACGGCGCATTTGGCGGCGCAACCAGCGGCAACGGCACGGCACAAAGTCCTTCAAACGCCGCCGGCGGCTTGATTGAACTGCGCCACATCAGCAATCCGCTTGTTGGTTATGAGGCGTCTTACTCCTTCAACCGTGCCAACCAGCATTACGAGGCGAACTACTCATGCCCGGCGGCCGGTTCCACATGCCCCGCGCCATTGCCCATCACCGTTCCGGCCAATGCGCATCAGATCGCGCTTAACTGGGTGGTTTCGGCACATGTGATGAACATTCGCCCCTTTGCACTGGCAGGTGTGGGCGTGCTGCTGGACGAAGTTTCCGGCAGCCCGAGCGGCAGCAGCAGCACGGTTAAGCCGGTGTACATCTACGGTGCAGGCGTGGATTGGGGCCTGCTGCCACATATTGGCTTGCGGCTGCAATACCGCGGCAATCTATACAAGGCGCCGGATCTGGCTGGGGCATTTAGCTCGACCGACCGTTTTGCTCACACCGGCCAGCCGATGATTGGCGCGTACTTCCGCTTCTAGCCCGGCTTGTATCATCGGGGCTATGCGGATTGCGCTGATGACCGATATTCATGGCAATCTTGCGGCGCTCGATGCCGTACTGCGCGACATTGAGCGCCGCGCCGTGGACATGACCGTAAACCTTGGCGACGTTGTGAGCGGGCCGCTGCTGCCGCGCGCCACCGCCGAACGGCTGATGCCGCTGGGCCTGCCCACCATTCGCGGCAACCACGAGCGGCAGATTCTGACCCAGAGCCTGGGCGAACTGGGCGAGTCGGACCACTTTGCCGCGCTCGAACTTCTGGATGAGCAGCGCGCCTGGCTGGCGAGCTTTCCTGAGACGCTGGCCTTGGATGGCGATGTGCTGCTGTGCCACGGCACGCCGCAAAACGATCTGGACTATCTGCTGGAGACGATTGACGCCGACGGTTTCCGTCCGGCGACGGTTGCCGAGGTGGTAGAGCGCACTGCCGGGTGTACGGCACGGCTGATTGCCTGTGGCCACTCGCACCTGCCGCGCGCGATGCGTTTGCGCAACGGAACCATGGTGCTGAATCCGGGCAGCGTGGGCCTGCAGGCCTACCCCGCGCGCAGGCCGTTGCCGCACATTGTGGAGGCCGGTTCGCCGCATGCGCGCTACGCCATTGCCCAGCGCCACGATGCCGACTGGGACGTTGAATTGATTGAAGTTGCCTACGATTGGGAGGCAGCCGCCAAAACCGCTGCCGCCAACGGCCGCCCGGACTGGGCTATCGGGTTACATACGGGACGCGTGGAGGGCTGAGCGGGGGACGTTTGGCCTCTATGCTGTGGTACCGTTTGAGTACGGTGCCCATGCCGGAGACCACGCCGGATCCGGCAGAAACGATCGCTTTTGAGAATGCCTCAGCAGCCGGAAGTGACATCGCCTTCGTACTCCGCGAGCCCGGCTCCTCCACCTGGGGATGCACCGGAAACCGTACAGGTTCGCCCGCTTGCCGTGCCGCAGCCGGAGCGCATTCCGCCCTGGCTGGTGCGTGCCGAGCTCTACCTGCGCGTGCTGCTGCGCATGTATATCGGCCTGGCTATTTGTTATGCGCCGTGGTCGCCCTTCTTCTGGGACCAGAATCCGCTCTGGGTGCAATTTCCCAATCTTGCCGTCTATGCTGCCAATGGCGCGGTGCGGGGCTTGATTTCCGGCCTCGGACTGTTGAATCTATGGATTGCGTTCAAAGACGCCATGCACTACCGAGGCAAATAAATGCCTGAGTCTGACAGCAAAATTCCGGCCACACCGGCAACCGATGCCGCAGCCCACTTGCCCGATGGCGGAGCTCCGCCGCCGCTGGCAAGCGCACCCCTGGCCTACGAGAATTTGAGATTTCTCGACAGCGCCGACGGCCGGCCCGTCCGCATTCTCTCCGAGTTTCTGGAGCCGCTGGCGCGCTTGCGCCGCCAAAATATTCAGGACACAGTGGTCTTCTTCGGTTCGGCGCGCTTCCGCGGCAAAGAAGAAGCTGATCACGAGCTGGAGCTGTTGGAGAACACAGGTTCGATGCAGCCTGCGCCCAGCGAGGAGCAGCCAGCGAAGCCCACGGCCATTGCCGCCGGAGAGGCCAGCGAGCTGCAGCGCAAGCGCGCCGTGGCCGCGGTAGAGATGGCTCGCTACTACGAGGATGCGCGGCGGCTGGCCGGCATGTTGACGCGCTGGGCCCTGCAACTGTCTTCGACGAACCAGCGTTTTGTGGTAACATCCGGCGGCGGCCCCGGCATTATGGAGGCGGCCAATCGTGGCGCGCGCGAGGCCGGCGGTAAAACCATCGGCATGAACATCCGTCTGCCGTTTGAGCAGCATCCGAACCCTTACATCACGCCGGAGCTGAACTTCGAGTTCCACTACTTCTTTATGCGCAAGCTGTGGTTTGCCTACACGGCCAAGGCGCTGGTGGTTTTTCCCGGCGGCTTTGGCACGCTCGACGAGATGTTCGAGCTGCTGACCCTGGCGCAAACCAAGAAGATGGCCAAGAAAATCACCGTGGTTCTCTACGGGCCGGAGTACTGGAAGAAGGTCTTCAACCTCGACGTGCTGGTGGATACCGGCGCTGTCTCGCCGAAGGATATGGATCTGTTCGAGTGGGCTGCGTCGCCGGAAGAGGCCTTCGAGATTCTGCGCAAGGGACTCACGGAGAACTATCTGGTTCCGGAAGCCACGGCGCGCGCCGAGCAGGCCTTCCACGAAGTGATGCCCGACGCGGTGATGGAAGACTTCTTCAGCCACATGAACAAGTAGCCACTACTGCATGGCGCGGCTTGCCTCAATAAAGGAGGGCGTGTAGCCCTCCCACTCCCAGGGCGTCACCGTGTCTCCCAATATGCCCTCAAACAGCGCGCGGAAGGCCAGCTCGCCGTTGTCGCTATTGGTCAGCACAATCATGCACGACTTCTGCCGCTCAAAGCAGATCATGTAGTTCTGCGCGCCGTCTCCGTGGCCTTCTTTGAAGAACGCAGGCCCAAAGCGAGTGCGTGTCAGCAGCCCCCAGCCAACTCCGTATGCCAGGCCGACGCCATCGGCCTCCGTGCTGTCCGTCTCGTTGGCGGCCAGAGGAAACTGGTGCTGATTATGCAGAAACAGAACCGGCTGTAGCATCTTCTTGCGCGTGGAGCGGCTGAGAATCCTGCCATTGAGAAGAGCCGAAGCAAAGGCCGCCAGATCGTCAACGCTGGTGGTCATGGACCCGGCGGCGCGCGCGGGGAAGCGCTTGGTCTGCGCGCGGAAGTTGCCGTTCCTGTCGAAGCGGTCGGCCACGTTGTCGGCAAACTCCGCGCGATAGATCAGCCCGGTCTGCTTCATGTTCAGCGGGATAAAGATCGCTTCCTGCATCAGCGCGTCGAGCGGTTTGCCAAGCTTTTGCTCGATGACAAATTGCACCAGGTTGATGCCCTCGCCCGAGTACAGAAATTGCGTGCCGGGCTTGAAGTGCAGATGCATCTTCTTGTCCGGCTCGATAAAGACAAAGTTGGTCAGCCCCGAGGAGTGCGATAGCAGCATGCGCGGGGTAATCGCTGGCCACCGCGGGTCCTTCACCAGCTCACTGGCTGAATCCTTGTAGGGCTCGTAGCTGTCGAGCGGCTTCTCGAGCTGCTGCGCCACGGGTTTGTCCAGGTCAAACTCGCCGCGTTCCACAAGCTGCATCACGTAGGTGGCGAAGACACTCTTGGTAATGGACGCGGCCCACGTTGTGGTGCTGCGATTCATGGGCAGATCGGGATTCACGCTGCGTATGCCGAAACCCTCGCTCCACACAAGACGGCCGTGGTTCAGCACGGCGATTTCCGCACCGGTGACGTGATGGGCTTCAAGCGTCTTTCGTGCCAGCGCGCTTGCGTCGGCAACGGCGATGCGCGAACCATCGAGGCGTTGAATGTGCGTTGGCGATTGGGACCACGCAGGAATTGCGGAAAGCGCGAGCAGGGGAAGCAGCAGGGAAATGCGCATGGTTGAGTGTACGCAGACGCGGTACGCGCGGTTCGATGAGAAGTGACGGAGGTACTAAATATGTTCCGTTACTGTGTTGATTCTGCGGGCAATTGAAGATGTATTCGCCCGCTGTTTACACGGTGTTGATGGGCCAATTGCACAATCAAAGATGAAATTCCAGTTCATCTCTGGTGGAGGAGTGAATGGCTCAGTCCAGCATCTCGTATCTGTGGCGCGACCGGAAGGCGGCCGAAGGCTATCGCACAGGCGTCTCGCTGCACAGTCACACCAATCAGTCGGAGGAGACGCTGGATTTCCTTGCCAACCTGGGCAGCAAGTATCCCGTCTTTCGCCCCATGATGACGCGCCTGGAGCGCCGCAGCCAGGCCATGCACGGCGTGCGCGTGGATTACGCGAACAGCTATTGGACTCCGCCGATGACGCCGCGGCTGGCCTTCGATCTTGAATCGAAACAGATTCAGAAGCTGGGCCTCGACTCGATGGTGTCGATCAGCGATCACGACAACATCAAGGCTCCCATGCTGCTGCGCACCGTGCCCAGCGCCCGGCAAATTCCCGTCAGCGTGGAGTGGAGCGTGCCTTACGGCGGCGAGCAGTCGTTCCACCTCGGCGTACACAATCTTCCCAGCGCACGCGCGGCAGAGTGGATGAGCACCCTGGCCGATTACACGGCCAATCCCGACGAGAAGCGATTAGGCGAGCTGTTGCTGGCGCTGCATGAAGAGCCGAACGTGCTGCTGATCTTCAATCACCCACTGTGGGATCTTTATCTGATCGGCCAGAAGAAGCACGAGTTCCTGGTCAACGAATTCCTGCAGAAGTACGGCGCATGGATGCATGCGCTGGAACTGAATGGTCTGCGCACGTGGGATGAGAATCGCGCCGTGCGCCGCCTGGCCGAGCAGTGGAACATGGTGCTCATCTCTGGCGGAGACCGCCATGGCGTGGAGCCGAACGCGAACATCAACCTGACCAACGCCACCAGCTTTACCGAGTTTGTGAACGAGGTGAAGCGCGAGCGGCGCAGCAGCGTGCTGTTCATGCCGCAATATGCTGAGCCGTGGAAGCATCGCATTCTGCAATCGACTCTCGACGCCATCCGTACCTATCCCGAGTTCCCCGAGGGCTCGCGCACGTGGGATGAGCGTGTCTTTCATCCCGATGCCAACGGCGTCATTCGTCCGCTCAGCTCGCTGTGGCCCAAGGGCCGCGCGCCCATTGCCTTCGGCTGGGGCATTGCCATGGTGCAGTTGCTGGGCAAGGGCCCGGTCTCCGGCGGCCTGCGCATGGCGTGGAGCGAATCAAGCGAGCTGCGCCTGGCGCTGGGAGACAGCGAAGGATAGCCGCTTACCGGAACGTTCCGCCCGCGTCCTTTGAACACCATGACTTCGTCCGCTCCGCGCGTTGCCTACTTTCCCGACTCGTTCCACGAAGTGAACGGCGTGGCGCATACCAGCCGCCATTTTGAGGCCTTCGCGCGGCGGCGCAATCTGCCGTTTCTCTGTGTGCGCGCAGGCGACCGCTCGCCTTCATTGGTGGAAGACGGCAACGTGTGGACGCTGGAGTTGCCGCGGGGCTTCCTGAGTTTTGCGCTCGAAAAAGACCTTCGCTTCGATCCTGCCTTTTTGCGTCACGTTCCGCTCATCGAAGAGGTGCTGGACCGCTTCAAGCCAGACCTGGTGCACATTACCGGGCCCAGTGAAGTGGGCCTGCTGGGCGCTTGGCTGGCGCACACCCGCGAGCTGCCGATAGCCGCAAGCTGGCACACCAACGTGCATGAGTATGCGGTGCGCCGCTCGGAGTGGCTGCTGAAGCTGCTGCCCGCGCGGCAAAGTGCGGCCACCGGCCACACCATTGAAGAGTGGACGATGGCCGCCGCGGCGCGCTTCTACGCCATCGCGCAGGTGCTGTACGCGCCCAACCCCGAGCTGTGCGCGCAACTGGAGCGCATGACCGGCCGCGCCTGCCACCTGATGCCGCGCGGCGTCGATGCGGAGCTCTTTCATCCCGCCAAGCGCCGCCGCGACGCGGCTGAGACAGAGCGCGTGCTGGGCTTTGTGGGACGCCTGTCGGTCGAAAAGAATATCGCAGGCCTGGTTGCGGTGCAGGATGAGCTGGAGCGCATGGGCGTGGAAAACTTCCGCTTTCTCATCATCGGTCACGGCGGCGACGAGCAGTGGCTGCGCCAGCATTTGCGCCGGGCAGAATTTGCGGGTGTCTTGCGCGGGGAAGAGCTCTCCACCGCTTACGCCAACATGGATTTGTTTGTCTTCCCCTCGCACACCGACACGTTTGGCAACGTGGTGCTGGAGGCTTTGGCCAGCGGCGTGCCGGCGATTGTGACGCCCGACGGCGGCCCGAAGACGATTGTGCGAGACGGCGAGACGGGGCGCATTGTGCCAGACGAGGGATTCGCTGCAGCGGTGGCGGAGATTCTTGCCGATCCCGCGCGCCACGCAGCCATGCGCGCAGTCTCCCGCGCCCGCGCGCTCACCATGAGCTGGGATGCGGTGTTCGAGGGCGTGTATGCGGGGTATGAGCCGGTGCTGGCGGGCGTCGGCTAACAACTGTTACAGGCTGACGATGAGCGTGAAGCACTACTCGTTTGCCGTGAGCGTGAACGAAACAACGGGCCCACTCCCAATTTTGTATTGTGGGAGTTGTGTCGAAAGTAGGTCCGTAACCTTGGCCGCATCCTTGTGTGAAATGTCCGGTAGAACACAAGTACTGCGCAAGCCCATCTTGCCTTGCCACACGTATAGTCCGCTGGTCTGCCCAGACCCGCCAAGCGCCCAGCCAATCTGCTTCACGTCGTGCGCAGGAATCTCAATGTCCGAGCTGGACCACCGGCGCAGATTTCCGGCAGCATGAATCCTGCTACCAGAGACTCGAAGAACTGTTGTTGGTCCCTTTGCCCATCGAAAGACTGCCGAGCCTAACGAGACAACAAACATAGCGAGAAATAGATATTCCTGGCGAAGAAATCCATAAACTCCGCATCCGGTGATCACACTCGTCATTAGAATGAGTTCCAGCCAGCCGATTCTGCGCGTTACCGTAAACTGGAGCTCGCCGCCCATATCCTCAATCTTGAGCACAGTCGAGGAATACGCAGGCATGGCCGTGTCTGACTTGCGAATGATGCCGGACTCGTCCATGGAGCTTCTCCTACGCCTTCGCCGCAATCTCCTCGATGGCGCCTACCATCTTATCCAGATCGGCGATTGTGGTGTAAACGTGCGGCGTCACGCGTACGCAGCTGATGTTCTCCCACACAATGCTCACGGTATGAATCTTGTACTTGTCGAAGAGCGTGTTGGCCAGCTGCGCCGGAGGCATGCCGTCAATGGAGATGCCGCAGATGGCGCATGAGTAGTCATAGCTCATTGAAGTGTGCAGCTTGACCTTGGGCAGGCTCTTGACGCGCGAGGCCCAGTAGTTTTTGAGATAGAAGATGCGCTGCTGCTTGCGTGCCGGCCCAATGCCCATGTGGAAGTTGATGGCCTCGCCGATGCCCTGCTCCAGCGGCAGGCTGCGCGTGCCCAGGTCCTCGAACTTGCGAATGTTGGGCGAGTGCGGCTTCTCGGCGCACACCAGCGGCCACAGCTTTTCAATTTTGTCTTCGCGAACCCACATCATGCCGGTGCCGATGGGCGCCGACAGAAACTTGTGCAGGCTGGTGCCGAAGTAGTCGCAGTTCAGGTCGCTGACCTTGAAGTCCATCAGGCCGAAGGAGTGCGCGCCATCGACAATAACTTCAATGCCGTGTGCGTGCGCCATGTCGGCGATTTTGCGCGCGGGCATCAACTGGCCCACCCAGTTCACCATGTGCGTTACATGAATCACGCGCGTCTTCGGAGTGATGGCCTGCTCATAGGCCTTCACAACGGCGTCATCGTCCTCGATGGGCATATCGAAACTAATCTGCTTGTAGACAATGCCGTCGCGCTCGGCGCGCTGCCGCCACGCCTCGATCATGTGCGGGTAATCCTGCTTGCAGCCGATGACTTCGTCGCCGGCCTTGAGAGGTAGGCCGAAGATAACGGTGTTCAACGCCTCGGTGGAGTTGCGGTCGATGGCAACCTCGTCGGGCTTGACGCCGGCCAGCAGAGCCAGCTTCTGGCGCAGCGGCTCGCGGCCCTGGTCCAGAATGCCCCACATGAAGTACGACGGCCCTTCGTTGGAGAGATCGTTGTAGCGCGCCACCGCCTGCTGCACCACCATGGGCGCGGGCGAAACGCCGCCGTTGTTCAGGTTGATGATCATGGGGTTGACCGAGTAGGCGCGCTGAATGGGCGCCCAGTAATCCTCGTTCTGGGCCACTTCGGCGGGACTCAGCGAAGCGACTGTGTTGGAGGCGGCTGCAAACTCGGCCGCGTGCATTTCTGCAAACAGGCTGCGTGCGGAGAAGGCGGAGGCAAGGGCGGCGGAGGAGCGCAAAAAAGCGCGGCGGCTGCTGAGGGGCATATTTGCACTCTAGGGTAGGTCGCGCCGAGTGGCAAGAAAAACGTCACTCGCAGCGCTGGCCGGTGGCCAGATCAAGCACGAACGGCGTTTCCTGGTCGGTCATCATCTCCCAGCCAAGCCCGTGCAGCGTGGTGTCGTCGATGCGCGCCACCGTGATGCCTTCGTCGCTGAGCTTGCCCGCATCCCACGCAAGGCCGTCGGGTCCCCAGGCCAGGATGCCGCGATGGCCAACGAAGATGAGCCGCTGTGCTGCGACCGCAACGTGAATCGAGAGCACGGGGCGCAGCGCGAGAAAGGTGAATTGTTCTGGCTCAACTGTGTTGATCAGATAAGCGTAGCCGCCTGCGACCGCGCAGATTTCTTCTGGCTTTGGACAAGACCACAGACCAGAAGGAACGATGGGGTCGGCAAAGCCCAGCGCGCATGTCGCCAAAAACTCCTGCGCGGAGGGCGAATGTTTTTCCTGGCTATGTGAGGGTTCGAACGTGATCAAAATCTCCAGCGCGCCGCGTTCCACTTCTTCAGCCTGTGCGGGATAGACAAAGTTGCGCTGCGGCAGAATGAGGGGCCGCGCGGGCAGAATGCGCGCCTGCCAGCGATGCGGAAAAGTTAGATTGATGGTTGGCGAATTCACGGCTCGGGCTCGTAGCGCAGAATCCACTCCTGCTGCTCTTCGGTGTCGGGCACGGGGTGGCGGCGCGCGCTGGCAATGTCGATGAGCGCTTGCGCCGGCTGCCAGCCAAGGTGAATCAGCGTGCAGGCAACGACAAGCGTGGAACGGCCAATGCTGGCCTGGCAGTGCACGCCGATGGGCTCGTGGCTCCACAGGCGCACGGCCAGCGAGACAACAAAGGCGCGGAAGGCTGCCGTGTCGCGCGGAACACCGTGATCGACCATGGGAAAGGAGAGGAACTTCATGCCGGCGGTTTCGGAAAGCTCATCCTCGCGGGAGAGGCCCAGCTCAATGGCCTCGTCCTCGGGCAACAGTGAAACCAGGGTGCGGATACCGCCCGCGTGCAACTCCTTCAGGTCGGCGGCAAGGTGTTTTCCGCCGCGCGGGCGCCGCACCACCGCCATCGGCGGCAGGTGTTCCCCTTCTGCTCCCTCGTGCACCCAGAAGACGACGCCCAATGCTGCTTATACCCCCACGAATCGTGCAATGCGCTCCTGCACGGATGGAATCCCCAGGCCCAGTGTCGCACCTTCTTCGATGAGCGGAATTAATTTGTCGAACTCCGGCCCGGAGTGCGCGCCGGTGAGGGCGATGCGCGCCGGGTGGAAGAGCTCCTTGCCCTTGATGCCGGTGGCGGCCTTGATGTCGTTCATCCACTGCTTGAAATCGGCCGGCTGCACGTGGCCGGTATGTGCGCTGACGCGCATCGATAGTTCACCCAGTACGGTGCGCGACGAGTCCGCCGCGAGTACAGCGGCATTCTCGGCATCGGCGCGCGCCTTGTCCATGTCGAAGCCGAAGACAAAAGCGGTGCGGTCGGGCAACTCGTCCAGATGGTCCACCGAGGGCACAAACAGCGCCAGCAAAGCCGAGAACCACGCGTTGCGCAGTTTAATCAGATCGACAGACAGCGCGCCAATCTCAATGGGCGGATCGTGCTGGGACAGCGCGGCCATGGACTCCGAGGAGTAGACATCGGGCGAGGCCCACAGCGGAAAAATATCGGGCCGGCGACGGCAGAACTGCCGCTCGGCCAGCTTGGCCACTCGCTCGGGGTCGGCCTGCTTCAGGTAATGGCGGTTCAACCAGTTCAGTTTGTCGAAGTCGAAGACCGCGGGCGAAGGCGTCACGCGCTGCAGTGAGAAGGTGCCGACCAGCTCCTTCAGCGTGAAGGTCTCCGAGTGGCCGTCTTCCGCGCCCCAGCCCAGCAGGGCCAGATAGTTGGCCAGCGCTTCGGGCAGGTAGCCCATCTCGCGGAAGGTCGAAATCGATGTGGCGCCGTGGCGCTTGGAGAGCCGCTCGCGATCCGCTCCCAGAATGGTGGAGAGATGCGCGAACTCCGGCACCTTCCAGCCGAAGGCCTCGTAGATGGCCACCTGCTTGGGCGTATTCGAAATGTGGTCGTCGCCGCGAATCACGTGCGTGATGCCCATCAGCGCGTCGTCCACCGTAACCACGTAGTTGTACACCGGCACGCCGGCTGAAGTGCCCGTGGCCGAGCGCACCAGAACCGGATCGCTGACCGTCTCCGCCGCAAACTCCACTGTGCCGCGCACCATGTCGTGGAAGCAGAGCGGATGATCTTCGATGCGCAGGCGAACGGCGAAGGGCAGTCCGGCTGCGAGGTTCTTGTCGATTTCATCGGCGGGCAGGTGGCGGCAGCGGCCGGAGTATATCTGCGGGCGATGCTCGGCGGCGGCCTGGCGGCGCTCGGCCTCCAACTCTTCTGGCGTGCAGAAGCAGCGATATGCCTTGCCTTCGTTCAGCAGGCGCTCCGTGTGCTCGGCGTAAATGTGCAGCCGCTCGGACTGGCGATAGGGACCTAGCTCGCCCTTCTCCGGTTCGCCGGGCACGGGCGAAGGGCCTTCATCCCAATCGAGGCCAAGCCAGCGCAGATCCTCGATGAGCTGCGTTTCGTGGCGTGCCTCGCTGCGTTCGAGATCCGTGTCTTCAATGCGAAGCAAAAACTTGCCGCCCAGGCGGCGCGCAAAAAGCCAGTTGTACAAGGCGGTTCGCGCATTGCCTACATGCAGCAAACCCGTGGGGGAAGGAGCGAAGCGCACACGTACTGTGTCGTTGTTCATTGCATTTCTCATGATAAATCGGTTGGGGAAGAGCGCAGATAACAGTAACATCTCCATCATGCGAGGTTCAAAGGCTGCGGCAGGTGGGCTGTTTAACAGGCATTCCGGCCCGGATTTGTTTCGTAGCCTCGCGTCCGGTCCTGTATACAGCAGATGAGCGCGTTTCCGCGCCTCCCTTTTACACTCTCCGCATGTGAGGTCTCCCGATGCCGCGCTGTCTTCGCTCTCCGTTCATGGTTATCGTGTTGTTTGCGCTCTGTGCTGGCATCCTGCCTGCCGCCGAGAAGGATGAGACACCCTCCATCAGCCAGAAAACTGCCGGCATGAAGCATGAGGATGGGTATTTCCCATTGGATTGGGATGCGAGGGCGGGCAAGCTGTATCTGGAAATTTCGCGCCTGAACGAAGACTTTCTGCTGCTCGATCAACTGCCGCACGGACTGGGCTCGAATGATATCGGGCTTGATCGCGGGCAACTGGGGAGGGGGCGCGTGGCGCACTTTGCGCGCGTGGGCGGCAAGGTGCTGCTGATTCAGCCCAACCTGAAGTATCGATCATCCTCCGCAGACCCAGCAGAGCGGCAGGCGGTGACAGAGTCGTTTGCCGAATCGGTGCTGTGGGGCTTTCCCATCGAGGCCGAAGAGAACGGGCGCCTTCTGGTGGATGCAACGGCCTTCTTTCTACGCGATGCGCACCACGTGGGCGAACGCCTGAAGGAGACCGGCCAGGGCGTCTACAAACTCGACTCGAGCCGTAGTGCGCTGGCGATGGATGCGACCCGGGATTTCCCCAAGAACACGGAGGTGGAGGCGATGCTGACTTTCACCACCGACGACGCATCAAAGGCGAATCTGGTGGAAAAGGTGACGCCGGATGCCGAAAGTGTGACGGTGCGCGAGCACACGTCGCTGATCGAGCTGCCCGGGCCGGGCTACACACCGCGCCGGTTCGACCCGCGCGCAGGGTATTTTCCGGTCGATTACCGGGATTACTCAGCGCCGCTGGGCGAGCCGCTGGATCAGTGTTTGATTGCGCGGCACAGGCTCATCAAGAAAGATCCAAATGCGGCGCTGAGTGAGCCGGTCCAGCCGATCATCTACTACGTAGACCGTGGCGCACCGGAGCCAATTCGCTCAGCGCTGGTGGAGGGCGCAAACTGGTGGGCCAAGGCGTTTGAGGCGGCAGGGTTCAAGAACGCATTCAAAGTTGAGGTGCTACCTGAGGGCGCCGACCCCATGGACATTCGGTACAACATGATCCAGTGGGTCCACCGCTCCACGCGTGGTTGGAGCTACGGTGAGAGCATCGTCGATCCCCGGACCGGCGAAATCATCAAGGGGCAGGTGACGCTGGGCAGTCTGCGCGCGCGCCAGGACTACCTGATTGCCGAGGCGTTGCTTGCGCCTTACCTTGCGGGCAAGCCGATTCCCAAAGATATGGAAGAGATGGTGTTGGCCCGCACGCGCCAGCTTGCAGCCCATGAGACGGGCCATACCCTTGGTCTGGAGCACAACTTTGCCGCCTCATCGCTTGGGCAGGGAACCAGCGTGATGGATTATCCGCACCCCTGGATCACGCTCGACAAGGATGGCAAGCCGAACCTGTCGCACGCCTATGCCGTGGGTGTTGGAACGTGGGATGTGGCGGCGATCCGCTATGGCTATACGCAATTTGCGCCCGGCACAAACGAGGCCAAAGAACTGGATGGCATTCTGCAAGCCGATGAGGCCGCCGGATTGCGCTTCATTACCGATGAAGACGCCCGTCCTCTTGGAGGAGCGCATCCTTACGCGCACCTGTGGGACAACGGAGGCGATGCGCCGGACGAGCTTATCCGCATCCTCGATGTGCGCCAAAAGGCCCTTGCGCGCTTCGGCGAGAATGCCATTCGCGCCGGGCAGCCAATGGCGCAGTTGGAGGACACCCTGGTGCCGCTCTACCTGCTGCATCGCTACCAGACTGAAGCTGCGGCCAAGCTGATTGGTGGACTGAATTATCGCTATGCCGTGCGCGGAGACAACCGAATGGTGACCGATCCGATTGCCGCTGACGAGCAGCGAAAGGCCCTGCGCGCGGTGCTCGACACACTCTCGCCAGAGACGCTCACGCTGCCCGAGGCGCTGCTCCGCATATTGCCGCCGCGCCCGCCGGGCTATCCTCGCACCGGCGAGTCGTTTGGCGCGCACACTGGGCTCACTTTCGATGCACAAGGCCCCGTGGAAGTGTCAGCGGGACTAACGGCGTCGCTGCTTTTTGAACCCAGCCGCGCCAGCCGTCTGGTGGAATTCCATGCTCGCGATGCCGCACTGCCTGGCCTGGAAGACGTTCTTGACGCCGTATTGAAGGCAACCTGGCAGGCTCCGCGCCGCCAGGGGTTGCAGGCCGAGACCCAATTCACCGTGGAGGATGTCGTGCTCCAGCGTCTGCTGCAACTGGCAGGCAGCGGAAGTGCGGCAGGCGCATCGCCGGGTGCTGCATTTCCCGCCGGCGTCACCATCAATGCTGGCGGAAGCGGAGCAGCTTCGAGCCAGGCGCGTGCCATTGCGCGCGTCGAAGTCGACAAGCTGGAGACCTGGCTGAAAGGCACCGCATTTGAAGCAGACACGGCGGAGTTCGCGGCGCACCGCGCTGCCGCTCAAGCGGAGATTGAGCTGTTTAAGCAGGACCCGGCCCGGTTTGCGCCAGCCCGGGTGATGCCTACGCCGCCAGGCCAGCCTATCGGCACGGAGGATGACGCGGCGATCTGGTAGACGGGCTAGGCGAAATGCTGCCATCCGGCCGGCGCAAGCGGCTCGCCTTTGCTGCCGGTACGCAAGGTGACCATGGGCCGGCCCTTGCGCGCGGGGACGATGCGGCCGATGCAGGTGAGCGGAACCCCGGCGATGGAGCGCGGTAATTTGGCGGCGGCAGGCGCGGTGAACAGCAGTTCGTAGTCCTCGCCGCCGTGGAGAGCCTGGGCCAGCGTGGCGCCGGGCGCGAGCGGCACAAACTCGGCATCAATCTCCGCCGCAACGCGCGATTCCTCGCAAAGGTGTGCCAGGTCGGTCGAAAGCCCATCGCTCAGGTCGATAGCCGCGGTGGCTTTGTGCGCCCGCAGCCATTGGCCTTGCGCCAGCCGCGGGTCGGGCGTCAGATGCCGTGCCAGCAATATTTCCTGGCGGGGAGAAAGCCGTGGCGGTGCGCCGTGGCGTTTTGCAGCCAACCGGGCCAACTCCTCCAGGCTGGCGGCCGCTCCGCCCAGGGTGCCGGTCACACAGAGCAGGTCGCCGGACCGCGCGCCGGAGCGGAGTAGTGCCTTGCCGCGCGGAACTGCGCCAAGCAGAACGATGTCAGCCATGGCCACGGGCGATTGGCAGAGGTCGCCGCCGGCCAGCGGAGTCTTGTAGCGACCTGCCAGGGCGAAAAAGCCGTCGAAGAAGCGGTCCGCCCAGCTTTTTCCTCGCCTTGAGCGGGTCAACTCCTGCGGTAAGCCCAAGGAAAGAAAGGCTGCTACGGGTTTTGCACCCATCGCGGCCAGGTCGCTGAGCCCCCGTGCCAGGGCCCGGTGGCCCACGGCCTCCGGCTGGTGCCAGTCGTGGCGGAAATGCCGTCCGGCGACGGAGAGATCGGTAGTAACCGCCAGTTCTTCGTGTGGTTTAAGGCGGATCAGGGCGCAATCGTCTCCTATGCCGAGACGAAGCGCGCTGCCGGGGCGGCCCGCGCGGCGCCGGATTCCGGCGATAAGAGCCAGTTCTCCAAGGCTTTGGCCGGATTTTGGGCCCATAGGCGCGGCGTACATGTTTGAAGGATAGGCCAAAACCGTGTAAGCGGCGCGGGCTGAATATGCGTCCATTCCAACAGAGGCGCGAATTGCTGTCCCGGATTTGGACAGAAATCTAGCCCTTTTCGGGGATTTCTATCGGTTACCGAAGAGCTATTCGTTGACCCTGCAATGGTCACTTTGTTAGCCTAGACGGGCGATTTATGATGTAAGCCCCCGAAGGGATTGAGCGATTTCGCAGGGCTACCCCGGCCCGGATTATCGTTTTGTGCGGCATTTTGTCTGTGCGGCAACCCACGGGAGGCAGGAGCAGTGAATCTATGATGTTGCGGAAACGTTATTACATTTTGTTCGTGGCCCGGGATGAAGACGGCCGTGTAAGAAAAATTCCGCTCCCCCTGCACTATGTGTACGGATTTGTGGCTGCCGCGGTGGTGGGTGCATTCACCATTGTCGGTCTGGCCGGTTCTTATACGCGCATGCTGGTCAAGACCGAGGCCTTCAATCAGGTCCGTCAGGATCGCGAAACGCTGCGCAAAAATTATCAGCAGATGGCCAAGGTGGCGCATGACCGCGACGTGCAGGTAGCGTCGCTGGGCGCGCTGGCCAGCGAAGTAACCGCTCTCTACGGCCTGCGCCAGAACAAGATGATGGCGGCTCCCAAACCCACCGGCCAAAGCGCCGCAAAAGCGGCTACGCCGAAGAGCCTTGCCGTCACCGACGACGTAAATCAGCAGAATGTGAAGATGTCGGTGGACCAGTTCTATGCGCTGCGCACGCAGGCCATGTCGGGCCGTGTTTCGCGCGCGCTGGAGAATGGTCTGTCTCCCACGTTCAGCGGTGACTGGACCGCGCTGGCCGATGCTCCTTCGCTCTGGCCGGTGCAGGGCCGTGTGGGCTCCAGCTTCGGCACCCGCCAGGACCCGATCAATGGTGAAGAAGGCGCATTCCATCCGGGCATCGATATTGAAGCGCCCTACGGCACGCCGGTGCGTGCCACCGCCGACGGCGAAGTGACTGGAACCACGTTGGGCGCGGGCTACGGACGCCAGATTGTTCTGAACCATGGCCATGGTGTCCTGACACTCTATGGGCATCTTTCCGCCATCGCGGTGCTGCCGGGCCAGCGCGTCACGCGCGGCGAAGTCATCGGCTACGTGGGCCAGTCGGGCCGCGCCACCGGGCCGCATCTCCACTACGAAGTGCGCATCAACAACGTGCCGGTCAATCCGCACAAGTACCTGCGCAGCACCTTTGACCAGGCTGTGCTGGACGGCGGCAACGCTTCGCAATCGAACTAAGCGAAATTCTGGACGAAAGAAAGCGGCCCGCATCGGGCCGCTTTTTCGTGCGCGTGTGTACGGCGCTGGGGCTGAAGAAGTAATCAGCCTTTCGGCCGAATGGACCATCCCGTGCGCTGCTCCATTGCCGCATACCATGCGTCGTCGTCCAGACTATTGAGCGCGACGTACTCCTCGTCGCTGATGGATGCGCGCATGGCCAGCCTGAGCGCTGCATCCGGTCCCACCGGGTGCCGCAGCGTCCAGGTTTTGCTGGCAATGATTTCAAGGATTTTTTCACCAACGATAGAGGGCGGCGTGGGGTTGCCGAGAGCCGCTGCATAGTAATGTCCAAGGCGCTGCTGGTGCGGGTAAAGGGTAGCCCCGGTCTTTCCGCCAAGGCTATGCGCCATGCCGGTGTCGATAATGCCAGGCTCGACGATGGCGACGCGGACGCCAAACACTTTCATCTCCTGCGCCAGCGCTTCGCTGGCTGCTTCAAGGGCAAATTTGGAGGCAGCGTAGGGGCCAAGCGGCGAAGTGACCATGCGGCCCGCAATGGATGTGACGTTGACGATCAAGCCGCTTTGGCGCGTGCGCATGGCTGCCACCACGGCTTTAATGCAGCGTAGCGCGCCGAAATAATTAGTCTCCATCACGGCGCGGAATTCAGAAAGCGGAAGCTCTTCAATGGAGCCGTTGCGCTCGATGCCGGCGTTATTCACCAGCACATCGATCGCGCCGCACAGTGTTGCAATTTGCGCGAAGCCTGCCTCAACCGATAAGTCAGAGTCGACATCCATTGCGATCACGTGAACGGGCAGCGATTCGCTTGCGGCTATTTCCGCAAGCTGCGGCGCGCCGGCTGGATTGCGCATCATAGCGAAGACGGTATGGCCCGCGCGCGCCAGTGTGAGTGCTGTTGCAAGGCCAATGCCTCTGCTTGCGCCGGTAACGGCAATGTTTGCCACGGAGACCTCCAGGTGTTGGGGAGGTTGCAGTCTACCGTAGCCCTCCGACGCTGCCGCAGAAAAAACGCGCACAAAAAGAACGGGCCCCGTCGCCGGAGCCCGCACGTTGAGCCTGGAAAGTTCTCCGCTACTTGCCCGTGTAAATCACGTGCCAAATAGACCGTGAGCCGTCGTCGGAGACGAACAGCGAGCCATCCTTGGCCTCGGCGATGCCCACCGGGCGGCCCCACACCTTGCCGTCGGGCGTAACAAAGCCGGTCAGGAAGTCTTCATACTCCCCCGTCGCGTGGCCGTTCTTCATGGGCAGGCGAATCACCTCGTAGCCGGAGCGCTGAGCGCGGTTCCACGAGCCGTGCTCGCAGGCAAAGCCGTCGCCCTTGTACTCGGCCGGCAGTTGCTGACCCTCGTAAAACATCATCTCCAGCGAGGCGAAGTGCGGGTTCACCAGAATGTCGGGCGTCAGCACCTTCTTCTGCAGCTCGGGATGCTTGCCGGGCAGGCGCGGGTCCTGAACGCCGCCTTTGGCGCCGCCCATGAAGAACCACGGCCAGCCGTAGAAGCCGCCCTCTTCCACATGCGTGATGTAGTCGGGGACGAGGTTGTTGCCCAGGCCGTCACGCTCGTTGGTGGAGCACCACAGCTGCCCGGTGGCGGGGTTGATGGCCTCGCCCACGCAGTTGCGCAGACCCCACGCGTACACCTTCACGTACTTGCCTTCGGGCGTGAACTCCAGCACGTCGGCGCGATGAAACTCCTCCGGGTGCGTGTCCATGTCATCTACATTCGAGTGCGAGCCGACCGAGGCGAACAGCCGCTTGCCGTCTTTGGAGAAGACCAAATCGCGCGTCCAGTGGCCGCCGCCGCGCAGGCGTCCGCCGCCGGGCAACTCGGCAATCGCCTGTGCCGCGCCGGTGGCTTTCAGATCGCCGCTCTTGTAGGCAAAACGCACAATGCCGTCGGTGTTGCCGATGTACACCCACTTGGGATTTGGCCCCGCTGGATAAAACGCAATGCCGAATGGCTGGCGCAGTTTCTCTGCGAAGACCGAAACCTCTTTCGGCTTGCCGGCCGCGTCCACGCCGCGGAAGACGCGGATTTTGCCGCTGGCGCTCTCGGCCAGAAACAGATCGCCGTTGGGCGCGACGCGCAGCAGGCGAGGGTTGTCCAGGCCGGTGGCGTAGAGCTGCACTTTGAAGCCCTTCGGCGCGATGGGCCACGCGCCGGGTCCGCGCGGAACAATATCCGGGCCATTATCCACCGATTGATCCGGCGCCGGTGCGGGCAGGTCGGCCACAGTCAGATGGCGGCGCGTGCCGGGCGCTTCGTGGGCTGCGTCGGTAAAAGCGGCCTGGCCGGTTAAAACGTGTTTGGGCTGTGCCACGGCGGGCAATGCGGCAAAAGTAACAAGCAAAGGAAGCCAGCGGGGAATGCTGCGATTCATAAATGCCTCAATTGTGGGTTTCGAGCGGGGTTGATGAGTAACAAATCAGATTGCAGTGGCGTACAAGCTATTTCGATGCGCCCGGAGCCGTCGGGGCAGCTTGCGGCACGGCGTCGGCCGTGGCAGCGGCCAGCGCAGCCGGTGTCAGGGTTGCGGTCACCAGCACGCGGTCGCGTTTTTGCGTCACTTCGGCGGTGGCCAGCAATTGGCGCAGGCCGTTGTTGGCGGCATTGCTCCCCAGCGGCGCGGCAAAGCCGCGCGCCATGGTCACCAGCGTCGCTAGCGAGGTGGCCTGGCTGGTCGCGGTCTGTTCGTCGGGCGCAAACTCCTCCAGCCGCAAACGCAGCGAGCCGGCCAGCGGCAGTGTCGGCGTCAGGCTGGCCACGAAGGTGGTCTGGTCGGGCAGCGGCAGGTTGAAGCCAAAGATGCTGATGGCGCCCTTCTCGCTGAACGGCAGGCCAATCTGCCCCATGCCCCATGCCAGCGAGAGCAGCGGCACGTCGTGATAGTGGTGCGTCAGCAGCGAGTTGCCGGAAAACGGCAGCGCCGCCGTGCGATGGCGGTCAATGATGGAGTGAATCATCTCCGGCGTGGGAAAGTTGCTCACCGCCAGCATGTCGTAGCCAATCTGCACCACGCGCACCGTGCGCCCCTCGGAGGCAATGCTGTAGATGGTGTGGCCGGCGTAGGTCTCGCGGCTCTCGGCATGCTGGCCCAGCCAGTTGTTCAGCCGCGCGCCGGTCAGCTTGCCCTGCATCACCATGCTGTAGGCCACCGGGCCATTGGGGCCATTGGGGTCGGGCATGCGATGCAGCGCAATGGCCACCTGGTCCAGGTCGCGCTCCCAGTCCACGCCGGTCGCGTCGATGAACTGCTGATACTCCGGCACGTGCTGCGGCGCGGGTACGCCCTTGTGCATAAAGGCGCGGACAGGCTTCAGGTTGAAGTAGACAATGCCGTCGGACTCGGGCAGCAGGCGCGCAGCCTCAGGCGGCGCCTTGGAGCGCAGAAAGATAGCCACGGCCAGCAGAAGCAGGACCGCGGCAACAACCAGAAGCGTTCTACGTGTGCGCCGATGCATGGAGTACGGACGCGCCCAAGAGCGCGTCCGTACTCAGCATATCGAATCGGACCACCGATTCCTGAAGAAACCGCAGTGCGTTAATTCTTAACCGTCATTGTGTCTGAATTGACGGCTTTCTTGCCGGTAATCCCTTCAAGACCCGCCAACAGGCCACGATAGTCATTCTTGTCGGCTTGGAAGGCGAAGCCGCCTTTCTTGCCGCCATCATCCCACGTAAGGCCGACAAAATGTTTTTTGGATTTTGTTAGTGCCATGAGGGCGCCTACGCCGAGAGTAAAGACTCCGATGCCGATTGCCGCACCGATCCGTCTATGGACATCTTGTCCATAGCTGATCTCAGTAATTGAGGCAGCAGGGATGACGATAACATTGGATTTGTCCTCGACGATTCGGACATTGGTTCCTTCAAGAATCAACCTGATCTTGGCCCCTGCCTTCAGATTTGGGATCGATCCGCCGTCGTAAGCAATTTTGTAGCTGTTCTCTCCTGCGAGCGCGCTGACTGGGAACAGCAAGCACAAAAAGAGAGCCAAGAGCTTTTTCACCTTGAATTCTCCTTGATAACTGTGGATTTAAAAGTGTGCGTAACTATAGCACCAGAAATTAATCATCGAAAGTGATGGGGGATTGTCAGTAAGGATACGGAAGTCAATCTTGATAAAAAGACTGGCCGGTAGGAGTCAATCTGCGGCAGACAGCGCAAAGACAAAGGGCCCGCCATCGTCTGATGGCGGGCCCTTTGTTCGCAGTCTGTTTCTACTGCGTCACCGTCTTCACCATGTCTCCCGCCTTGAAGCCGGAGCCGGAGACCGCAGTGCAGATCGCGGAGACCTGGTCTACGTCGGTCGCCTTGACCACGCCCACCGGGGTGGTGAGCCGGCGCAGCACGTTGCCCGTGGCCGGATCCTTGATCTCGCGCGTGACGCGGACCACTTCCAGCGTGTCACCCACTTTGACCCCATCTTTTCCGCCCACGTTCAGGATGATCTGGCCGCTGTCGATTGCGGCAATCAGTCCCTCAACCACGATCGTGCGCACACCCACTTTGGAGGCGTCGGCCACCAGGCCCGTGGTCAACTGGTCAACAGCGTTCTTGGTCGCTTCGCCGATGATCGTCTGCTGGAAATCGCTGGAGCCGAAGTCGGCATGTCCGCCGCCCCAGCCGCTCCAACCACCGCCGCCGCCCAGCATCGAAGTGCTTGAGCGGGCGGACTCGCCCTTGCCGTCGGCCACGGCCATAATCTCGCCGGTGTCGATGTTGATAATGCGCGCCGTGATGGCCACGTTGGCCTTGGTCTTGGAGTGCCCAATGCCGCCCATGCCGAAGCCGTGCCAGTTGCCTCCACCGCCGCCGATGTTGCGCTTTTGCGTCTCATCGCCGAACTCGGTAATGCTGCCCTCGATAATGGCGTCCACGCCCAGCAGTTTGCCAATCTTCGCCGCGCTCGAGGGATCGGCACGGTTGGAGTTGGAGAAGTTCTGCTCGGCCAGAATCTTGTCCAGCGCCTTGCGCTCAATCACCGAATAAGTGCCGTCCTTCACCAGGCCCGTCACCAGCAGGTCGACAATGCCTTTGCCCACGTCCACGTCGCTGCCGAACATGGCGGCGCTGTAGGTGTGCACAGTTCCGTAATCGAAATCGAGTACCGCGATACGCGGCCGGCGCTTGGGCGCGTCCTGCGAAAGGGCGGGAACGGAGAGAGCGAAGGCGGCCAGGGACAGACCTGCGACGCAGGCCTGCAAAAACCTCAGGGTCTTCATGTGTCTTCCTCGGGGAGAGTGTGACTGCACAGGCAGGTTCACGCCCCGCAAGGCAAAAGTCAAGCCAATTTCAAAGGGCGGGCGCTATTGGGCTTGCAACCGTTTGCTCACCCCTTGCCGCTGTGCTAATCTTGGTAACTGTGCCGTGGTATGCGCGGAGCAGGAGTGTGCCCGCGTGGACTTCGGTTCCGGAGAGGCTTTTCCGGGTGGCCGGGCGGGTTTCGCAAGTTGCGGGTTCGCCGGAGGGCTGGCGTAGCTCAGCTGGTAGAGCATCTGATTTGTAATCAGAGGGTCGGGGGTTCAAATCCCTTCGCCAGCTCCACTTTAGAAAGCCGCAACGGAAACCGGAAACGGCAGCAGGTTTGGACGGGCAGCTGGAAGTAGGAAGGCTGCCGGGACTGTTCACTGCGGTACCCCCACTCCAGGCGTATGCTCCGAAGGTCCGGAGACTTTCCGGGAGGGGCAACACGCGCGGAAGCGGGCAATTTTACCGCTTTGAACGAATGCAGGACGGCAGCAGAGTATCGCCGCCGGTGGTTGGACAAGTTGGGCACAGGTGGCCGAGCGGTTAATGGCAGCAGACTGTAAATCTGCCGCTCCTTGCGAGCTACGGAGGTTCGAATCCTCCCCTGTGCACCATTTAGGATTTTGAAGGGATTGCGATGCGCCAGGCGACAGCGACCCCGCCCGGCAGGGAGCAGAAAGGCGAACGCTCCGGCAGGGATTTGGAGAAGCGGTATCCACTCGCGCTCGCGATGTACGCGGTTTTGGCTGTAGCGGTCTGGTTCACCATGGATGGCGGCAAAGTCATGGTGTTTGGCAGACCGGTGGAAATGAGGCTGGTCCCGTTGATTATCATTGGCGGGTTGGCCTTGCGCACGGTTCTGGCGGTGCAGGCGGACAAAATCCGCCGCCGCGCGGAAGGGGAGCAGCAGGACCGCTCCTGAAGTTTTTGCAAGAAGGCTGATGTAGCTCAGTTGGTAGAGCACTCCCTTGGTAAGGGAGAGGTCACCAGTTCAATCCTGGTCATCAGCTCCAGAATTTTTCGGTACGCAGCTGAAGCGCGGGCGGGAGTAACTCAGTGGTAGAGTCACAGCCTTCCAAGCTGTTGGTCGCGGGTTCGAGTCCCGTCTCCCGCTCCAAAAATTGGTTCAGGCCTGACGTTCAGGCCAGGGGAAGCAGATGAAGTTCGAGCAGGCAGCGATTGCGGTTGCAGATGAGCAGGGATACGCGAAACTCCATGCCCTGCTGGATGCAGCCTTCGATACGCGCGACGTGGAAGTGCTGCTGAGCAGGATTGCAGGCTCCAAGGTTCGCATCCGCGACTATGAGATGGTTCTCAAGCGCGGCTGGCTGGGCAAGGATGCGCCGGCGCTGTACGCTGCGCTGCCGGTCAGCGATCAGGGTCTGACCCGCGAGCGGTATCTGCAGTTGGTGGAGGCCGTGGCCCCCGAACTGCGGCAAAGATATTTCAGGGCCTACGCGTACTACTGAGACGCGGACCCCATGGGTTTTCGAGTTGCGGCGATGAACCGCAGCCAGTCAATTCAAGAGCAACGGAAGGAATAGGGAAATGGCGAAGGAAAAATTTGATCGTTCGAAGCCGCATGTGAACGTGGGAACGATCGGGCACATCGATCACGGCAAGACGACGTTGACGGCAGCGATCACGAAGGTGTTGTCGAAGCACAACCCGAAGAACTCGTTCCGTTCG
>DASVLI010000234.1:0-5817 GCA_036384955.1 Occallatibacter sp.
GACGTCATCGACGTGCGCACCTCCGTCATCGGCGACGGCCAGTGGTTCTGCGTCTCCTTCTGGAAGCCCGAAGCCGCAGCCTGATTCCCGCACAAAAAAAGGCGCCCAACCCTTTCGGGTCAGGCGCCGATTGCTCTCCTCGTATCTAGCGTTGCAGCGCGCCGCGCTCGTACGTGCCGGCTGCGCCGAAGGTCTTGCCGGTCATGTCGACATTCATGCAGTTAACGCCCGGCGTGCACCCCGCCGGCAATGTGGCAAACGAGTTGTCACCTGCCGTGGTGTCCGCCTTCAGGCTGAAGTTCAGGCTCTCGTACGGCGCCAGTTGCGTGCCGCTGCCGTCCCAGCTCACAAACGGATTGGTACTGCTCACGGTCTGCGCGTGCGTGCCGCAATTTTGCATGGTGCCTGCCGCGCCGCCGTACACCGTGTTGTAGTCCGCGCTGATCGTCCAGGTGTTGCCGCCGTTGTAGACGCACTGCCCATGCGCGTTCCACACCATGTTGTTCTCAATCACCCACGACGCTGTGCCCGAACCCGACGCATAGAGAAAATACATCGCGCAGGCCACGCCGCCCTCGGCGCAGTGCGGCTGCACGCCGATATTGGCGATGGTGTTGTGCACAATGTAGCTGGTGCCGTGCAACGTGCCGCCAAAGAAGCTCACGAACCCGTCGCCCAGCCCCGATGCCGTCGAGTTCGACGTCATCTTCGCGTTGTTCGTCCAGAAAACTACGTTGCCGTAGATGTACCAGGGGCCCACATCGGGGTTGCCGCCGGTGGCATCGGTAATCACGCCCGAGCTGATGATGTCCTGGAAGTAGTTGTAGCGGACCACCATGTTCTGCACGGTGGAGCTGAACGCCTCAGAGTGCGCGCCATTCGCCTGGTCGCCGGTGTGGTCGCGCGAGATGTAGTTGTACTCGATAATCCAGCTCGAACCATTCGAGTTGCCCACCGAGTTGATATTCGACTGGAATTGCGTATCGCCCACGTCGTGAATCCACGAGTGGCCAACGTACAAATTGTTTGTCGGACTTCCCGTGTAGAAGCCGCCATCGCAATAGGTGGAGCAGTTGGAAGCCTGACCGCTGTTGTACGTCATGTTCATGTTTGAGCCGCGCACTTCCACATAGTCAAAGATCAGATTCGACGACGAGGCTCCCGACGAGCTGCGATTGGTAATCACGCCGCCCTTCCCGCTCACCCCGTTCAGGTCGAACATGATGCTGTAGCTGGACTGCCAGTCCGCGCCGCGTGTCTGCCCCTCGAAGACCCAGTAGTCTGTCAGCACGTTGGTCGTGCTGCCGCCAAAAACCGCCGTGCCCGCGTAGCTGTCGTTCCAATCCGTGGCCGGCCCGTGGCTGCTGGGAAGCGCGCCCTCAATGGTGATGGTCTGCGTGCCATTGGCTGGAGTGTTGAAGGTCTGCGCACTGTAGCTGCCGGCCGCAATCCAATACACCGCGCCGCGTTGCATCTTCGCCGGATTCACCTGGCCAGCGCCTGTGCCAAATCCCTTGTACGCATTGGCCCAGCTTGTGCCGGTGCCCGCGCCCGTTGCGCCTGCATAGATGTAGCAGTTGCCCGCGCCATCGCAGCCGCCCGAGCCACTCGCCGCAGCCGTCACCGTCAACACCGCCGACCCGGAAAGCGAGCCTGACGTCGCCGAAATTGTCACCGTTCCTGCAGCTACTCCCGTCGCCAAACCGCTCGCGCTCACGCTGGCCACCGTGGTTGTGCTTGAAACCCACGTCACACTCGTCAGCGGCTTCGTCGTGCCGTCCGAGTAGCTCCCCGTTGCCGCATACTGCTGCGTCGAACCCACCGCAATCGAAGCCGAAGCTGGCGTCACCGCAATCGACTTGAGCGTCACAGCCACCGCCGTCACCGTGAGACTGGAAGAAGCCGTCACAGAACCTGACGTCGCTGTAATCGTCACTGTCCCTGCAGTCACACCTGTCGCAACGCCGCTCGCGCTCACCGTCGCCACTGTGGTTGTGCTCGAAACCCACGTCACTCCCGACAGCGTCTTCGTCGTGCCATCCGAATAAGTGCCGGTTGCCGCAAATTGCTGCGTCCCGCCTGCCTGAATCGAGGCCGATGCCGGTGTCACCGCAATCGACTTGAGTGTCGCAGCCACCGCCGTCACTGTAAGGCTCGAAGAAGCCGTCACAGAACCCGACGTCGCCGTAATCGTCGCACTACCGGCCGCCACACCTGTCGCCAGGCCGCCGGCGCTTATTGTCGCCATCGCGCCGTTGCTTGAGGTCCACGTAACCGTTGTCGTCAGTGTCTTCGTCGTTCCATCCGAATAACTTCCCGTTGCCGCAAACTGCTGCGTCGAACCCACCGCAATCGAAGCCGATGCCGGAGTCACGGCCAGCGAAACCAGCGTCGCGGTTGGCGCGGTCACGGTGACTGAGCCGGAACTGCGCATGCTGCCGTACGACACCTTGATCGTCGCGCTGCCTGCCTTGACTCCCTTCACCATGCCAGCCGCCGAGACCGTTGCCACCGTGCTCTGGCTTGAGCTCCAGCTCACCAACGCCGTCAAATCCTTTGTGGTGCCATTGCGATAGTGGCCCGTGGCCACATACTGCCGGGTCCCGCCCGCCGCAATCTGTGCCGAAGACGGCGCAACTGTAACTGACCGCAGAGTGGACGAGGCTGCGAAAGCCTGCACGCCCATCAGCACAAAACAAACCGCGAAAGCACACCACTGAATCCTTTGCAACTTCTTCATAAACTTCCCTTCGTAAGTACAAGCTCGTGATAACTAGCCGCGCCTGACATGTCTGTCCATGCCCACGCTGCGTATGTTGTCTCAATCGGCGGACTCATCCCTCTTGCTCACGGCACGGCTTGCCACGCCTGGGTCGAGTTCTTTCGTCATTCACCGCGCGCCGCGCAACTGAACCACTACCGGACACAAAGCGCCGCGCAACGTGTGCTTCATCGTGCGTGCCGGTTCGAACTTGAAATTGCACTGCCGTGGGCATCGTTGTGTGATCGCGGTTACTTTCAAGCACACGCTTCTTGGAGAGGCCTAACCGCAGGCCACGCGGACGTTGAGTTGATCAAGGCTGAAGTGAGCGGCCGGATTGTGGATACGCTCGAACCCCGCAGGAAAGAGCATCGGACTCTGCCCTGCGGGATCCGGCGTTCTCTAGGTCGACCGCAAATAAGTTAACTGCACTGCTCTAAATTGGCCTCTAACTACACTTCGCTTGCTAAGTACGGCCTCCCTTTGCAAGCTGCAACGATTCTTACTTTCTTTATCCAATACAAGCGTGACTCAAATCACTCCTCCACTCTCATGCAACCGCCATTTGTCGCATTCCATGTGCAGATAGGGTGGCTCTTGCGACCAACGTAATCTTCGTCGCGCCTGCGGGGATTCGGCGCTCCATCTGGCGCCCCTTGCCGGCCGTCGCAGCAAATGGGACTAAATCAGTCGGTGTTGTGACAGCAGTCACTGCCGCACCCCTCAAACCTCCCTATTCTGAAAATGATTTTCATGTTCATCCGGGCAAAACCCGGCCGAGTTCTTCTATGATGCTCTCCATTCGCTACCGCTTAGTCTTTTGCCTGCTTGCATTTGTAGCTCCATGCCTCCACGCCAGCGACGCTCTCCGCCTCACCGGCACCGTCACCGATCCGAGTGGCGCCGTCGTCCCCAATGCGCAGGTCACGGCCACCAATACGGCCACCATGAACGCCCGCGCCACGGAAACCGACGCCAACGGCGCCTTTGAGCTGCTGGTTCCCGCCGGCGCCTACCGCGTTGAGGTTTCGGCCGTCGGCTTCAGCCTCTTCCAGCGCGACGCCATCGAGCTCAGCCCCTACACGTCGGCTCATCTCGACGTCGTCCTCCAGGTGGAGAAGTATCAGGAAACCGTCGAAATCACCGCTGCCTCCAGCCAGATGGATCTCTCTTCCACGCAGCTTGGCGGTGGCATCGGCCAGGCCAAGCTCGTCTCCGTGCCTATCAACGGCCGCAGCTTTACCGACCTGCTCGGTTTGCAGGCCGGAGTCATCCCGCAAAGCTCCAAGCAGTCCAATGCCGTGGTCATGTCCGGCTGCACCACCACGCCGCCCTCCGGCGACCTCAATCCCGGCGATGTCTCCGTCAGCGGCCAGCGCGAAACCGCCAATGGCTTCGCCGTCAACGGCGGCTCGGTGGAAGAAGACTTCGGCAACATCGCCGCCATCATTCCCAACCTCGACTCCATCTCCGAGTTCCGCGTTCTTACCGGCAACTTCGACGCCGAGCACGGCAACTTCAGTGGCGGCCAGGTGCTGGTCACCACCAAGTCCGGCGACAACAATCTTCACGGCAGCGCCTTCGAGTTCTTCCGCGACACCAACTTCGACGCCGCCAACTACCTCTCGCAGGAGCGCGCCGCCTACGACCGCCACCAGTTCGGCGGCACCCTCGGCGGCAAACTCCTCCGCGACCGCCTCTTCTACTTCGCCGACTACCAGGGCACGCGCATGACCCAGGGCGTTGAGACCGGCCACATCGCCGTGCCTTCGCTTGCCAATCGCACCGGCGATCTCTCCGACCTCGCCGCCAACCTCACCGGCAAGGTCAGCGGCGACTATCTCGCCGCGCTACTCAGCCAGCGGCTCGGCCGCACCATCACTACAGGCCTGCCCTATTACTCCGCAGACTGCACCGATGCCAACCCCACCTGCGTCTTTCCCGGCGGCGTCATTCCCAATGCCGCCTGGTCCGCGCCCGCGCGCAATCTGCTCACCTACATTCCGGAGCCCAATACCGGAACCAACATCTTTGCCACCTCGCGCGAAAATCAAACCCTCACCGACAACAAAGCCGCACTCCGGCTCGACTGGACCACCGCGCACGGCGGCTTCTCGGCCTACTACTTCCGCGACGGCTACCGGCTCGACAACCCCTACCCCACCGCGCAGGGCGGAGCCAATGTTCCCGGCTTCAACGCCATCTCGCAGGGCCGCGCGCAGTTGGTCAACCTCGGCTGGACCCGCGCCTCCAGCGCCACCATGGTCAACGAGCTGCACCTGAGCTATCTGCGCAATGCCAACCTGATCGGCCAGCCGGTCGGCGGCGTTGGCGTCTCGCTGGCTTTGCAGGGCTTTGTTACCGGTCAGGACACGCTGGGCATTGTGCCGCTGAACCCCGCCACCGAAGGTGTGGAGAACGTCGCCTTCAACGACTTCACCATCGGCGTCGACGTCACCGGCGAGCGCCAGGTCAACAACACTTACCAGATCACCGAAACGCTTTCCAAAGTTATCGGCGCACACACCCTCAAGGTGGGAGCGAATGGTCACACCGACCAGGTCAACATCGATTCGAACTCCATCAACAACGGCTCGTTCGTCTTCCAGGGCTCGGAAACCGGCCTCGACTTTGCCGACTACCTCATCGGTGTGGCCAGCACCTACGAGCAGGGCGATGCCAGCGGCTTCTACATCCGCAACAAGTACGCCGGCCTCTTCGCGCAGGACACCTGGCAGCTCCGCAGCAATCTCACTCTCAATTACGGCGTCCGCTGGGACATGCTGCCGCCCTGGCATGAGAAGTACAACCAGTTGCAGACCTTCGTCCTTGGCGAGCAGTCCGAGGTCTATCCCGGTGCGCCCATTGGCATGGTCTTCCCCGGCGACCGCGGCATTGCCAACTCGCTCACGCCCACCCGCTGGTCGAATTTCTCGCCGCGCTTCGGCCTTGCCTACTCGCCCAAATGGAACAACTGGCTCGGTGAGCGTCTCTTCGGCGGCCCCGGCAATACCAATCTCCGCGTCGGTTACGGCGTCTTCTATACCGCGTTTGAA
>DASVLI010000235.1:0-7235 GCA_036384955.1 Occallatibacter sp.
GCGGCCATAGCGCTGGCGCTGGTTGGCAGCGGGCTATACTACTTCCGCCATACCGAGGACACCTTTGCCGACTTCATCTAAGGACAGCGCGACGGTGGCGATTCGCTGCGAGGGAGTCGGGAAGCGTTATCGCATCGGGAAGCAACTGCCCTACCGGACACTGCGTGACACGCTGATGGAGACCGCGACTGCTCCGCTGCGCTGGCTGCGCGCGCGCGGTGACGAGGCCGCGGAGAAACAGACCGAACTGTGGGCGCTGAAGGATGTCTCGCTTGAGGTAAAGCACGGCGAGGTGCTGGGCGTTATCGGGCGCAACGGCTCGGGTAAATCGACGCTGCTGAAGCTGCTTTCGCGCATTACGCGGCCCACGGAGGGCCGCATGGAAGTGCGTGGGCGCGTGGGCACGCTGCTGGAAGTGGGCGCGGGCTTTCATCCGGAGCTGACAGGGCGCGAGAACATCTATTTGAATGGCGCGATTCTGGGCATGAAGCGCAGAGAGATTGTGCGCAAGTTCGACGAGATTGTGGAGTTCGCCGAGTGCGGAGCGATGCTGGATACGGCCATCAAGCACTACTCAAGCGGGATGTATGTGCGGCTGGCGTTTGCGGTGGCAGCGCATTTGGAGACAGAGATTCTGCTGGTGGACGAAGTGCTGGCAGTAGGCGACGCGGCGTTCCAGCGGAAGTGCCTGGGCAAGATTGGCGAGGCCGCGCACCAGGGCCGCACGGTGCTGTTTGTGAGCCACAACATGCTGGCGGTGGATAGCCTGTGCACGCGCGCGGTGTGTCTGCATCAGGGCAAGGTGGTGCTGGAGGGCAAGCCGAATGCGGTGACGTCGCAATATTTGAAGAAGTGGCTGCCGGCACAGACCGAAACCGTGTATGAGGATATGAAAAACGCGCCGGGCGACAAGCATATTCGTTTGCGAAGCGTGTTCGTGCGCTCGAAAGAGAACGGCACCATTACCATTCGCACACCATTTGCCGTGGAGATTGAGTATTGGAAGCTGGATGCGACGACGACACTGGATTTTGTGGTTCAGGTGTTCAACGAGCATGGCGTGAATGTGTTTACCACCGGCCGGCTGGGCATGGCCGCTGCGCCTGCGGGCCTGCTGCGCAGCGCGTTTGAAGTGCCGGGAGAGCTGATGAACAACGGCTCCTACCAGATGACGGTGGTGGTGATGCTGAACGGCACCACGGAGATCGCTGAGTGGGAGAACGTGGCAGGCTTTGAAGTGATGGATGCGCCACATGAGATGCGTGGCGACTATCTGGCGGCATGGCCCGGTGCGCTGCGGCCGAATCTGAAATGGCGAAGCGCGGTTGTGGAGCCGTTCGCCGCGGATGGAGGCGCGCAACGATGAGCACGATGGGGCAGCGGTGGGCAAACTGGCGCGCGAACCCGCGACGGTGGCGGCCCGGCTACATTGTGCGAAGCATGATTGGAATTGCGCGGCACAACATGCGCGCGGCGGAAACGCCAAAAGGACGCGCGGCGCTGATGCAGCCGGAGATCGAAAGTGAGTACGTGGAGCTGCTGCTCGATGCGGAGTTCCGGCGCTCGGTGGATGAGGTGAAGGCGCACAGCTGCCAGGATGTGGCGCGGTTGGCCAATCTATGGACAACGGTGAAGCGGGCTGGCGCGGGGACGTTTTTGGAAGTGGGTTCGTATCGCGGAGGAACGGCGCTGCACATTTGCAATGCGATGCCGCAGCAGGGATCGCGGTTCTATTGTGTGGACCCATTTGAGGACGGCGGATACGAATCGAAGAATGAGTGGGAGCGCGGCCACGAAACAACGTCGTTTATGGACACGTCGTTTGAAGCGGTGAAGCGATTGCTGGCAGGCAAGCCGTTCGCGGCCGTGGTGCGGGGATATTTTCCGGCTGCGGTTGCACAGCAGGATTTGCGCGGGATTGTGTTTTGCCACCTGGATGTGAATATGTACGAAGCGACGCGGCGGTGCCTGGAGTATCTTTCACCGCGGATGGATGTGCGCGGAGTGATTCTGGTGGACGACCTTGGACATAGCGAATGTCCCGGCGTGGCGATGGCGGTGGAAGAGTTTCTTGCATTGCATGACGCGTGGAGAGTGATTCCAATGTTCCCCTGCCAGGCAGTTTTATTGAAGACAACGCCCTGAGCCCTACGATGCAGATACACACACCAGCACATACTGATCACGGCAAGAGCGCGGCTGGATTGCGTGTTGACACCGCGACCAGCATGGCAACTGTGGAGGCGCTGGAGACGGACTGGAATCGGCTGAGCCTGCACGCGCAAACGCGCAATGCGTTTACGAGCTTTGGATGGTACCGGGCATGGGCTAGGGCGCATGAGCGCGCGGTGCAGCCGCATGTGCTGGTGTTGAAAAGCGGTGACGAGATTTTTGGCGTTGCACCTCTCCACATGCGCATTGCTTCGGCTGGCGGTTTTAAAGTGCGCAAGCTGGAGTTTACGACGCCCTACGCCGACTACAACGATCTGGTGGTTGGAGAAAATGCAGATGCACTCACGGATGCGGTGATGCTTCATCTTGCGGAGACGCGCGGCACTTGGGATGTGGCCGAGTTGCGCGACCTGCGCGATGCGGGAGAGGCTGCCGCACGGCTGGAAGAGGCGATACGGCGGCGCGGGCTGCGGTGCGCGGTGGTGGCAGAGCCTGATAGCAGCCCGTATATGAGTATCGATGGAGATGCGGAGAGCATGATGCAGCGGCTTTCTGGCGATGCGCGGCGCACGCTGCGGCAGCGCGCACGCAAGGCCGAGGCCGAGGGGCTGAGTGTTCGCATCGTCGAGCACCCCGAGCGAGAGACGGGACTACTGGAAAAGCTGGCGGCACTGGACAGAAAGAAGCAGGGGCGGAGCCAGTATCCACTGTTTGTGGGCGCGCATACTGGGGTTTTTCAAGCGTTGTTTGATGCGCTGGGCCCGGATGGCTGGTTATACGTGGCTCTGCTGGAGCGCGGCGAAGAGGCGGTTGCGTTTCAGTTTGGGTTCCGCTGTGGAGACAAGCTGTGGGATTACACGAAGGCCTTCGATGATTCCTTTTCGCGCTTTGCTCCGGGCACGCTGCTGCTGCGCGCGCTGCTGGATTACGGATGCGAGCATGGATTCAGCGAGTACGACTTTTTGCGCGGCGAGGAGCCGTACAAACAGGTGTGGAGCACGGGAAGTCATCGGCGCTTCTCCGTGCGGATATGGAGTGACCGGGTGGGATCGCGGCTGCGCAAGTTTGTGTACTACGACGTGAAGGAAGCGCTGCGCCGCAAGCCGAAGAATGAGGCGGCTTCCCTTCCCGGCGAAGATGCGGAGCGGGCCGCGTGATGCCATCCGCTACTCTGAATGCAATGTCCAAGCTAACTTGCACAGCTGAGAAAGTCACCGCGGACGATGCGATTGCGGCTCTCGCGGCCGATTGGGATCGGCTGAGCAGGCTGCGCGATGTGCCGAACCCGTTCACTACATTTGACTGGTACCGCGCGTGGCAGCGGCGCTTTGCGCTGTTGGAGCCTGCCGGACGCAGGAGCGCGCACGTGGTTGTGCTGCGCAAGGACGGCGCGATCAGTGGAATTGCGCCTCTGGTGCGCACGATTGCCTCGAGCCGGACTCTGTGGATGCGGCGGCTGCAGTTCATGTCGGACAGTCATGAGTGGGATTACAACGACCTGCTGGTGGGAGAGAGCGCGGAAGAAGCGGCGACGGCGCTGTTCGAGTTTTTGAAGGAGACAGGCGGGGAGTGGGACGTTACGGACTTGCGCAACTTGCGCGACCGGGACGGCAGCCTGGAGCAGTTACTTGCCGCGTTGCTGCGCGTGGGGCTTCCCTATCGGCTGCTGCGCGAGGAAGAGCGCTGCCCGTACATGATTGTCGATGGGCCGTGGGAGGAATTGCTGAGCCGCAAGTCGAGCTCGACGCGGCACTCGATTCGGAACCGGCAGTCGCGGTTGCAGCGCATGGCGGGCGACCAGTTGCGGATGCGGATTGTGGAGAATCCGCAGGACGAGCCGGGGCTGTTGGAAAAGATGACGGCGCTGGGCGCGCAGGCGCACGAGGGCGAGCAGGCTGAGCCGTTTTTGAGCCGGCACCCGGAGGCGTTTTCGGCAATTTTTGAAACGCTGGGACCGAAGCAGTGGATGTGCGTGGCATTGCTGGAGGTGGGCGAGCGGCTGCTGGCGTGGCACCTGCTGTTTCGCTGCGGCAAGGCGCTGTGGGGCTATTTGACGGCGTATGACCACGAATACGCACAGTTCTCGCCGGGCAAGATGCTGCTGCCGGCGATTGTGGATTACGCGTTTGCGCACGGGTATACGGAGTACGACTTTTTGAGCGGCGAGGAGCCGTACAAGATGCAATGGAACACGGGGTTCCATCACACGTACCGGCTGGTAGTCTGGAACCGGCGCTGGCTGTCGCGGCTGCGTGCGGCGGCTTATTTGCGATTCCGCGTTGCGAAGGTTGAAGCGGATACGCACGAGCCGCAAAGCGAGCCCGTGGAAGAAGTGATGGCAAGCTGAGTCGATCGCTCCGCACCCGGCAGACAAAGGAAGATTGCGTGCCTGACGAAATCTGCAAAGAGCAAGCCACGAACATTGCCGCGTATAGCTCTGCCGCAGCGGTTGCGGAGTTCTCGGTGTATCGGCTGCTGCCGGAGGAAGAGTACATCCTCCCGAAGTACTACAAGCAGGGCGAGACACTGCTGGATCTGGCGTGCGGGCTGGGGCGGACAACACTCATGCTCCATGAGATGGGCATGAAGGTGCGCGGGGTGGACCGCTCGGAGATTTTTATCGAGACGGCGAAGCGCAGGCTGCCGTATCTGGATTTGCAGGTGGGCAGCTACGACGAGATTCACGAGGCGGACGCGTCGTGGGATCACGTGGCGATTTCATTCAATGGCATCGACTATGCGTTTCCGCAGGCGCAGCGGGAGAAGGCGTTGAGCGAGTGCGTGCGCGTGCTGAAGCCGGGCGGGACGCTGATTTTTTCCTCACATAATTTGAAGTCACTGCACTGGTTTTCTCCTTATTACCGCTACCAACTGAAGTGGAAGCTGCGCAATTTCTGGAGAGCCTTCAAGGAGTGGGACTATGTGTTTGAAGGCAGCGCGCATACCTTCTACTCGTCGCACGAATATGTGACGCGGCAGACCGAAGCGCTGGGCGTGCAGCTGGTGGAGATACGCGGCTTTGCGCGCTTCAAGAATCCCGCAACTGACCACTACTTTTCGCCCTACAACCTGTATGTGTTTCGCAAGCCTGCGGCAGACCACGCGCGATGATCCGGATTTCGGTTGTCATTCCGACCTATAACCGGCGAGCCGTGCTGGAGCGGACGCTGGCGGCGGTGCTGGCGCAGGAGTTTGCGGCGGATGCGTATGAAGTTGTGGTGGCCGTGGACGGCGCGACCGACGGCACGGTGGAGATGCTGCGCGCGCTAAAGTCTGCATGCGCGCTGCAGGTGCTGGAGCTGCCGAATCGCGGCGCCGGCGCGGCACGCAATGCCGCCGTGAGGGCTGCACGCGGCGAGCTGGTGCTGTTTTTGGACGACGATTTGATGTGTCCGCCGGATTTGCTGCGGCTGCACGCAGAGGCGCATCGCGACGGCGAAGCGAGTGTGGTGCACGGGCCCATTTACGTGGCGGAAGAGAGCGCACCGACGATGATTCGCGCGGCGATTGAGCAGGTGTATGAGGCATACTACCGCCCACTCGATCCGGCGACGACGCTGCGCTGGCCGGAGCCGATCGACAATGCGATTTCGGTGGTGTCGTCACTGGTGAACAGCTCGATGCCACGCGCGGCGCTGGAGCAATGCGGCGGTTTCGACGAGAAGATTCGCGCTTCAGAGGATCTTGAGCTGGGGATTCGTCTGTGGAAGCAGGGCTGCGTGTTTCGGCAGTTGCCGCAGGCTGCGGTGCGCGAGCTGTTCGTGAAGCGGTCGCGCGCTTATCTGCGCGGACAGGCCAGGGCGGCGGCCATTGGCGACCTTTACGCAAGCCGCAAGCATCCGGAGTTCCGACCGATTTGCAGGCTGGCTGCGCTGGGCAAGACGCAGAGCTGGAAGAAGCTGCTGGCCAAGTGCCCGGCTTCTCCTGTTCCGCTGCTGGCGTTCCCTTTACGCTTTGAACGGCTGATGTATGGAGTGAAACCGCTACGTCGCGCGGGCATGCGGTTGCTGCGGCTGGCCGAGCAGGTGACGGTGCTGCGCACGGCGGCGAAGGCCGCGGGCGGATGGGCGCAACTGGAAAGCGAGTTCGGCGCGCGGTGCCCGGTGCTGCTCTATCACCACGTGGGGCCGCATCGCGAGGGGACGTATCGCTCACTGAGCGTGACGGCGGAGCAGTTTGCGCGGCAGATGGAGTGGCTGGTTCGACATGGATACACGGGCATTACGCCGCGCGTGTGGCTGGAGTGGCTGCGCACCGGCAAGGGCCTGCCGAAGAAGCCGGTGATGGTGACCTTCGACGACAGCTACGCGGACATTGCCGAGTTTGCGTTGCCGGTGCTGCACCGGCTTGGCCTGGGCGGCGCGGTGTACGCGGTTACCGGGCGATTGGCGGCCACCAATACATGGGATGAGGCAGAGGGCAGCGGGACGTTTGCGCTGATGACGGCGGAGACAGTACGAGAGTGGGCGGCGAAGGGTATCGAGTTTGGCGGGCACAGCCGGACGCATGCGCACCTGCCGCAGATTTCAGCCGAGGCGTGCCGCGAAGAGCTGGCAGGGAGCAAGAGCGACCTGGAGGCGATCATCGGCGGAGAGGTTGCGTCGTTTGCGTATCCCTACGGACAGTTCAATGAGAGCGTGGTGGAGCAGACACGCGGTGTATATGGGATGGCCTTCAGCACAGTGGAAGGGATGAACACGCTTGCGACTGATCGGCATCTGCTGCGCCGGCTTTATGTGGGGCCGAGCCAGACGCTGATGGAGTTTGGATGGAATGTGCGGCGAGGGAGCCGGTCACGCTGGATGGATGATTTGCGGGTGAAGCTGGGGCTGCGGACGCGGATGAAGAGGATATTGGGGCGTTCAAGGTAGGGTATAAATTATTGCAATATATGCACATAGATTTGGCACAGGCAGCCCTCAGCAAAAGTTTAGTGAATTACACTCAGATTTCACTGCGAGCGCTTGACAAATTCGAGTGCGGTGCCTACATTTAGCAATTGGAAGGCGAGAGTGCTAGCGCACTCCAGGGTCAATTGCTTAAGGCGGTTTCCCTGCCCTGCA
>DASVLI010000236.1:0-35705 GCA_036384955.1 Occallatibacter sp.
ATGCCGACCAGCAGGATGGCGGCCACCGCGGCCAGCCGCGGCACCGTGGTCAGCGACTGCTCCTGCAGGCTGGTCAGGGTCTGCACCAGGCTCAGCACAAAGCTCAGCAGGGCGGCAGCCACCAGCACGGGCGCGGCCAGAATCAGCGACTCCTTCATCAACTGCCGCAACAGCTCGGCCACCATATCCGTCGTCATTGTTTTCCTCGTTTCGGTAATGAGTGGCGGCACTAAAAGCTCTTCAACAGCGATCCGGCCAGCAGGTTCCAGCCGTCGACCATCACGAAGAGCAGAATCTTCAAGGGCGTTGAAACCACCACCGGCGGCAGCTGGAACATGCCAATCGAGGTGGTAATCGCGGCCGTCACCATGTCGATCAAAAGGAATGGCAGAAACAGCACCGCGCCAATAGCGAAGCCCGCCTTCAGCTCCGACAGGATGTAGGCCGGCACCACCACGCGCATGGGCAGGTCGGCCGGAGTGTTGGGCCGCGGCAGCTGACCGGCGGCGGTAAACAGCGCCAGGTCCTTCTCGCGTGCATAGCGCAGCAGGTATTGCTTGATGGGCACCGCGCCCCGATCGATGGCCTGCCAGCCGGTGATTTCGCCGGCGCGGAAGGGCGTCACCGCCTGCTGCTCCACCTGCCCGAGCACCGGCGCCATCAGAAACCAGGTCATCATCAGCCCCAGGCCCAGCAGGGTGGGGTTGGAGGGCGCGGTCTGTGTGCCCAGCGCCTGGCGCAGAAAGTGAAAGACCACCAGCAGGCGCACCAGCGGCGTCATGCACATCAAAATCGCCGGCAGCACCGTAATCAGCGTCAGGACGAAGACAATCGTCCACGGCGTTGCGTCGGAGGGGCGCATGCGCGCGCTCAGGTCCGGCAGCAGCGGGGCCGCGGCCGGCTGCGCCGCAGACAGAAGAAGAGCCAGCCTCACCACATCCGTCTCCGCGCCACACCGCGACGTTCCATCGCCGCCCTCTGCTGAAAGGTTTCACTGCGCACCGGGCGCTTTTCCCCGGCCAGTGGATAGAAGGCCGGCGCGCTGTCGTTGGTGGTCGCCACCAGCACCCGCTGGCCGTCGGCCTCCACCAGCGAAAGCGACTGGCGCGGAGCCAGCGTTACCCGCTCCAGCACTGCCAGGCGCGGCGGCTCGGTCTTGTGCCCGCCCAGCCGTGCCCGCGCCTGAGCCACCAGCCAGGCAGTCAGGCTCTTTGGCGATTCCTTGCAGGCATTGCTGTCACTGCCAGCGTTGCTTGCAGTGCTGTCACGCTTCATCCACGCCATTTCCTTCATCCCTCTCCTCAGGCCAGCCGGGTTACGCGCACCGCCAGGGTCGACTCGACCACTTCGAACTCCGCCCAGGCCAGGTTCACCTTCCCGGCCGCCAGCGGCAGGTCGGATCCGTGGCTCCACTGGCTCTCCAGCAACTGCCCCGGCTCCAAAGCCAGCAGGTTGCGCACTCTGAAGCTCCGCATCGGCACAGCCACGTCGATCTCAATGGGCAGCAGGGCCGCGGCCGGCGAAAGCACCCATGTGCTCACCGGCTCCGGCGCCGCCGAGACCGGCACCAGCGCCTGTTCGGCGCGCTCCTCGTCGGTCAGTTCTGCCTGTCCGGCTTCGGCCGGCAATGTGTTGGCGGTAGCCATGCATAAGAAAAACGAGCAGAAACAGGTCCAGAATCAGGCTGGAAAGATTGGAAAGGCCTCATCGTGGCGCGCCCTGTCCCCTCATCCGCTTCGCTGCTACACTTGAAGGGAGCTCCGGCCCCGCCGCCGCGCCCACCGCGCGCCCCCAAGGCCGGCTCCAAAGTTTTCGCGAGAGGTCGAAGAATATGTCAGAAGCCAATGGAAACAAGACCGTTACCAGCACCAGCCTGCGCCTCAAAATCGGTCTGGCCGAGATGCTGAAAGGCGGCGTCATCATGGACGTGATGAACGTGGAACAGGCCCGCATTGCCGAGGAAGCCGGCGCAACTTCGGTCATGGCTCTGGAGCGGGTGCCGGCCATGATTCGCGCCGAGGGCGGCGTGGCCCGCATGGCCCGGCCTGGCCTCATCAAGCAGATTATGCAGGCGGTTTCCATCCCCGTGATGGCCAAGGCCCGCATCGGCCACTTTGCCGAGGCCCAGATTCTGCAGGAGATTGGCGTCGACTTCATCGACGAGTCCGAAGTGCTGACCCCGGCCGACGAGACTCACCACATCGACAAGCATGCCTTCACCACGCCGTTTGTCTGCGGCGCGCGCAACCTGGGCGAGGCGCTGCGGCGCATTGCCGAAGGCGCGGCCATGATCCGCACCAAGGGCGAGGCCGGCACCGGCGACGTGGTCCACGCCGTGCAGCACATGCGCCAGATCGTGAAGGAAATGAAGGCCCTCACCGTGCTCAGTGAGCAGGAGCTTTACCACGCGGCCAAGGAGCATCAGGCGCCGTACGAGCTCATCCGCATGGTGGCGCAGACCGGCAAGCTGCCCGTCCCCAACTTCTCCGCCGGCGGCATTGCCACTCCGGCTGACGCCGCGCTGATGATGCAGCTGGGCGCCGAGGCCATCTTCGTCGGGTCGGGGATTTTCATGAAAGAGCGCGCCACACCGCTCGACGTGGAGAACGACCCCAAGGAGCGCGCCGAAGCTGTCAGCCGCGCCAAGGCCATCGTCACCGCCACCACCCACTTCAACGACCCCAAGATTGTCGCCGAAGTCAGCGAGCAGGTCACCGGCACCATGAAGGGCCTGGCCGCCGCCGCCATCGAAGAGAAGGACCTTCTCCAAACCCGCGGCTGGTGAGGCACTGCGTGCGGCAGACGCTCGCTTTTCGCTCGCAGGAGTGTTCTTGATTCTCGCGAACGGCGGCAGACGGCGCTTGCGCGCTACATAGGCTCAACCCAAACGGAAAACAGAAGGCCGAGGCAATTGCCTCGGCCTTCGTCGTTTCACCTTGCTCTACATGCCCGGCTTCCAGTTGCCATCGGCTGTGCCGTAAGGGCTGGCCACCACCACGCGGTAGCCGTCCGGATCGCGCAGCCAGCACTCCCAGTGGTTTGGTCCGCCGTTGCCATCGGGTGGATTGCGATGTTTGGGAATCTCAATCACCGCGCCCATTGCGACCGCGCGTGCCATCACGTCGTCAAAGTCATCCACCTCAAACCACAGCAGCAGGCCGTTGCCATAGGGCCGCTGTTCGCGCTGGCCAATGGGGCCGTGGTGGTGCTCGGAGTCGAAGGAGTGCAGCTGCAGAACAATCTGGCCGTCGCCGTCCACCAGCTGCTCGTACACCTTGCCGCCGTGGTTGCTGCGGCATCCCAGCAGCTGCTGATACCAACGGCTGCTGGCCTCTACGTCAGTGACTGCGATAAGCGGTTGCGGGCGCATGGAGAGACGGTATCACGCTAGCGGACATGCGCGGCACGCTTCTGAATACGCGCGCGGACTTCGCTCATGACGTCCCCACGGGCGATGCCGCTCTTTTCGCCAACAGCGATTGCAGTACGCAAATCCGCATTCGACATTGCACCTTCCTCCGCGAACCACCGCAAGCCGTTCGGAAGGCAGGTGGCCCGGTCAAGTTTTCCAATTTGTGCTCTCCCGCGATGTTTTGTGCCCCACTCGAGCCGCGCCGTTTGCGGCTTGAGTGGGAAAGCACAATCGTTCGCCTTGCTTCAAGCGCACTCCGTCTGGCAACTCATTTCCCCGCAGGAATGCGGGAACAACTGAAGGTAATAAAGTGCAGTGACTCCGCTTTTTGAAATCGCTTCAGGCCGCTTGGCATGGCAGCATCCTTGCTCGGCCACAATCTTAATGCCCCGCCCGCTCATCGCAAACAACGCGATGAACGGGGCACAGCATTTACGACTTATGACTGGGCCACTGGCCCGGCATTGCTCTTCTACCCCCGCAAAGCAGAAAACGGCCTGGCAGTAAGCCAAGCCGTTTCATTTTGATGCATGACTTTCTTACAGTGCCGATTTAACTGTTTTCTTCTGCTCGGCGTCTACTTCCGGCTCGGCGGAGTTGCGCTCCGACTGGCGATCCATCCACTCATCGAGGCGGCTGCGCTTGAAGCGCCAGCGGTTGCCCAGCTTGAAGGCCGGGACAAAGCCCTCCGAGGCGTACTTGTAGAGGGTGTCGGGCGAGATGCCGAGATAGTCGGAGGCCTGGCGAATGTCCATCACCTCGCGAATCTCGGGAACGAGCAGATTGGAGCGAGCTGCGGAGTTGCGCATAATTCCCCCTGAGCCTGCGGGCGCAGTGCGCTCACGCGGCCTTGCCGGCAGAGAGCCGGTACTCCTGTATATAGCGCGAATTTATGGGTCACTTCAAGGTTTTTCCGGAAGTTGTGGGTATTTTAGGGGATTTTGGTAATGAGAAGGCGAAAACCAACGGGCCAGTCCCCTGCCCTTAGTGGAGCCAGCGAGTGGCCCTCCCAAGGGGTTGGGCTGTTGGCACGGATGGTGCGTGAAAAATGCACAGAGGACAGTGCACAGTGAACAGCCGTTTACGAATTCCTTATGAAGGGCTTACGGCGGGTTTGCAGGGACGGGCGGAAGCTGGTGGCATGCGCTTTGGAATGGAAATTCTGGCAGGCATGTTCGTGGTGGGGATCGCCGGATCCGCCGTGGTGGCGGCCATCTCGTTCATCGAGGACATCAAGATTCTGTTCAGCCGGGACGGGGACTAAGACAGCGGACAGTGGACAGCTTACAGCTGACAGCTTTGGCGCTACTGGCGCTGGAACCACTGCCACCACTGTTCCCTGACTTCGTCGTCCCAGACCAGGGCGGCATGCGGGCGCAGGCTGGAGGCGCGGGTATCCACGCAGTGATTGATGGCGTGGCGATCGCGGGTCCAGCGGGAGAAGAGCCTGGCGCCGAGGATTTGGATCCAGTCGCGCGCAGCCGAAATATTGAAGAACCTGCCCAGATTGGGCCCCGGCCGGTAGGCCTTGCCGGTGAGCGTCGGCTTGTTGAGCGCGATGAAGGTGTCGATGGGCCGGGCAAGGCCCAGATGCGAGGCTGCCAGGACGACGTTGGCGCCGTGGCTGTGGGCGATGATATTGAGGGTTTCTCCAGGGACAAAGTTGTGCGCGGCGATGAGCGCGCGCAGGGCTTCGGCGGCGGCAATGCGGTCGGCATGGCGATTGCGGCTGGGCAGCCAGGGGAAGAACCGCGTGCAGGCGCCTGAGCCGGGCATGGCGTCTCCGCAGGCCATCAGGCCGCGGTAGCCATTGCTTTCCGGAACCCAGCCTCCACTGGTCTCCCATCTGGTTCCCGGAATGAGGATGGTCATGAAGACATTATCAGGGGAACAAGTGGACAGGTGGACAAGTGAACAAGGGGACAGGTGAGCATGTGAGCAGGTGGACAGGGGGCGTGGACCGGGAGGTCCACGCTACAGCCGGCCGGGAGGCCGGCGCTACAGAGAGAGGGACTAAGGGACCAAGGGACTATGGAACCGAGGCGAGGATGAGGGATGCTTTCCCACCCATCGCGCACAGAACGCGCGATGGATGGGGCCACTGGTTAATTCTGGTCTTCGCGGCGGTGCAGCGTGGGGCGGTCGTCGCCTGACTTGTTCGGGTCGTCGTCGGTGCCGGTGCTGGCGCGGCGCAGCGAGGGCTTCTTGCCATCCTTGGAGTCGGTGAGGCGGCGCTTGTTCTCGATGCGTGCCAGGCGGGCCTTAATCTCGTCGAACTCCGACGTGGTGACGGTGTACTCGTCGCGCGCGGGCAGGATGCGGGCAATCTCCTCCTGCGAGTGGCCGATGCGGTCCGGGGTCTGCGGGTGGTCGCTGAAGGCCTTGGAGACCAGGCCGGGCTTGCGCTTTTCGAGGGCTTGAATCTTCTCAAAGAAGCTGATGAAGGCCTGCGGGTCGTATCCAGAGCGGTACATGTACTGCACGCCCAGGTAGTCGGCTTCGGACTCGAACTCACGCGAAAACTTGAGGTAGGTAATGGGGATGCCGATGTTGGCGGCCTCGTAGATGCCGTAGCCGGTCCAGCCGCCGATGAAGATGAGCGGGATGGTGCCGAACTGCATGTAGTTGAGGCGGGTTTGCTGGCGGACGGCGTGGTGGGCGCAGACGTGGGCAATCTCATGGGCCATGACGCCGGCCAGTTCGGCCTCCTCGTCGGCATTGAGGATGAGGCCGGAGTTGACGTAGAAGAAACCGCCGGGCAGAGCCATGGCGTTGATCTCGTCCGAGTCAATGACCTTGATGGTGAAGGGCACCTTGCAGTCGGAGTTCTTGACGATGTTCTGGCCGACGCGGTTGACGTACTCGGTGATGACGGGGTCGGTGATGAAGCGGGTGCTCTTCTCAATCTCCGAGGCGAACATCTTGCCCATCTTGATTTCGGTTTCGGTGGAGTACCAGTTGCCGAGGCCGCGGCCGCCAATGTCGCGATTGCCGACGGCGCTTACATCGTCAATGCCTCCCTTTTTGACGGACTTCAGCTCGCTGCCCACGTCGACGATTTTGTCGGGGTTGACGTTGGCTGCTTCCTTATCGCCGGCGACGGGTTCAGTGCCGGGGTCGGGCTCGGAGCCGCCTTTCTTGTCCTTGCCGGATTTGGGGTCTTTGGTCTCGGTGGGGGCGGCGTCTCCGCTGACGGGCGCGGTGCCGGGGGCAGGCTGGGCGGAGGGCTCGGTTTGGGCGGAGCCGGATTGCGGCGCGCTTGCGGGGGTGGACTGGGCCACTGCGAAGAGGCCACCGGCCAGCATGGCCATGACTGCGAAGCGTGCCATTGCAAATGACGATTTCATTCCCGACCTCCCGGGCGCGGGTCTCAGGCCGCACAGGCTCCCGCAGGATTAGACGTTAGTATGCGCCGATTGGTCAGCGATGGGAATGCGCTGGCCGGACGGCGGCCGGGTGGGTTCCCTTCCGGCCACGGGGTGACGGGGTTCAACCGCGCTTATCTTCTTGGATTTGCACGCCGTCAGAATTTACAGTGTACTTCGTCGATGGTTGGAGGATTGGTGCGCGCACGAAGCCTGAGAATTGCCCTGCTGGCGCTTTGCGGATTGGTTTCCGCGATGGCGCAGGCGCCGGCGCCCGCGCACCATGCGCCGCCGGGCGCACACGCGGTGGCACGGATGCTTGGCCTGGACCAGCATGCGACGCCGGCCGCGGCGGATGCGAAGAGCACGCCGGCAGTGCTGCTGGACGCGACGCATATGGGTTCGCCTGTGAGTCTGCTGAAGGGCTGGCGGGTGGGGATTTCTGCCAGCGAGGGCGTGGCGAACAAGGAATTCGACGACTCCAAGTGGGCGGTGCGCGACGCCGACGCCACCATGGCTGACGTGCCGGACGAGGACCACGCCGCGGGCGCAGCGCAAAGCGAATGGACCAAGGACGGCAGCTATGTGGGTCCGCCCAAGGACCAGCCGGGCGCAGCGCCGCATCAGCGGCCATGGGTGTGGTTCCGGCAGCACATCAAGCTGGCGCCGGGGCATGGGCCGGTGGCGCTGCTGATGGAACTGCCCGTCTCGCAGACCACGACCGTTTCGCTGAGCAATGCGGGACCGTTTATCGATGTGTATGCCAACGGCAAGGCGATTGCGCCCCAAGGCCCGCACAGCGACGAGCCGGAACACTACCAGCAGATCACGCGCATCTATCCGCTGAATGTGCCGGCGGAACAGACCGACCTGGTGCTGGTGCTGCGGACGATTTACATTCCGGTGGGCTACGGCGCGTACACGGGATTTTTTGCAGACCGCAAGTTGTCGCTGGGCTATCCAGACGACCTGGCGAACCGGTTGCAGATTTGGAGCACCGACGCGCTGTTGCAGCGGCTGCCGCGGCTGGTGAACAGTGTGCTGCTGCTGGTGCTGGCACTGTTCCTACTGGCGCTCTACTTTACGCAGAAGGGACACATTGAATATCTGTGGCTGGCGCTGCATGAGCTGCTGCTGGCGCCGCTGAGCTTTGTGGAACTCTCCGGCGGCACCGCGGAGATGGACACGCTGGTGTACGTGGCCACCGTGATGCAGCTGGTGATGATCTCAGCGTACCTCTACTTCGAGTTTCTGGTCAGCTTTCTCGAACTGAAGAAGCGCTGGTACATTCGCGCGCTGCGGTACTCCTCGCCAGTGCTGGCCGCTGTGGGGCCAGTGCTGCTGCTGGTGGGCAAAAGCGATCTGGCAGGGCTGCTGCTGCTGGTGATTTGGGCGCTGGGATTTTTGTGGTTTGTCGGCTGGCTGATTTTCATTTTCGCGACGCTGATTCGCGCCACCATGCGCAGCAACTTCGAGGCCGGTCTGCTGCTGATTCCTTTGATTCTGGATATGGTGGGCATTGTGGAGCCGATATTGACCGGCGGCATGAGCCAGATTACCGGCCACGCGTACCGCTCGCCGCTCACACTGCAAGCCGGGCCGATTCCCATTCACTTTGCTTCGGTGGCGGACTTTGCCGGCATTCTGTCGATTGTCATCATCATCTTCCGGCGGTTCCTGCGCATCCAGCATGACCAGGAGCGCGCCAACAGCGAGCTGGCCGCGGCGCGCAGCGTGCAGGAACTGATGATTCCGCGCGAGAAGATTGAGACGCCGGGCTTCGAGATTGACTCCGTGTACGAGCCGGCAACGGAAGTGGGCGGCGACTTCTTCTACCTGGAGCCGGGCAGCGATGGCTCCCTGCTGCTGGTGGTGGGCGATGTGGCTGGGCACGGTTTGAAGGCCGCGATGAACGTGTCGATGCTGATGGGCGCGCTGCGGCGCAATCCGGAGCGGCGGCCGGCACGAGTTCTGGAAGCGCTGAACCGCGTGGTGGTGCCCGGCAGTGAGAGCTACACCACCTGCCAGGCGCTATGGTTCGGGCCGCAGGGTGAGCTGGTGATGGCCAACGCCGGTCATCTGCCGCCGTATCTGAACTCGCAGGAGGTTCGCACTCCGGGCGGGCTGCCGCTGGGCGCGCTGCCGGATACGACCTACGAAGAGGTGCGACTCTATCTGCACCCCGGCGACCGGCTGCTGCTGCTTTCTGACGGAGTGGTGGAGGCGCGCAACGCGACCGGCGAACTGTTCGGCTTTGACCGCGTGCACAACCTGAGCAACCAATCGGCGTTTTACATTGCGGACGCGGCCAAAGAGTTTGGCCAGGACGACGACATTACCGTGCTGACGGTGCGGCGGCTGGCTGCGGCGGCGGCATGAGAAATTTCTAACGCTGGCCTTCCGGGCTGTGGATTTTCCAGACGCTGTGTTGCTGTAGAGTCGCCTGGCTCCGCCGATAACTTACCCATGTTCAGGTTTTGGAACGCTTGTCTTGCGTGGTTTGGCGACCTTCCGCTGAAGAAGAAGCTTTATCTCTCCTTCGGGTGGTCGTGCGTGTTCACGCTGACGCTGGGCGCGGTGAGCATGGCGGGGCTGGCGCGCATTACAACGCTGCTGGACAGCAGCATTGGCAACGTGACAACCGATGTGCGCGCGGCCGATGCGCGGCGTGTGGTGAGCGATGTCGATGCGCACGTGGCGCAGATTCGCACCGTTGTGATTGGAGTGCTGGGCGCGGCGCTGCTTTTGAATCTGATGATGGCGTGGCGGCTGACGCAGTTGATTTCCCGGCCCATTCTGGAGGCCAGCGCGGTGCTGCACAAGCTGGCCGGCCGCGATTTGACGGTAAGCGCAGAGGTGCAGTCGCGCGACGAAGTGGGCCAGATGTGCGCGGCGCTGAACGGCACGGTGGAGCACTGGCGCACGATTCTGCAAAAGCTGCGCGGGTCGGCGGGCGACCTGGATAGCGTGGCAAGCCAGATGGTGGAGAAGATGAATTGTTCGACCTCGTTCAGCCGGATGCAAAAGGAACTGACGGACAAGGTGCTGACTTCGACGCGTGTGCTGAGCGAGAAGGGCGAGGAGATTGCACGGTTCTCGAACGAGTCGGCGACAGCCAGCCGCGAGTCGGCGGAGTCGGCGCAGAGCGGCGGGCGGGTAATGGGCAGCGCGGCGCAAACCATGCACGAGATTGCGCAGGCATCGAGTGCGATTCATGATCTGATGGGCAAGCTGCAGGGCCGCTCGCAGGAGATTGGCAAAGCGGTGCTGGTGATCCGGTCGATTTCTGAAAACACGAATCTGCTGGCGCTGAATGCGGCTATTGAGGCGGCGCGCGCCGGCGAGCAGGGCCGCGGCTTCGCGGTGGTGGCGGGCGAGGTGCGCAGGCTGGCCGAGAGCACGCGGACCGCGACCGAAGAGATTGAGCAGATGGTACGCGGCATCCAGAACGAGACGGAGAGCACGATTCTTGCCGTGGAGGCCAGCCGCGCCAGCATTGACGACGGGCTGGAGCGCACCGAGAGCGCGCGGCAGACACTGGCGCAGATTATCGATAGCTCCGTGCGCACGGAGAAGCTGGCCGAGGACATTGTGGGCGCGGCTGGCGAGCAGTCAAGCGCGAATCGCGAGATTGGACAGAGCATGGCGGAGGTGGCGGAGCTGGCGGCCGGCTCGCTGGAGTGCAGCGAGCAGGTGGCACAGACGGGCTCCAGCGTGCGCGCTTCGGCAACCGGCCTGACGGAGATTGTAGGGCAGTTCAGGCTGTAGGGGGCATACGTTCATAAGGTTTTGACTTGCCAATGCGCGGGCCTCGCAAGCTATGCTTGGCTGGCGGCAGCGCGATTCCCTGTTCGACCTCGCCGATGCTGTGCAGTCATTCCCTCAACACAAGGAAACCATGAGCGAAATTGCAGAGTTGCTGCAGCAGAAGGTCGGCCTGAGCGCCGATCAGGCCCAGAGCGCGGAATCCGTCGTTCTGGAATTCATCCGCGCCCGCGTTCCCGAGCAGTTCCAGGGCGTCGTCAACTCCATTCTGGGCGGTGTGCCCGCCGCAGGCGAGCAGGCAGAGAGCAGCGGACTCGGAAGCCTGCTGGGCGCCGCTGAAGGCTTGCTCGGCGGGCATAACTCATAAATATCGATAGTCAGCGGCCCCATGGCAGTATCATGGCTCAGTTTCACTGCTTCGTATGTACCCCCAACACAAGGAGAATCTCGTGAAATTTGCACGCATCACTTCCCTGATTGCTGGTTTGGCCCTCTGCTCCGTGCTCAGCATTCCTGCTGCGTTTGCGCAGTCCCGGCCCGTGGCCAACACTCCCGGCGCCAAAGCGGCCAAGGTCGCAGCAGCTGCTCCCGCGGCGCTGCTGGACATCAACTCCGCCACAGCGGACCAGTTGAAGGCGCTGCCCGGCGTGGGCGATGTGTACTCGCAGAAGATTATTGCGGGACGCCCGTACGCCAACAAGACGCAGTTGAAGTCGAAGGGCATTGTGCCGGCGGCTACCTACGACAAGATTGCGAATTTGATTATTGCCAAGCAGCCCGCGAAGAAAAAATAACGCGGCAGAAGTTTAAAAACAGACGCCCCATCCACATGGATGGGGCGTTTTGCTTTTTGACGAGTGGCGTAGGGATAGGCTTGTGCTTTCCCAAGCCCAAAATCGAGACCGGCGGGCACCTGCTTTCGCGCTGAAACTTACCAGCCCGACTGGGCCATGCGTTCAAGAATGATGCTGGTGTAGTGGCCCATGCGCTCCGGCTTGCGCTTCAGCGGCGAAGGCAGAATGGCGGCAAGCTGCGCGGACTGTTCCCTGCCAATGGTGCGGGCCGAAGTGTGGTCCCAGTTGCGGCAGGCAGCCTCTGCGCCGTAAACGCCGGGGCCCCACTCGACCACATTCAAATAGAGCTCAAGAATGCGCTGCTTGCCGAGCACGAGTTCGGCGACCGGGACCAGTGTGAACTCGACGCCCTTGCGAATGTAGGAGCGGCGTGTGCCGAAGAAGATGTTTTTGACCAGCTGCTGCGTGATGGTGGAGCCGCCGCGAATGCGGCCACCGTCCATGTCGTGTTCTGCGGCGAGCTGAATGGCGTTCCAGTCGAAGCCGTGATGCTGGTAGAAGCGCCCGTCCTCGGCGGAGATGACCGCGTGCTGCAGGTTAGGCGAAATCTGGCTGAGCGGCACGAAGGTGTAGCGCTTGGTGTAGGGCTTGCCATGCAGCACGGCATGAATACGGCGCTGGATGTGGACCGCGGTGGTGGGCGGGTCGACGAAGCGCAGCACGATGAGCATGAGTACAGCGCAAAGCCACGCGGAGGCAAGGACGATGCAGATCCAGAGCGCCGCGGTACGCAGGCGAACGCCGCGCAGGCGCGCGAGGAGAGATGGTTTTGGAGTTGGCGCCGGTGAATCGGTCACAGATTAAGGATAAAGGACAGCGCGGACGCCCATCCCAAGGGATAGCGTCCGCGCATGAAACCGGCGTTTAGGCCAGCGGCAGATAGACGCTGAAGGTGGCCGAATAACCGTCTGCGGCCGAACCGCTCATGCTGAGAATGGTGGTACCTCCCTCAGAGTTGTAGATAGAGTCGCCCGCGTTGGTGACTGAATTCTTACCCAGGCTGGAGTAAGGTGCGACCGTCGTGTCGAGGTTGTCGATGAAGGTCTGATCGAAGAACAATTGCGCAGTGTTAGTGCTGCCGGAAGACGACGAGTCATAGGTGGAGCGAAAGCGAATATGGATGTGCGTGGTGCGGCCGGTGTACCAGCCAGGTACGATGGTCTGGAAGGTGACTTTGCCGGAGGAGTCGGTGAGCTGATAGCCGCGCAGCCAGCTCTGGCTGGTCAGGTTGGCGCCGCCACCATTGGTGGAGTTCTGCACGCCGGAGTAGATACCGGAGGCATTGCAGTGCCAGATGTCGACCTGTACATTCTCCATGGCCACGCAACTGTTCTCACTGTCGTAGATGTAAAGCGTGAGTGTGAAAGGTACGCCGGACTGCGTGTTGGTGCCGCCGATGTCGGAGGTGATATCGGAGCGGTTGTAACCAGAGGCGCTGTCGGTGACCCAATACGGACCCTCGGTGACAGGATTGATCGATGTGCCGCAAGCCGCGCCAGTAGCTGTGACGGCTACCGAAACGATACTGGAGGTACTTGAGGCGTAGGTGGCGTCTCCCGCGTAGACCGCGGTGAGTGACACTGTCTGCGTGGAGTTGAAGCTGACAGCGAGTGTGGCCAGGCCAGAGCTGAGCGTACTGGAGCCAAGCTCTGTTGTGCCGTTATAAAAGGTGACCGTACCAGTAGCGGCTGCGGGCGTAACCTGCGCGGTGAGGGTGACCGTTGCGCCAACGGTCGTGGCTGTGGTGGAAACGCTGAGCGCAGTGCTGGTGGCCGTGCCGCTGGTGGTGGCCGAAACCGTGACCGTGAGCGCACTGGAGGTGCTTGCGGCGTAGGAACTGTCTCCAGAGTAGACGGCGGTGATGGAAGCCGACTGCACGCTGGCAAAACTGACTGTGAGCGTGGCGACGCCGGAGCTGAGTGTCGCAGTGCCCAGCGCGTTGTTGCCGTTGTAGAAAGTGATGGTGCCGCCAGCGGCGCTTGGTGAGACTCTGGCAGTAAGAGTGATGAACGCGCCAACCGTTATGGAGGTCGCCGACGAACTGAGCGATAGCGAGGTCGAGGTGCGGGTGCTTGAACTGGATGTGGCCGAGCCTGCGCTGCAGCCGACCACGGCGCCGAATGCGCCCAGGCCAAGCGATTTGAGCGCGGCACGCCGGTCCAGCGGCGGGTGCCAGTCGAAGGGGTCAGGTTTGGGATCGCGGTCAACAACCAACTTCAAAAAAGGCTTCTCAGACTTCATGCAGTTTCTCCATGGAGTTCAGATTGAGCCAAGGCAAGGCACGACTGTCGCGGCTTCAGAGCCGTCTATGGTGCAAGCAAGACCATTGGTGCAGGTCCACGCCGAAACGGGGAAGCATGGCGTTGTAAATATGGACGCGGAAAGATGCCGGGACGTTTACTTTTTTGGGTACGAAGAGGAGCCGGCGCCTGCGTCATCGGTCGCGGAGCCGCTGAACGCATCACATCGTGAAACGTCATTGTGCCGAGCGGGCTCGATTTACTACGGCTTGCCCTTGAAGAGGTAGAAGAGCTCAATGAGCAGGATGGCGACGACGGTGGCTTCAAGAAAGAAGGCGCGGCTCTGGTTGAACTGCTCCACCATGTCGTGATGCAGGTCCTCGGCGGTTTTCAGTTTTTGCGCGACCAGATCCTTGTAGTCGGGCACGCCCACCTTGTTGGCGGCCAGGCGATAGAAGCGCGCGGCGAACATGTCGCTGAGGAACTTGATGGCGTTGTCGGCGCGCTCGGTGAGCTCGGCCACGTCCAGCAGAACGGTTTGCAGGCTGGTGGCGGAGCGGGCCAGGCCCCAGCGCGCGAAGAAGCCGGTCTTCTGCGCCAACAAATCGTACACGCTGTCGAGAATGCCGCTGAGCAGGTCGTCGTAGTGGCGGAACTCAAGCAGCTGCGAGTTGGCGTATTCCAGCAGTTGAATCGATGTCTCGGCGCCGGCGGTCGAGTCATAGAGAAAAGCCGCGTTCCAGCCGATGACGGCGACGTCGCCCGCGTAGTAGGAGATTTGCGACTGCAGCACCTCGCGCAGCTCGCCGTCGGAGAGCACGAGCTTGTCGCCGCGAACCACCTGGGCCATCTCGCGGCCATGGTCGCGCGTCAAATCCGCCGCTGACGGTGTGCCATCCACCTCGCGCACATGGAAGATAAAGTAGTCCTCGCTAAGCCACTTGCTGTAGGGCTTGACCATGGCCGAGGCTGCGCCTTCCAGGCGCTTGCGCACGATCGGTTCCACGCGCGAGGTGAAATCCACATCCCACACCCAACGCGAGGCCAGATGCACCAGCGCATCCCAGTCGCCGGTGAACGGCAACTGGTAGATGACCGAGGCCACGCCGTAGTCGTAGTACTTTACTTCCCCCTCAAGGCGTTCGCCGCTGTCGAGAACAAGCGGCTCCAGCGGGCCGATAACCGGCGGGCGCTGGTAGCGCACGTACGTGGGTGCGGAATGCTTCATGCTGGGTTGCTGAAGCGTGCGCGCGCTGACGGCCTGCTGCAACTGGTCCAGACGCAGCTCTTCGGCTACGTCGAATTGGATGAGTACGAGGACGGAACCGCTAAGCACCGGCGCGGCTTTGGATGGATTGGAGTCGGACATGCGAGATGAGGCCATGGTACCGCAAGGGGGATGCGCGGCGCTTCAAAGGCGGGTTTCCGCAATGCTTTAGTGCAGAGACATGCTTGAGCCAGGCTTGACCTTGCGAAGAGCGAAAACGAGGAAGATGCACGCAAAGGCAACGAAGGAAAGTCCCACGTAGTTGTCGCGGAAAGAAAGCAGCGCCGCCTGCTGCAGCATGAGCTGATAGAGCAGGCCGAGCGATGCACCGAGGCTGTTGGCTGCGCCGGTGGCGTGGGACAGCAGGTGGCCTATGGGGCCGGCCACATTGTGCATGTCAGCGGGCGTCAGATGCCCGGAGAGCGTGGTCTGGTGGAACTGGGCGCGGCGCGCCAGAAATGTGCTGACCATGGCGATGCCGACCGAGCCGCCGACATTGCGCATCAGGTTGATTGTGCCGGTAGCAGTGCCCAGTTCATCGCGGCGCAGCGGCGCGGTGGCGGCAACGTTGACGGGAATAAAGAGCAGCCCCATGGCGCCGCCGGCGAGGAACTGCGGCAGGTAGAGCGATTCCAGCGAGATGCCGAGATTGATGTGAGAGAGCAACATTGCGGCAATGCCGAAGATGGCAAAGCCGGCCATGGTGAGCCAGCGCGCGTCGATGCGGGAGGTAAGGATGCCAACCACGATCATGGAGACGGCGGCTCCCAGACCAAGAGGCACGGTGGCGATGCCTGCCCAGTAGGCGGTGTAGCCCATCAGCTGCTGAAGAAACTGCGGCGTAAGCAGGCTGATGCCGTACATGAGCACACTGGTCATGAAGATGAGCACGGTTCCGACGGCGAAGTTGCGCTCGCGAAAGACACGCAGATCGACCATAGGGTTTTCGGCCCTGAGTTCGCGGACAAGGAAGACAACGAAACCGGTAATGGCGAGCACGATCATGGTGCAGATGAATTTGGAGCTGAGCCAATCGTCTTCCTGGCCCTTGTCGAGCGCCACTTCCTGACAACCCAGCCACAGCGAGAGCGCGATCAGGCCGATGCCGTCCATGGGGCCGGGGTTGGATTTGCGCACCCACGGCGGGTCTTCGACGGTTTGCTGAATGGCCCACATGGCAAGCAGGCCGACCGGAATATTGATGTAAAAGATCCAGCGCCAGGAGTAGCTATCGGTAAGCCAGCCGCCCAGCACCGGGCCAATGACCGGCGCAACAACCACGCCGAGTCCGAAGACCGCCTGCGCAATGCCCTGGCGCTTGGGTGGGAAGCTCTCCATGAGGATGGCCTGCGAGATGGGCGCCAGCGCGCCGCCACCCAGCCCCTGCAGCACGCGCATGACAAGCAGCATGGGCAGGTTGATGGAGAGGCCGCACAGCAGCGAGGAGGCCGTGAAAAGAAAAATGCAGAACAGCAGAAATCGCTTGCGCTGAAAGCGATTGCCCAGCCACGCGGTAAGCGGCAAAATTACGGCATTGGAGATGAGGTAGGAGGTTAGGACCCAGGTGGCCTGCGAGTAGGAGGCCGACATGCTGCCCGCGATATGAAGGAGCGCGACGTTGGCGATGGAGGTGTCGAGCACTTCCATGAAGGTGGGGAGGATGACCGCGATGGCAATCAGCCAGGGATTGACGGCCGGTTTCCAGTGCGCGTGTTCAACGTCTTCAGCCTGCAGTACCGCGGTGGCCATGCCTTACGCTTTCTTTGCTCCACGCGCCGGATGGAGAACCAGAAAATCGTCCACTGCCTGGCGCGCGCGGGCACGGAGAGCGCGATCGCTCAATTGCAGATCGGGGTTGAGCATGACGTTGACCAGGTAATCGCCCAGCACGAACGACAAAAAGCGGGGTGCGGTTTTGCGGTAGTCGGGCCCGCCGATGCGGCGTGAGCGCAGGTACTCTGCCAGCAGCGCGTGGCCGCGTACTGTGCTGTGAAGCCATAGCTGTCGCGCCAGCTCGGGAAAGTTCTGCGCCTCGGCGACGAGGATGCGGTAGAGCGAAAGAAAATCGGGCGCGGTAAACAGCTTGAGGATGGAGTAGGCCATCTCGCCGAGGGCCACGCGCGGCGGCTTGTCCGAGGCCAGATACTCATTGTGGCGTACGAAAAGCTGCTCCGTATGGCTGCCGATGACGGCGACGAAAAGCTCGGCCTTGCTGGGGAATAGCTGATAGAGGGTCTGCTTGGAGGTGCGGGCGCGGCGGGCGATTTCCGCCGTGGAGGCGCGCTCGAAGCCGTGCTCCAGAAAGACTTCCGCGGTGGCGTCGAGGATGCGCTTGCGGTCGGCTGCGTCCAGCGGAGGACGGCCAACGGGGCGGTGTACAGGCGGTTTTGCGGGCTTCTTCTTCATGCGATTTAGTACCGTACCGTACGGTACTGATATTTCGCATTTGAGTGTATACCCACACCTTGAGGACGTGCAACCCGCGCCGGCTGCTAGTGGGAATTGATGGCCCGTGCCGGGAACTTCGACAGGGTGCGGACCAGCTCGGGACGCTGCTTGCGCAGCAGATTCAGGAAGCCGTCGCGAATTGCATCCGGTTCATTCTGCCGCCAGGCCACCACGACTTCGACCTGGAAAGGGCGGCCTCGAAGCGGCTTGAAGACCACGCCTTGTGATTGCAGCCGGTGGACGCTGGCCGGAACAAGCGATACGCCCTCCGCCGCCTCCACCATGGCCAGTACGGTATGCCACAGGCGCGGGCTGTCCACAATGCGCGGCGAAAAGCGGGCCAGCTTGCAGCGGGCGACGATGGCGTCGAACAGTTCGGGCGCGCATTCCCTGGCATGCAAAACGAAGCGTTCCCTGGCCAGTTCGGAGAGTGAGACGGATTCCTGATTCTGGAGTGGGTGCCCTGCGGGCAGGACCGCGATGATCGACTCGCGGTAGAGGATCTCGCTGGCCAGCTGGTGACGCAGCTCGGGCGGGATGCTGCGGGTGAAGCCAATGTCAATTTCGCGGTTGGCAAGCGCGGCGGGCTGAGCGGAAGGATCGAAGTCCTTGAGCACAGCGGTGACGCCTGGTTCCCTGCCCCGATACTCGCGAATCATGCGCGGCAGGAAGGGCGCGGTGGCCGGTCCGCACAGGCCGACGGCGATGCGGCCGTACCTTCCCTGCGTGCGGCGCGCGAACAATTCCCTGGCGAGGTCAGCATGCTTGAGAATCTCGCGCGCCTCCACCAGAAAGGCGGCGCCTTCGGGCGTCAAGGCGACCTTGCGCTTGTTGCGCTGCAGCAGGCGCGCTCCAAGCTCTTCTTCCAGGGCGCGGATTTGCCCGCTGACGCCCGATTGCGAGACATGCAGCTTTTGCGCCGCGAAGGTGAAGCTGAGCTCATCTGCAACCGCGCAGAAGTACTGAAGGTGGCGTAATTCCATGCGCAAATAGTATCATTCTGAGCGATTACTGCAATCGTAACAAACGTTGTGTCTTCTGAGTGTGCAGACCATCCAATCAAGTGCGGCGATTGTCGCGAAAGGATGAATACTGTGACCACTCATGCTCCCCAGGTAAAGCCGTCGTCCGTTCTGTTCAAGACAGAAGCCGTCGATGGAATCAACATCGCCTACCGCGAGGCCGGCGACCCGAAGAACCCGAAGCTCGTGCTGTTGCATGGCTTTCCCTCCTCCTCCCACCAGTACCGCAACCTGATCCCTGCACTTGCCGACAGGTTTCATGTCATCGCGCCGGACTATCCCGGCTTTGGATACAGCGACACTCCCGACCCGTCGACCTTCGCGTACACCTTCGACAAGCTTGCCGAAGTGACGAGAAAGTTTTTGGCCCAAAAGGGCTTCGAGCGCTTCGGGCTCTACATGCAGGATTACGGCGGTCCTGTCGGCTTCCGCATCGCCACACAAAAGCCGGAGGCGCTGGAATGGCTGATTATTCAGAACACCAATGCGTTTGAGGTTGGATTTACCGCGGCATGGGGCGGCCTGCGCAACGCGCTGTGGCACCAGCGGAACGCGCAGAACGAAGAAGGCGTGGCGGGACTGTTGTCGTTTGAGACCGCACAGGCAGCTTACCTGGGCGGATCGCGGATCCCTGAACTCATCAGCCCGGACAACTGGAACCACGACTACTCAATCACGCTGAGCAGACCACACGCGCGGCGGATCCAGATGGACTTGTTCTACGACTACCGCACGAACGTACAGCTGTACCCCAGGTGGCAAGCCTGTTTGAAGGAGCACCAGCCGAAGACCGTCATCTTCTGGGGGCAGGGCGACATCTTCTTCACGCCCGAGGGCGGCGAAGCTTACCTGGAAGTGCTGCCGAAGGCCGAGATGCATCGTCTGGATGCGGGGCACTTCGCGGTGGAGGATTGTCTGGAGTACATTTCCGCAAAGATGCACGCGTTCTATGAGCGCGTGGTGCAGGGCGGCACTCAGTAGTAACGCTAAAAACATTGGCCAACAAAAAGCCCCACCGCGAAGGTGGGGCTTTTTTGAATCGGAGCTTAAACACAGCCTTGATGGCCAGTCCTAGTCGTAGTACTCGAGTCCCAGGTGGGTGATCAGGTCGGCGCCCATGATGTGGCGCAGCGTGTTCTTCAGCTTCATCGACTGAATGAACAGATCGTGCTCCGGGTAGAGCCCTTCTGCCACCTGCGGCGACTTGAGGTAGAAGCTGAGCCACTCCTGAATGCCGCGCGCTTGCAGGCTGGGCGTGCGCTTGGCCAGGTCGAGAAACAGCACCAGATCAAGCGCGATGGGCGCGGCAAGAATCGAGTCGCGGCAAAGGAAATCGACCTTAATCTGCATCGGATAGCCGAGCCAGCCAAAGATGTCGATGTTGTCCCAGCCTTCCTTGTTGTCTCCACGCGGCGGGTAGTAGTTGATGCGGACCTTGTGGAAGATGTCCTTGTAGAGGTCGGGGTAAAGTTCGGGCTGGAAGATGTATTCGAGCGAGCCGAGCTTGGACTCTTCCTTGGTCTTGAAGGATTCTGGATCGTCCAGAACTTCGCCGTCACGGTTGCCCAAAATGTTGGTGGAGTACCATCCGGAGACGCCAAGCAGGCGGGCCTTGAAGGCCGGCGCAAGAACCGTCTTCATGAAGGTCTGGCCGGTCTTGAAGTCCTTGCCGCAAATGGGCGCGGAGTTCTTTTTGGAGAGCTCGATCATGGCCGGCACATCGACGGTGAGGTTCGGCGCACCGTTGGCAAAGGGCACGCCCTCGCTGAGCGCGGCGTAGGCATAAATTTGCGACGGTGCAATGCCGGGATCGCTGGCCTCCAGTCCCTTCTCAAAGGCCTTGATGGACTGATGCACGGCCGTCGGCTCGAGGAAGATCTCGGTGGAGCCGCACCAGATCATCACCACGCGGTCAACCTTGCTCTTGAATGCGCGGATGTCCTGGCGCAACTGGTCGGCGAGCTCTCGCTTGTTCTTGCCCTTCTTTACGTGCGTGCCATTCAGGCGCTTCACGTAGTGCTGGTCAAACACGGCCGGCATGGGCTTAATCTTTTCCAGGTAGGGCTTCAGCTTGGCCAGCAGTTCCTTGTCGAGGACGCTCGCGTGCGCGGCGGACTCATACACGTTGTCCTTGAAGATGTCCCAGCCGGTGAAGACGATGTCGTTCAAGTCGGCGAGCGGAACAAAGTCCTTGATGAAGGGCGAGTGATTATCCGTGCGCTTGCCCAGGCGGATGGTGCCCATCTGCGTGAGTGAGCCGATCGGCTTCGCAAATCCGCGGCGTACTGCCTCGACGCCCGCGATCATGGTGGTGGCGACGGCGCCCAGGCCAACGACCATCACGCCCAGTTTGCCCTTGGCCGGCGCGACTTTGCCAGAACGCTTGCCGATGTTCCCTGCTTTTTTCCGAGTTGCCATTTGCGTCTTTACTCCTTAGTGGATCGCGCTGTTCACGGAACCGCGATCGATTGCTGAAGCAACATGCGCAGTCAGGCTGCGCTGTTTTGCCGGCGCCTGCGCAGGTGGCTCCAAATGAACCACGCGATAGCTGCCAGCAGTACGACTTCCACCGCAAGGTGAAAGCGATGAAACCACGCGTAGAAGCGCGGATCGGTGTGCCATGCCTGGCCCAGCTTCATGCCGGCATAGGCCAGCGCGAAACACCAGGGCCACGAACCGATGAATGTGTAGATGTGAAAGCGCAGTTGCGGCATCTTCGCGATTCCCGCGGGAAATGCAATGAACGTGCGCACGATGGGAAGAAGCCGCCCGATCAGGACGGTGATCGATCCGTAGCGGTTGAAGAAGGTGGTCATCCGGTCAAGATCGTGCTGGCTCATCAGCACCCAGCGCCCGTACCGCTCGACCAGTGGACGGCCGCCTTTGGCGCCGATCCAGTAAGCGACGACGGAGCCGAGGTTGCAGCCGATGGCGCCCGCCGTGGCCGCGATCCAAAGGTTCATGTGGCCGAGGTAGGCCACGTAACCGGCGAACGGCATGATGATTTCTGAGGGCAACGGGATGCAGGCTGACTCAATGGCCATAAGCGCGGTCACGCCTGCGTAGCCTCCTGCGTCAATCACATTCGTAACAAACGCAACCAGGAGGGCGATGATCTTTTCACTCATGCTGAAGCAAGTATACCGGGCGGCAACCGCGCGATTGGCACGGCGCACTGCATGAGGCGCGGAGATGCGGAATACCCGCATATTTGGCGTGTCCGTTCATGGTATGTTTACACGAGTCACTATGATTTATAGTATTAACTGTCCTGCATCGCTCTTCGGAGGCGACTCTGTGGCAAGAAAGTATTCAATGCGCTGCTCCATTGCGCGCACCCTCGACATTATCGGCGATCGCTGGACGATTCTCATCCTGCGCGATCTGTTTCTATACCCAACCCGGCGCTTTCAGGACTTTGAGGCGAGCCTGCCGGGACTGACGCCGAGTGTGCTCTCGGCCCGCATCAAAGAGCTGACGGCCCACGGAATCGTCACCAGCCGGCTCTATGCAGAACATCCGCCGCGCCCGGAATACCTGCTGACAGCAAAGGGCCGCGCGCTCAATCCGATCCTGGTGGCGATGAAGGCATGGGGCCAGCAATATGCGGCTGCTCCGGCAGCGGCTGCCAGCCTGGAGAGCGATCTGCGTCTGTGAGTTGAAACCGGCACGTGCATGCTTGGTACCATAAGGTATTCCTGTCCGAGGTGATCCTTGTCTGAGTTTCCCGCTGTTCCCCTTACGCTTGAAGGCTCTCCAGTTCTACATCAGTTTTTCCATTTTGACTGGAAGTCGTGGAAGGCCTGCGCGGCCGGTGAGCGCGCGGCGATTCTGGCCGAGTTTCTGGCCGCGCTGAAAACCCTGGAGACAGACGCGGCGGGCAAGGTGCAGTCGGGCCTTTTCTCTGAGCTGGGACACAAGGGCGATCTAATCCTGGTGCACTTCCGCGAGTCGTTTGAGGCGCTGAACCAGGTGGAGCTGACGCTGGCGCAGACTCGGCTCTATGACTATCTGGAGCTGAAGCACTCCTATGTTTCGGTGGTCGAGCTGGGGCTGTATGAGTCGAGCCGCAAGACGTGGGAGGCGGCGGCGGCCAAGGGCTTTGAGCCGAACACGCCGGAGTGGGATGCGGATGTAGCCGCGTCCATGGCGCGCGGAGCCGAGGCCATGAAGCCGCGGCTGTGGCCTTCCATGCCCGAAGCAAAGTTTTTGTGCTTTTACCCCATGGACCGCAAGCGCGACGAGAACAAGAACTGGTACATGGTTCCCTTTGCCGAGCGCCAGCGCATGATGCACCTGCACGGCATGATTGGCCGCCGCTACGGCGACCGTGTGAAGCAGATCATCACCGGCTCGATTGGCATGGACGACTGGGAGTGGGGCGTGGACCTGTTCGCCGACGATGCAGTGGTCTTCAAAAAGCTGATCTACGAGATGCGCTTTGACGAAGTGAGCGCCGAGTACGCGTTGTTTGGACAGTTCTATTTGGGCGTGCGCCTGCCGGTGGAGAAGCTCGGCGGGTGGGTTGAGGGGAAGCTGTAGCGGAATGCTGTCGAGTAAGGTAAACTTGCCTTACGACTGGAGGGCCGCCATGACCACGCTTACTGTTACCGCCAAGGGGCAGATCACGCTGAAGCAGGAGCTGCTGCGGCACATGAACATCGCGCCCGGCCAGAAGGTAGAGGTTGACACCTTGCCCGATGGACGAATCACGATTGGCGCACCGATGAAGCAAGGGTCAATCGACGACTTTATCGGAAGCCTGAAGCGGAAAGGCGGACCACGCCTGACCATCGAACAGATCAAGAAGATCACTGAGGATGCCTGGGCTGGTAAACGGTGAAAATCATCGCCGACACGAACGTACTTCTCCGTGGCGCTTTGAGCGATGACCCGCACCAGGCAATGGCGGCGGCGTATGTACTCCGTCAGGCTGAATCGATCGCAGTACCAATCACAGCGCTCTGCGAATTTGTGTGGGTTTTGCGCCAGGGATACAAATGGCCATCGGCGCAGATTGCTCGTTCCATTCGCGCTCTTCTAGCCAGCCCCAATGTGGTGACCAACCAGTCTGCTACAGAGGCTGGCCTACGTTTGCTCGATGCGGGGGGCGATTTCGCCGATGGTGCACTTCAGTTTGAGGGCGAATGGCTGGGCGGTCAGGAATTTGTGAGCTTCGACCGCAAAGCCGTGGCGCTGCTGAAAGACCAAGGCAAGCGGGCACGGCTGCTTGGCGCAGGGCGCCGAGCTTAATTAGTTCAAGGAACGCAAAATGCCCACGACGAAGAAAGCCATAAACAAGGCCACACCAAAAAATCTCGCCCCCGAGCGCGTCGCGGCGATTCTGAAAGGGCTCGACGAGGCGTATCCCGATGTGGAGTGCGCGCTGACGCATCGCTCGCCTTGGGAGCTGCTGGTGGCGACGATCCTCTCCGCACAGTGCACGGATGTGCGCGTGAATATGGTGACGCCGGCCTTGTTCAAGCGCTTCTCCACGCCGCAGGCCATGGCCAAGGCGAAGATTGAAGAGCTGGAAGAGCTGATCCGCACTACGGGCTTCTATCACAACAAGGCCAAGTCGATTCTGGGTGCGGCCAAGCGTATCAGCGAGGACTTTGGCGGCAAGGTGCCTGAGACGCTGGCCGAATTGATTACCGTGCCCGGCGCGGCGCGCAAGACAGCCAACGTGGTGCTTGGCGTCTGCTTTGGCAAGGCCGAGGGCGTGGTTGTCGATACGCATGTCTTCCGCATTGCGCACCGGCTGGGACTGGCCAAGGGCGACACGCCGCAGAAGGTGGAGCAGGAGCTGATGAAGATTCTGCCGCACGGGCGGTGGATCAGCTTCTCGCACCAGATTATTCATCACGGGCGGAAGGTGTGCGACGCGCGCAAGCCCAAATGCAGCGCGTGCAACCTGGAGCCGTTGTGCACGTCGAAGGACAAGACGTGGCAGAGCTGAGCAAGCGGAGCTAGCGCGGTCAGCGGAGTCAGGATGTGCGCTTCGGTTCGAGTTCATCGCTCCGGGGCTAAAGCCCCGACTCTGTCGGTGGCATATTCAGTAGCCTGAAGGCCACTGCCCCCTCCGGCACGGCTGAAGCCGTGCCCTTTCAAAACAATGGCCGACTCGCGCTGGGCTGAACAGTTGAGTGCGATGAGTTCATTGCTGGCAATGACAGCAATGCAAGCAATGACAGCATTGCATGCATAGCGAGTCAGCATGTCAGCCGGAATTCCGCAGCGGGCTATTTGCCGGAAAAGAAGATGGTCAGGGCCGCGAGAAGGCCGGGGACGTCGTGTGGGGCAGCCTCGGCGGAAATGGGCCAACCCGATGCGCGCAACGTCGCGCTTGTGATGGGTCCAATGGAAACCGCGGGGACGCCGGCAAAAGGAAAGCCAAGCCCCGCGGCCACTGCGGCATCGGCCAGGTGCGTCACGCTCGATGAACTAGTGAAGGTGGCGGCATCGATTCCCTGCTCCAGCGCGGCGCGGAGCGCGGCCGGAGCCGAAGCGGGCATTTCGTTGCGATAGGCGTCGATGACATCAACGACCGCGCCGCTGGCACGCAGCGACTCGGGAATCACCTCGCGCGCGCCGACAGCCCGTGGAAAAAGCACGCGGGCGTTGCGGGCTTTCTCGCCGAGCGCGGCAACCAGACCTTCGGCCACCTGCGTTTCAGGGACAACATCCACATGCAGTCCTGCTGCTTCCGCAGCCGCGGCAGTCGCGCGGCCCACAGCGGCCACCCTCGGCGGGCCGGAGACGAGTGCAAGGCCAAGCACAGCGGCACGCTCGCACAGAATGCGCAGCGTGTTGGTGCTGGTGAGAATGAGCCAGTCGTAGTTGTGAAGGTTACGCAGACTCTCGTCCAGAGAATCAAAAGAATCAGGCGGCGTGATTTCGAGGACGGGCACTTCGACGGGTTCCGCGCCGAGCGCGCGCAGGCCTTCAGAGAGTTTGCCAGCCTGTCCGGCCGAACGCGTCACCAGGATGCGGTGGCCGGCGAGGGGCGCAGTCATTTCCCTGCCTCGGCAACGGCAAGCAGCGGGCCTGCGCCGGCATCGAGCAGCATTTGCGCGGCCAGTTTGCCCAGCGCGACGGGATCGGCGCCAGCCTGCGGCACAACGTGATGGATGCGGATCGCCTCGCCAGACGCGGGCGCGGCGACAACGCCGAAGATTTCGACATGGTCGTCCCCAGGTCTCAAAGTCGAGACCTGAGGCACCGGGTTTGATTCTGAGGACGGCGTGGGTACGGCGCGGCAGTGGATGCCAATCGGCACCTGGCAGCCGCCGCCAAGGGCAGCAAGCGCGGCGCGTTCGGCAGTCACCGCGAAGCGTGTGGCCGCGTCGTCCAGGAATTCGAGCGCGGCCAGCGTTGCTTCATCGTCCAGGCGAGTTTCAATGCCCAGCGAGCCTTGTCCGGCGGCCGGACAAAAATCCTTCGGCTCCAGCCGCTCACGAATCCAATCTGTTTTCTCCAGGCGATCGAGGCCGGCGGCGGCCAGCAAAATCGCGTCCACCTGGCCCTCGCCCAGCTTGCGCAGGCGCGTGTCCACATTGCCGCGGAACTCAACGGCTTCGATGTCGGGGCGCAGAGCCTTTAACTGCGCGCGGCGGCGCTGACTGCTGGTGCCGACAACGGCTCCCCGCGGCAGCGCGGCCAGGTTGGCGAACTTCGCGCTCACCAGCACATCGCGAGGGTCCACACGCCTGGGGGTCGCGCCGAGTGCAAAGCCCTCGGGCAACTCGGTGGGCAAATCCTTCAGCGAGTGCACGGCCAGGTCCACGCGGCCGGCGGCCAGTGCCTCTTCAATTTCCTTGGTGAACATGCCCTTGGTGGTGCCGGATTGCGCCGCGACTTGCGCGAAGGTCACCGCCTGCATGCGGTCGCCGGTGGTCTTGATGATTTCGATTTCGACGGTGTGGCCTGCCGCGCGCAGCAGCGCGGCGATATGGTTGGCCTGCCACAGCGCAAGCTGCGAGCCGCGGCTGCCGATGCGGAGATTCATTTGCCTCCTACAGTGCTGGGGGAGTTTTCAGTGTGCGGTTCGGCTGCGGAGTCTTCGTGCACGACCGGCGCCGGTTCTTCGACGGGCGCGGCGGGCAGCGACCATGTTTCGCAAAGCGCGTCCATGCGTGCGGCGTCGTTCTCACGCGCGGCCTGCTTAAGCGCCTGCATGGGCGGATGCAGAAATTTGTTGACCAGGCCGCGAGTCAGGGCCTCAACGGCGGCAAGCTGCTCTTCGTTGAGCGTGCCCAGCCGCGCATGCATGCGCTTCAGTTCGGCCTGGCGCAGCTCCTCTGCCTGATGTTGCAGCGCCACAATGGCCGGGGCCACGTTCACGGTGCGCTTGCGCTGGTCAAAGCGATCCACCTCGGCGGCAATCATGGCCTCGGCGTCGCCCGCCTGGCGGGTGCGCTCTTCCATGTGCGAGGCGGCCACCTGCTGCAGGTCGTCAATGTCGTAAACAAACAGGCCTTCCAGCTTGCCCATTGCCGGGTCCACATCGCGCGGCACGGCAATATCGATAAAGAACATGGGCCGGTTGCGGCGCTTGTGCAGGAAGGCCTGCCCATGCTCCTTGCGGAAGATGGGATGCGGCGCGCCGGTGGAGCTGATGACGATGTCGGCCTCAGTGGCCGTGTCGTAGAGCTTGTCGAAGGGAATGACGCGGCCATTGAAGGGCTCGGCGAGAAGACGCGCGCGCTCCATGGTGCGGTTGGTGACGAGGATGGTACCTGCGCCCTGCTGGACCAGGTGGCGCGCTGCCAGCTCGCTCATTTTGCCGGCGCCCACCAGAAAAACCGTGCGGCCGTTGAGCGAGCCGAAGATTTTGCGAGCCAGCTCGACCGCGACCGAGGCAATAGAGACGGAGTTGGCGCCGATATGCGTCTCCGACCGTACGCGCTTGGCGGCGGCAAAGGCTGCCTGCAGCAGGTGCTCAAGCTGCCCGCCCACGGTGCCGCTGGCGCGCGCCGCGGCGAAGGCTTCTTTCACCTGACCCAGAATCTGCGGCTCACCCACAACCATCGAGTCCAGGCTGGAGGCGACGCGGAAGAGATGGCGCACCGCGTCCTGATTGAAGTGCTGGTAGAGATGCGGCTGCAGGTCGGCGGGGTCAATGCCGAAGCGGTTCTGCAAAAAGTCGGCAATTTCGATTTCCGGCGAGTCGAGCGCGGCCACCAGCTCCACGCGGTTGCAGGTGGAGACGATCATGCACTCCTGCACGCCGGGGACAGCAGCCAGGGCGCGCGTCACATCGGGAAGTTCATCGCGGCTGATGGCGACACGCTCGCGCACCGCCAAAGGGGCGGTTTTGTGGTTGATGCCGATGAGAGCCAGCGTCATTGCGCACCAAACCTGTGCACATGGCTCACCATGTTGGCGGCCCACACCGCCAGCATCACCACCAGCACCGCGCCGGAAAGATACGCAGCTCTGCGCCCGCGCAAACCGGCCTTCTGGCGCAGGAAGAGCAAAAGAACGTAGAGGCCCCACATGCCAAACGAGGCCAATACCTTGGGGTCGAGGAAGTAGGCCGCGCCAAGCGAAGTTTCCTGCACCAGCACCGCGCCCAGCAGCAGGCCGACGGTGATGCATGGGAAGCCGAACAGCAGCATAGCGTGGGCCAGCCGCTCCAGGGTGTCGAGAGGCGGCAGCCAATCGAGCGTGGACCACCAGGACTCGTCGCCGGCCTTGAGCTTGGCCTTCAGACGGCGCTCGGCGGCCAGATAAAGCACCGAAGCCAGCAGGCTGAAGCCCAGCGCGGCATAGGCGGCCAGCAGTGCCATGATGTGCGCCGCCAGCCAGCTATTGCGCACTCCCTGCGAGGGAAAGGTGTAGCCGGCCAGGCCCAGCGAGGGCACGAAAACCAGAAAGAGAGCGATCGGTAAAGCAAAGATTCCAAGGGAGATGGCTTGATAGAACCACCAGGCCAGAAAGTACAGGCCCACAATCAGAAAGCCCAGCATCGACTCGGCTTCGCGCGCGCCTACCGGCATCCAGCGATGCGCCTGCACCAGCATTTCCACGCAGGAAACAAAGTGGAAGAAGAAGGCCATGCCGCCCAGATGGACGGTCCACTTGCGCCAGCGCTCCGAGGCGTTGAAGACGGCGGGAAAGATGGCGATGCTTGCGCCCGCATAAAGAACCGCCGCCACTCTGAGCCAAAGTAGATGCATTCCGAAGTCAACCTTAAGGCCTTGGCGCGCGCCAAACTGTGATACATATCACGTTTGCGCGCTGTTCCGGCCGTGGATTTCGCTTTCTAAAGTATAGAATCCCCGGGGCCTAGGTGTTGTGTCCAGTCTTCCTCAGCCTGCGGTCAAAGGGCCGCTTTCAGAACCGCCATCCCGGCGCGGGAGATCTCGACATCGTCCTCGGATTTGCCGCCGCTGAAGGCCACTATAAGGATGCCGGTGCGTCCGCGGGCCACCACGCCGCCCTGCCAGCCGAACTCGCCGGTCATGGGCTTGCGGTCGGAGGTGCCACTGTCTTTCAGCGTGTCGGCCATTTCGGCGGACTTGGCGTAGGCGATACCGATGAGGTTGTTGCCGCGGCTGGTGGCGGTGGGGTCGTCCTTCATGCGGCCCACGACGAGCATGCGGGATCTCCAGCCGGTAAGCGTGTCGCCCGGGGCGTAGCTCACCACGGCCACGCCGCCGGCCTTCAACTCCTCGGCGCGTTTTTGCATGGCGGCAAGGGCTGCCGTGGCCGCTGCGTCAAACTTTTTGGCGCTGGCTGGCTTGGGCGCGTGCGCCGCCACTGCCAAGCCCGGAACCAGGATGATTGCCACACATAAAATGACTGCCAGCTTGCTGCGCATCGATTCTTTCCCCTTTTCAGATTCCCGCGCATTCTATCTGCTGCGTGTGGTCACAGGCGAGGACGTTGTTCCGATCACGGACCAGTTATCAACAGCGGGCGCACACCCGATGCCGCGGCGCATGCGCATCACGGTAATCTGGTAGCTGATTGTGACCAAAGCAGAGGCACAACCCGAAGCGCCGGCCAAAGAAAAGCCCGCGGAGCTGACGCCGTTTATGCGCCAGTGGACAGCCGCCAAAAGTGAGAATCCCGATGCGCTGCTGTTCTTCCGCATGGGCGATTTTTACGAGCTTTTCTACGACGACGCGGTAACGGCCAGCCGCGAGTTGCAACTGACGCTGACGGCGCGTGACCGCGAACGGCAGATGCCGATGTGCGGCGTGCCGTATCACTCCGTGGAAGGCTACCTGGCGCGCCTGCTGCGCAAGGGCTACCGCATTGCCATCTGCGACCAGATGGAAGACCCGAAGCTCACGAAAAAGATTGTCCGCCGCGAGGTGACGCGCGTGCTCTCTCCCGGCACCGCGATGGACGCGGGACTGGACCAGGCGCAGAACAATTTTCTGGCGGCGTACTTTGAGGCGGGCACGGAGAAGGACCCGGTGTGCGCGGTGGCGCTGCTCGATGTTTCGACCGGCGAATTTCGTACCGCGGAGTTTCATGGTGAAGCGGCGCGGCGCCAGGCGGCCGAGGAGATTGCGCTGGCCGGCGCCAGCGAAGTGCTCTTCCCCGCGAGCACGGAGTTGCCCGAGGGGATGGAATCCATTTTTGCCCGCATGGCCGCGCGCACTCGTGTGGAGGATTGGGTCTTCACGCACGACTTTGCCGTGCCCTTGGTGGAGCGGCAGCTGAAGGTGAAGTCGCTGGAAGGCTTTGGCCTGGTGGGCCACGAGGCCGCTGCCATTGCCGCCGGAGCCGTGCTGCACTACGTGCGCACCACGCAGAAAAACGAGGCGCTGCACATCGATTCGCTGCGCTTCCAGGAGCACGCCACCGCGCTGGAGCTGGACCAGGTGACGGTGCGCAACCTCGAACTCGTTGAGCCGCTGTTCGCCGGGCAGGATGATCGGGCCACGCTCTTCCACACGCTGGACCAATGCCAGACGCCGATGGGCAAGCGCCTGCTGCGCTCCACAATTTTGCGGCCGCTGATTGAAGCCGCGGCGATTGAGGCGCGCTACGAAGCCGTGGCCGAAGCGCGCGCAGACCTGCTGCGGCGCGAAGAATTGCGGCGCGCTTTTACCGGCATTCAGGATTTGGAGCGGCTGCTGGCGAAGCTCAGTCTGGACTCAGCCGGGCCGCGCGATGTGCGCGCGCTGGCCGCGAGCCTTGCGAAGCTGCCCGCGTTGAGGACTGCGCTGGATGCGATGACAGCGCGGCTGTGGCGCGAGCTTTCCGCAAAGCTAGACACGCTGGAAGATGTGACCGCGCGCATTGCCACAACGCTTGTGGCCGAGCCGCCGTTGACGCTGGCCGATGGCGGCGCGATTGAGAGCGGCGTCGATGCGGAGCTGGACGAATTGCGCGTCATCTCGTCCACTGGACGCCAGCAGATTGCGGCGATTGAAGAGCGCGAGCGGCAGCGCACAGGTATTGCTTCGCTCAAGGTGCGCTACAACTCGGTCTTCGGCTATTACATCGAGATTACGAAGGCCAACCTGGCCATGGCGCCTACTGACTACGAGCGCAAGCAGACGCTGGTGAATGCCGAGCGCTTTACCACGCAGGAGCTGAAAGAGTACGAGCGCAAGATTCTTACAGCGCACGACCGCTGCATCGAAATCGAGAAGAAGATTTTTCTGGAACTGCGCGCGAAAATTCTGGAGGATGCCGGGCGGGTGCGGCGCAGCAGCGCAGCAGTGGCTGAACTGGATTTGCTGGCGAACTTTGCGCATCTGGCGGCGGAGCGCAACTACGCGCGGCCCGTGCTTGCAGACGAGCCAGTGTTGGAGGCAGCTGCCGCGCGGCATCCCGTGATTGAGCAGTGGATGGAGCAGACGCGCGAGGGGCGCTTCATCGCCAACGATCTCTACCTGAATTCGGGCGAAGATGGACCGAGCCTGCTGTTGATTACCGGCCCCAACATGGGCGGCAAGAGCACCTATCTGCGCCAGGCCGCGATGCTGGTGCTGATGGCGCAGATGGGCAGCTTTGTGCCGGCGGACAGTTTGAAGCTTGGCCTTGTCGACCGCATCTACACACGCATCGGCGCCAGCGACAACGTGGCGCGCGGCCGCTCCACCTTCATGGTGGAGATGACCGAGACGGCAACGATTCTGAATACCGCGACCAAGCGCTCGCTGATTTTGCTGGACGAGATGGGGCGCGGCACGGCGACGTTCGATGGTCTCTCGCTGGCCTGGGCCACGGTCGAATTTCTGCACGCCGATGTGGGCGCGCGCACGCTGTTTGCCACGCACTACCATGAGCTGACCATGCTGGCAGAGAAGCTGAAGCGCGTGCGCAATCTGCGCGTGGGTGTGAAGGAGACGGACTCGGGCATTGTCTTTCTGCACAATATTGAGCCGGGCGCGGCCAGCAAAAGTTATGGCATTGACGTGGCAAAGCTGGCCGGACTTCCCTCCGCGGTGATTGAGCGCGCGCGGCACGTGCTGCGCCAGCACGAAAAACAGGAGCGGCAAAGCGTGCAAACGGAGACCGCCCCCGAGCCGATGCAGTTGACCATCTTCACGCCGCTTTCGCAGCGCATCATTGACCGGCTTGAAGCCGTGGACGTGAATGCACTGACGCCGCTGCAGGCGCTGAATCTGCTGGAAGAGCTGCAAAGCGAGTTGAGGAACAAGCCATGAACACGATTCGCGCAGCAGCAGGAAGCCTGCTGGTAGTGGGCGTTACCGGCACGGATCTCACGGGACTGGAGCGCGCCTGGTTGAGGCTGGTGCGCCCCGGCGGAGTGATTCTGTTCCGCCGCAACATTGCGGAACTGAAACAGACGCGCACGCTGCTGAACGAGGCAACCGCGCTGTGTGCGGCGCATGCATTCCGCTGCGTGGACGTAGAGGGCGGCGCCGTGGACCGGCTGCGCGACGTGCTGGCGCCGATGCCCTCTCCGCAGGCCGCGGCACACACAGGCAGAGGACGCGAACATGGTGAACTGATTGCGCGCGCGGTGCGTGCGTTTGGCTTTAACACCACGCTTGCGCCGGTACTGGATTTGGCTCTGCCCGAGTCTGCCTCGGTAATGGGCACGCGCGCGGCCGCGGCAAATGCGGCCGATGTGACTTTGTACGTCCTCGATTTTCTTGCCGGACTAGCGGCACATGGCATCGCCGGATGCGCGAAGCACTTTCCCGGCCTGGGCGGCGGCGCGCTCGACTCGCATGTGGGGACACCTTCGATCAACCGTGCCTGGAGCGAGTTGTGGCGCGAGGATCTTGCACCGTATCGCGTGTTGCGCAACGATCTGCCCATGGTGATGGTGAATCACGCGGCCTATCCGCGCACGCCAGGCAAGGAAACGCCGGCCAGCGTTTCGCGCTTCTGGATGACGACGGTGCTGCGCAAACGCATCGGCTATCGCGGACTCATCTTCTCCGACGATTTTGAGATGGGCGGCATTCTGAAGTTCATGCCCATGGAAGAAGCGGTCATCGCTGCTCTGCGCGCGGGCATGGACACGATTGAGATTTGCCACAGTGCGGAGCTGATTCTGCGCGCCTACGAGGCGCTGGTGCATGAGGGCGAGCGCTCAGCGGCCTTCCGCAAACTGCTGACCGAGCGAGCGCGCACGGTGGCGAAGAAGCGCGCGGCGATTCTGACCTCGGAAACCGCGCCTGCGCTGACGGCACTCCAAATGAAAAAGCTGCGCGGGCAGATTGAAAAGTTCAGCGCAAAGCTGGCGGAGACCGCATGAGCGCGAAAACAATGACGGTGGCCGGCATCATGAGCGGCACTTCAGCCGACGGCATTGACGTGGCCGTGGTGCGCATTGCGCCGGGCAAGCTGCGGCCCAGGCTCACACTGCTGGCGCACGAGGGATTTCCCTACCCCGCAACGCTGCGCCGCAAGGTTCTGGCTGCAATGAATGCGCAGTCCACATCAACCGCAGAGCTGGCGCGGCTGAACTGGCGCCTTGGGCTTGAGTACGCGGATGCGGTGAAGACAACACTGGCGCGGCACAAGGTGAAGATCGACCTGATTGGCTGCCATGGGCAAACGCTGTATCACCAGGCTGCAGCCGCGCCGTATGCGGGCAAGAGCTTTGCCTGCACGTGGCAACTGGGCGAGGCAGCCGCATTGGCCAGCGCACTGCATGTGCCAGTGGTTTCGAATTTTCGTCCCGCGGATATGATTGCGGGCGGACAAGGCGCGCCGCTTGTGCCGCTGCTCGACTTCGCGCTGTTTGCGCATGCCGCGCGCGGACGCGTGCTGCAAAACATCGGCGGCATCGCAAACCTGACCGCGATCCCCGCTGAAAGCGGCGCCGGCCGGCTGATTGCCTTCGACACCGGCCCCGGCAACATGGTGATCGACGCGCTGACGCAGCAGCTCGTCGGCAAGGCGTATGACAAAAACGGCGCGCTGGCGGCGCAGGGCACGGTGATTCAGCCGGTGCTGAAGACACTGCTGCGCGACAAGTATTTTGCCGCGAAGCCGCCGAAGACCGCGGGGCGTGAGCAGTATGGGCGCGAGTACACGGCGAAGTTTGTTCTGGCCTGCGCGCGGCACAGCGGCCGCGGTGTGGACGCGTTGGCCACGGCCACGGCGCTGACCGCGGAGAGCATCGCGCGGAGCTACGCGCACTTTGTGCGGCCACGCATGCGCGGCACGGCTGTTGATTACATCGTCTCCGGCGGCGGCGCAAAGAATGCAATGTTGATGGCAATGCTGGCCGAGCGTCTGGAGCCGATGGGCTGCACGCTGGCGACGAGCACGGAGTTCGGCCTGCCTGCAGAGGCCAAGGAAGCCGCGGCCTTTGCGCTGCTGGCCTGGCACACATGGCATCGGCTGCCGGGCAATGTGCCCGCAGCGACAGGCGCAAGACACGCGGCAATTCTGGGCCAGGTGACGTATGCGTAAGCTGGCCGTGCTGCTGTGCCTGCTACTGCTGGCGAGTTGCAGCAGCGGGAAACGCGATGCGAAAACGCTGGTCTTTCTTATCGACTCGAGCCCGGCGAATCTTGACCCACGCATTGGCACCGATGGGCAGTCGGAGCACATCGACGAGTTGATTTTCGATGGGCTGGTGTCGCGCGATGCGAACTTCAACTTCACGCCGGCGCTGGCCGAACGGTGGGAGGAACCGGACCCGCGCACGGTGATTTTTCATCTGCGCAGTGGCGTGCTCTTCCACAATGGACAGCCGCTGACGGCACGCGATGTGGTGTGGTCGGTGGAGTCGATGCGTAACGGCACCGTGATTTCGGCCAAGGCCGCATCGTATGCGTCGGTGGAGAGCATTGAGGCGCGCGACCCGCTCACGGTCGTCTTTCATCTGCGCCAGCCGGATAATTTTCTGCTGACCAATCTCTCCACAAGCGCGATGGGCATTATTCCCTACGGCAGCGGGAAGGATTTCTGGCGGCATCCGATCGGCACAGGGCCGTTCAAATTTGTGAGCGCGCAGGCCGATCAAAACGTGATTCTGGAACGCAACGCGGACAACTGGCAGCATGCGCCCTCGATTGAGCGGGTGCGCTTCGCGATTGTGCCGGACGCGATCACCGAGTCGCTGGAACTGGAGAAGGGCTCGGCGGATATTGCGATGAATTCCCTGCCCATGGATTCGCTGCCGCTGCTGGCCAGGCGGCCAAACCTTGTGGTGCAGGACGGACGCGGCACGCCGCTGCAGTATCTCGGCTTCAACCTGCGCGACCCGATTCTGCGCGATGGGCGCGTGCGCCAGGCGATTGCCTGCGCGGTGGACCGAGGGCTGATTATCCGCGCGCTGCTGCGCGGACATGCGCAGCCGGCGGCGAGCATGTTGCCGGAGAGCCACTGGGCATGGACTGGCGACACTGCGCGCTACGACTACGAGCCGAAGCGGGCGATGCAGTTGCTGGACGCGGCCGGCTATCGCGCGGGCGCGGATGGCGTGCGCTTTCATCTGACCATGAAGACAAGCACCGCAGAGGACTCGCGCCTGCTGGCCGCGGTGCTGCAGCAGCAACTGGGCCGCGTGGGGATTGCGCTGGATTTGCGCAGCTTCGAGTTTGCGACCTTCTACAGCGACGTGACGCGCGGGGCGTTCCAGATCTACTCGATGCGCTGGGTGGGCGGCAACGAGCAGCCGGATATTTTCAGCTACGTATTTTCGTCGGCGCGCTTCTCTCCCAAGGGCGCCAACCGCAGCCACTACGCCAATGCGCAGGTGGATAAGCTGCTGGACGACGCAGCCGCAAGTAGTGATCAGCTCCATCGCCGCGCGGATTACATTGCGGTACAGAAACAGCTGGCCGAGGATTTGCCCGCGTTCAATCTCTGGTATTTAGACAACGTGGTGGTGCATAACCGCAGGCTGACCCATGTGGATCCGGCCGCGTCT
>DASVLI010000237.1:0-3592 GCA_036384955.1 Occallatibacter sp.
GGATGGATGCGGTGCAGGATTGCATCATGGCGGTCTCCGCGTATTTGAACCAGAGTCTGCTCTCCAACGATGCCATCTACCACTGGAGCGATGCCTCGCTGCTGGGGGTGCTGGAGAACCGCGCCAGCCAGCATATTGCCACGGCGGAGCTGAGCCGCATCGTCGCGCAGAACCGCGAAATCACCATCACCATCGCCGGCCGCGCGGTGATGGTGCGGATTCCCATTGAGTTTGAGTTGATTGCACTGGACCAGTTGAAGGATGCCGAAGATCTCAATCGAATTTCAGGACATCAGGCGGTGAAATGGTAAATACGACACAGTATCCGGAAACAGACCCCGTCCCTTTGACCATTCAGCGCCCGGCTTGCGAGTTGGAGGAGTTGCCGGTCGCCTATATCGAGATGGACATCGAGGGCCGCATCTCCTATGCCAACCGCGCCGCACGCGACGTGATCGGACAGGAGGAAGGCATGCTCGGCCTGTACACGTGGGACCGCATGCCGGCCAAGGAACGCGAGGAAAGCCGCCAGGCCTATGCCGAATTGCTGCGCTCAGGAAACGCGCCGCCAGTGGTGCGGCGCAGCGTGTACACCCTGCGCGGCTATCGCACACTCGATGTGCATCGCTCCATCATTCGCGACGACAAGGGGCAGCCCATGGGAATGCGCTCGATTGCGCTGGACGTGACCGACACCGTGATGGCCCACGAGGAAGCCCAGCAAGCGCGGAGCTGGCTGGAGAGCGTGCTGGAGTCGGTGCCGGAGGCAGTCATTGTCACCGATGCATTGGGATTCATTCGCAATACCAACCAGGCAGCCGAACATCTGTTTGGCTGGAAGATTGGCGAGCTGGTGGGGCAGCCGGTGGAGAAGAAGATTCCGATTCTTCACTCCACATCGGCGACCGCGGAGCGGCTCAGCTTTCAGATGGCGCTGCACGGGCCGGCCCGCGCGGTGGCCACGGTGCTCGACCGCGATCGTCACGAACTTCAGGTCGAGGTCAGCGCTTCGCCCATCGTCGATAAGGTGCAAGGGTTTACTACCGGTGTGGTCGGACTGTGGCGCAGGATTAGCAATCCGCAGGTTTGAGGGCCGAGCGGCGGCAAGCCGCATTTCTCGAAAAAGAAAACGGCGGCGTCCGATAGTCGGATGCCGCCGTTGATTTTTTGCCGTGGAGCGCTTACTTGGCAGCCGCGCGTGGCCTGATCAAATCCGCCAGCCCATCAGGAACGGCAGCATTGCGCTCAAGATGCGGGAAGCGCTCGCCGCCGTGATAGTTGATGGTAGCCGTACGCACGTATTCGTCGTTCACCACCAGTAATGTGATCGGCTCGGTCGACTCCTTCGATGCTTTGATGGCGTCGGTGAGCAGGTCGTGGCTGTAGAGCCGTCCGTTCACCGCCAGCACTTTCATGCTGCTGGTGATGCCGGCCAGATATGCGGGTGAGCCCACAATCGAATCCGCCACCGTGCCGTCAGGCCGCAGTTGCAGGCCAATCGAATAAATCTCGGCAGGCAGTGCGCGGCGTCCCTTCAACTTGCCCTCCTCAGAAGTGAAGACAAGTTTCCAGCCGGCGTTTTCAATCCCGCCCGCGGGCGAGGCCGCCGATTTGGACTCCAGCCGCTCGTTGAAGAACTTCGCCCAGTCGTACGGCGCCACCGCGTTCAGCGCGCTCATCAACTGCTCGAAGGTGTAGGTCTTCAGCTCTGGCCCATTGTTGGCGCCGCCATGGAAGCTGTGGCAGAAATCGTCGATGGATTTTGCGCCCTTCGACTCGCGTGCAATCACCGTTGCGGCTTCGAGCCACAGTAGATCGCCCTCGTCGTAGTAATCGGTGCCGCGCACCCAGTTAAGCCAGCCGCCGCGCGCGTTCACGCCGGGCTCGCCAATGGCGGTGTCGATGAGCGGACGCCAGGTGCGTCCCGGACGCCCCGGGCCAAGCGCCGCCGCGATGCCGGCCAGATACTGCTGGTACTCTTCGGGAGACCACAGCCCGCTGCGTGCCGCAAGCATCGGGCCAAGGTAGTCGGTCAGGCCCTCGTAGCCCCACAGCAGGTCGGTCTTCTCCGGCTCCTCGTAGTAAGGCGTGGCCAGGTCGGCGGGACGCCGGAACTTGCCATTCCACGAGTGCGCGAACTCATGCGCCAGCAGCCCGCCCAGGTCGGTACCCGGATGCGGCCCAATCAGCGTGCGCTCCGGCAGGCGGCTGTCGTTTGACTCGTGATGCTCCAGCCCAAAGTGCGCCACGTGGTCGCTCAGCGCCAGCAGGAAGTGGTACTCCGTGTAATGCCTCGCGCCAAAAAGTTTGCCGGACTCGGCCACCAGCTGCACCATTTGCTTGCGCGTCTCTTCGCTCAGATTCAGCGCCGCGGCACTGTCGGCCACCAGGTTCAGCTCGTGATGAATCGGCTCGCCGGCCGGCGTAATGTCCACGGCCTTGTAATACTCGCCCGCCATAATCGGCGCGTCCACCAGCATGTCCAGCGAAACCGGCTTGAACGTCACTGTGTCGCCGTCGGTGGCGACGGTGTGCAGCGAGGTGCCGTACTTCCATCCGGCGGGCAGCTTCAGGCTGGCCGCGAAGGTTTGCTCTTCGGCGCGCGGCGCGGCCGGATAGAGCAGCACCTGATTCCACTCCAGCACCATCAGCTTTTCCGTGGCGGAGAAGCCATCCGGCTCAATCTCGTCGAATTTGGCCTCCAGCTCGCTTGCGCCCGCGGGAACTTCTACATGAAAGGTAAAGGTGTCCACCAGATCGCGGTGCCAGGTCAGCTCCTTGCCCGCGGCGTAAAAGTGCAGGCCGGTGACGGTTGAAATGGGTCCGGCGACCGAGTGCGCGCCGGGAATCCACTTGGGATAGTAGAGAGTGACCTCGCCGGGTTTCACCGGAATGGTTTCCCGCACGTGGAGAATTTTTTCCGGTGTCTGGGTGGCATCCACCTGCAGCGTGATGTTGATGCCGGCCTGCGCCGCCGGGGCCATCGCAAATAGAACAGCCGCGGCCGCAAGCCAGCCGCGCCAAAACTTCAGATGCATGTTCGTGCTCCTCTGTCTGGTATTCGAAATGATGAAGGAATGAAATTGCGCGGACGCGGTGGTAGCTGCTTCAGCGTGAACGGTGAGTTAACCGCATGCTACATCTTCAGGCCGCACCGGTTTGTCCGCGCCCGCACCTGCAACGGTCATCCACGTACGCACGCGCCAGCTTTTGACCAGGCCGTTGAGAACATACGGATCGGCTTGCGCAAATTTCTCGGCCGCTTCGGGCGAGTCACCCTGGAAGAGCAGCACCGCGCCATCGACCGGATCGGCCAGCGCGCCGCCCAGCAGCAGTTCGCCGCGTTCGGCGGCCTGCCATGCCAGCTTCAGATGCGCGCCGCGAAATTCGGCACGCCGCGCAATGTAATCGTCTGCGGCCTCGTAAATCAGCAGGTAGTGCATCGCGCCTCCTTTGCCTCAGGCCATTGCGGCAAGAATCGCGTCGGCAAACTGCGTGGTGCCGGCTGTGCCGCCCACATCGCGGGTCAGCGTCTTGCGCTCGGTGTAGACGGTCTCCAGAGCCTTCTGCACCTTGTCGGCGGCGGCTTCTT
>DASVLI010000238.1:0-6922 GCA_036384955.1 Occallatibacter sp.
CTGATGGCCACAATCGCCACCGGCTTGCCGGCATAATCCACGCCCAGTGCGGCCAGCTGCTTCTCAATGTGCTTTACGTAAGGGCAGTGCGCGCAAATAAACATCACCAGCAGCGCGCTCTTTCCGCGAAAATCGTCGCGCTGTACTATCTTCCCGCTCACCACATCGGTCAACGCAAACTCCGGCGCTTCGGCGCCCAGCGCAAGCTGCATGGTCGATTCGGTCAGTGCCATATCTACCCCTCCGTCCGCGCTAAAACAATCCCGACTGCCTGCCCGGCATGGGAATTCCGAAGTGCTCGTACGCCAGCCGCGTCGCCACACGACCGCGCGGAGTGCGATCCAGAAAGCCAATCTGAATCAGGAACGGCTCATACACTTCTTCCAGCGCGTCTTCTTCTTCGGCCAGCGTCGCCGCCAGCGTGCCCAGGCCCACCGGGCCGCCGTCGTACTTCTCAATAATCGTGCGCAGCAGCCGCCGGTCAATCTCGTCGAAGCCGTGCGCATCCACTTCCAGCATCATCAGCGCCGCGTTGGCCGTGGGCCGGTCAATCGAGCCGGTGCCGCGAACCTGCGCGTAGTCGCGCACCCGCCGCAGCAGCCGGTTGGCAATGCGTGGTGTGCCGCGCGAGCGCAGCGCAATCTCCGCTGCTCCGTCGCGGTCAATGGGCACCCCCAGCACCTCGGCCGAGCGTTCCACAATCACCTGCAGCTCTTCCTCGTTGTAGAACTCCAGACGCAGTAATATGCCAAACCGCGAGCGCAGCGGCGAACTCAGCAGGCCCGGCCGCGTGGTGGCGCCCACAAACGTGAACGGCTTCAGCTCCATCACGTGGGTACGCGCCGCCGGGCCCTGCCCGATGATGATGTCCAGCTTGTAATCCTCAAGCGCGGTGTAGAGTTTTTCCTCCAGCACCGGCTGCATGCGGTGAATCTCGTCCAGGAACAGCACCTGCCGCTCGCGCAGGTTGGTCAAAATCGCCGTCAGGTCGCCCTGAATCTGCAGCGCCGGGCCGGATGTCTGCTGAAAACCCACATCCAGTTCGTTGGCAATAATCGTCGCCAGCGTCGTCTTGCCCAGTCCCGGCGGCCCAAACAGCAGCACGTGGTCCAGTGCTTCGCCGCGCGATTTGGCTGCCTCCAGCGCAATCGCCAGCTGCTCCTTGGCCTTGGACTGGCCAATGAACTCCGCCAGCCGGCGCGGCCGCAATTTCAGCTCAAAATTCTGCTCTTCGTCGGCGCGCGCGGCGCTGACCAGGCGTTCGGCGGCGTTCTCTCGCGCATGTGCCATGATGGCAGCAGTGTAGCGGTTGGCGGCAGTCGGGGCCAAACCAGGGTGGCGCGCCGGCGCCGGCGCGGTTATGTCCCAAAGCATGCAATTTGCCGCTATCGGCTGTCACTCAAGTAACTTGCAGCAGGCCTGGGAGCCAAAGAAGTTATTGATTCGCCGTTTTCCTTTGTCGTATGATTGCGCCACCTCAAGGTAGGTGCAGCGCAAGTATAAGCAGTCCAATGGTCTTCGAAACGGAGCCCGGCCTAAGTCCGGAAATATCAGATTCCGGGCAGTTTCCCTGTACAATGTGCTCCATATAACGAATTCATCGGACGACTATCAGCTTCATCGGACTGGTACGGGCATTCCGCAGTCAATGTGTGGCAGCTTGCCGCCTCGGGATGTAGAAAGAATTTAAGTACGGGCCGGCCCCTCACGTGGAACAATCCGGCCAGGCGGAAACGCCGGGAGAATGTATGCGCAATCGTTCGCTTTGGAGTGCCTTACTGCTGATCGGCGCTGTCGCGTGGCTGAGTGGATGCTCAAACCCGCAGGGCCTTGCCGGTATTCAGATCTCACCCACCACGCAGGCACTGGTTGTGGGCCACACCGCGCAGTTCATCGTCACGGGCACCTACGGCAACGCGAGCCATCCCACTACCAAGCAGGTGACTGCGGGCTTGACTTGGCTTTCCAGCGCGCCGGCCGTGGCCACCGTGGATGCGAGCGGTGTTGTGACGGCACTGGCGGCCGGTTCCACCACGATTACGGCATCGGCGCAGGCTTATAACGGCCACGTCTCAACCAGTGCGACTGTCACTGTAACGGCGGCCAGCGGCGGTGGTGGCGGTGGCACCGGCACCACTGTGGTTTCGATCGCCGTCACGCCCAGCGCGCAGGTGATCTCAGGCGCGGGCAATACCGTTCAGTTCACGGCCATCGGCACCACCTCCGGCGGCGCCACACTTGACCTCACCAGCCAGGTTGCCTGGATTTCCAGCGCCACCTCGATTGCCACCATCGGCGCAAACTCTGGTTTGGCAAGCTCGGTCTCCGCAGGCAGCACTACCATCAGCGCCCTCTACTACGACTCAACCAGCGGATCGTCGGTTCTTGGTACCGCGACCTTGACCGTGACCTCGGCGGCCTCCGGTGCTTACACCAGCCTTACGGTAATTCCATCCAGCCAGTCGCTCTCGGCCTCCGGCCAGCAAGGCCAGTTCATCGCGTTGGCCACAACCAGCGGCGGCCTGGTGGTGGATGTCACCGACTCATCCTCTCTCTCGTGGCAGTCCAGCATTCCCAGCGTGGCCACCGTCAGCCCTGCCGGCCTTGCTACTGGCGTAAGTGTTGGTTCGACCACCGTCACCGCGCTGCTCACCAACCCTGGAAGCCCGGCAACGGTAGTTTCGTCCACTGCTACGGTCAGCGTCTCGCTCACCAGTCCTCCGGAGCCGATTCTCTCGCTGGAAATTATTCCCAGCTCGATTACGGTCGATGACTACAACCTCTCCGGCCAGTTCATCGCCATCGCTACGTACTCCAGTGCACCGTTCGTGCGCGATGTGACCAACGATGCGAACACCACCTGGCTCTCCTCGACGCCGAACATCTTCCCGGTCAGCAACAGCACCGGCGGCCTGCCCGGCGCCAGCGGCGGCATTGTGACCGCGGAAGGTAGCGGCAACGCCACCATCATTGCCGAGGCGGCCTCCACACTCGACGGCACCATCCAGACGGCTACGGCAACCTTCAACTGCCCGCAGGTGCTGGCTGTAGCAGATTCGCAGGTACCTCCGTCTTGCCCCAACACCGGCTCCACGGGCACCATTCTGCTCTCGACCCTCACCGTTTACCAGCGTGGCTTGAACACCACCAACTGGCAGATCACGGCTCCTTCCGCAACTGGCACAGCCAACGTCATCCACTGCGGTCCAGGCTGGACAGGCGCCGGTGGCTCAGTTTGCACAGCCACCTATCCGGTGGGAAGCACCGTTACGCTCACCTCTCCTGCCGGCGCGGGCGCATTTGGTGGATGGTCCTCCAACTGCACTCCAAACGTGGCCATTAACGCGGGCGGACCCAACAGCTGCACCGTCACTTTGACCAACGACGATGTCGTCGGCGTCATCGTCAACTAGCTGCAGTCAACTGCTTCAACCGCTCAGGCCGCTCTTCGGAGCGGCCTGATGCTTTTTACCTGCATCCCAAACCCGCCGTTTAGACTGGGAAGGTCCCACTCTGTCCCCCATGAGCCTTCGGTTTGCCCGCCTTCGCCGCTTCCGCTTCAATCTGCCGCAGCGCATCGCCGCACTCATGCTTCTGGCCTTCCTGGGGCAGGGCCTGTGGCTCACCAGCCGGCAAACCCTCTCCGACCGCGACTACGAGTACGCCCGCTGCGGCCGCGAAACCTGGGAAAACCCCTCGCCCGTCGCCGGCTACTTCACCAGTTGCGGCAACATCCACGACGGCATCCTGGCCTATCGCCTGGCCGGCCTTCCGCTCACCGTCAATCTCCTCGCCGAGCGCGGCCTCGACCACTTCCGCAAACCCGAAGACCGTGTCGTCCAGACGGGCGACTCTTCGCACCTCAGTGTCTGGGAACTCCGCCATCAGCTCACCCACATTCTGCTTCTGCTGCGCCTGCCCTTCCTGGCCGCCGGCTGCATGCTCGGCGCGGGCCTCTGGTGGGTCACGCGGCGTCTCTACGGCAACATGGGCGGCTACACCGCGCTGGCGCTCTACTGCTTCTCGCCCGCCGTCCTCAACGCCTGCGTAAGCCCCTCGCCGGATATCCTTGCCGCCCTCGGCGTCTACGGAGGCATCTACACCTGCATCGGCGTGGCCCATGCCATGCAGGGGCCGCGCCGCAAGTGGCGACCGCGCATTGTGCTGCTCACCGCCTGCTTCGGACTGGCCGCCGCCGCGCACATTGTGGCGCTTCCCGCTGCCGCCCTGCTTGGCCTCGCGCTCATGCTCTGGGTGGCCGAAGGCCGCCGCAGCCAGGTGCTGCCTGTCGTCCTGCTGGCCTCGGTGGGCGCGCTGGTCTTCGTCTTCGCCTGCTACAACCTTTCGCCTGATGCCTTCAGCTACCTCTTCCGCTCCGGAGCCGGCTTCGTCGGCCTCTCCTTTGACCCCGCGCGCCGTTTCTTCTCCAACTTCGCCAACGCCGGCATTGCGTTGGGCGCGCTCTTCAGCCTCATGCTCTACCTCGGCGTGCGCCGCTCGCGCTACTTCGGCAATACCGCGCCGCTGCTCTGCGCAACAGTGCTCTTTCTGCTGGTCATGACCGGCGCTCCCGGCACGCCCTGGCTCTGGGCCGTGCCTTTCCTGCTTACGCTCATCGCCGGAGTGCTGGCCGATGCCTACGAGTCCCCCCGAGGACGCATCGCCATGGTCGCCGCAGGCACCCTCGTGGGCCTCCAAATCCTGCTCGCAATCGGCAATCTGGCCGGCATGTTGTGATGAACAATAAATATGCATTTGACGACATTAGGCATTCAAAGGCATACTGAATGTGTCTTACCTTGCTCTTCCTATTACTGACGAATGGGGAAGCCTGTAAAGGAAAGGCGGCAGCGAAGCGCAGAAATGCGCTGTAGTTTGCATCAGGCCGGGTCGAGCCCCGTTTCAACCTCGTTGCCCTGGACAAACTGGATTCGAGACATCACGCGGGAGCCAAAAGGCTGCCTGGCTCAGTTCAGGATTATCGCCATGACAACGACAGAAACTGATAAGCAGTGGGCCGTGGACTTCGACCAGGAATTTGCGATCGAAGTTCGCGGGTTCTCGAAGGTGGTTCAAGACTCATTGTTCGCGCTTCTTATCAAGTTGCGGCACTTTGGGCCACAACTTGGCCGCCCAGACGTAGACACGTTGAATGGTTCGCAGTATCCAAACATGAAGGAACTTCGTTTCAATGTTTCGGCTGAGGTTTGGCGAGTTGCCTTCGCCTTTGATCCAAAGCGCAAGGCAATCTTGTTGATTGGCGGCAGCAAATCTGGCGTCTCTCAAAAGCGATTTTACAAAGGTTTAATTCGCCTAGCCGATGAGCGCTTTGAGCGCCATCTCGCAACAATCGCCGAGGAGCGGAAAAAGAAATGACAATCTCTCTGGAAGAAATGTTGGCGGAGCTACCAGCCGGGCGACGGAAACAAATTGAACAGCGTGCGGCAGAGTTGATCGCAAAAGAACTGAATCTGTGCGAACTTCGCCGCCAGCGAAAATTGACTCAGGCCCGACTCTCGAAGAAACTCAAGATCGGCCAAGAGGGTATTTCGCGCATGGAAAAGCGGGCAGATCTGTATATCTCCACCCTGCGAAACTTCGTTGAGGGAGTAGGCGGCAAGCTCTCGCTGGTCGTCGAATTTCCCGACAGTCCGCCTGTGATTTTGGCTGGTCTGGGCGAGAACCTGACGCCCGGGCGGGTGCAAAAGGTGGTCAAATCAGGCCCCAAATCCAAAGCCAAATCGTACCATGCTGTCTGAGTTTGCCGGTTGGGTCGTCTGACGCACAAGTGCGGCACATAAAATAAAGCAATATAAAGACTTATCCACTGCCGTCCAGCTTGCATCATACCCTCCCGAAGCGTAAAATAGACTTTCAGCCCGACCCAGGCCGGCCCCGCATTTCCGGACCCGTTTTTGCCGCTTTTGAGCGGGCTAGAAACCTCTTATGGCAGACGACAAGAATCCCCAGCTCCCACTTGACGGCGGCACTCCGCCGGGCGGCGGTACCAACTTCCTCCCCATGAATATCGAAGAGGAAATGCGCCGGTCTTATCTGGCTTACTCCATGTCGGTCATCGTCGGCCGTGCGCTGCCCGATGCACGTGACGGACTGAAGCCGGTGCATCGCCGCATTCTCACCGCCATGGACCGCGAAGGTCTGCAGCACAACAAGCGCTACTCCAAATGCGCCGGTGTGGTGGGCGAGTGCCTGAAGAAGTACCACCCCCACGGCGATTCGTCGGTCTACGACGCCCTGGTGCGCATGGCCCAGCCCTGGTCGCTGCGTTATCCCCTGGTCGATGGCCAGGGCAACTTCGGCTCCGTCGATGGCGACCCGCCCGCAGCTTACCGATACACCGAGTGCCGCATGGAGCGCATCGCCGAAGAAATGATGGCCGATATCGACATGGAAACCGTCGATATGATGGCCAACTTCGACGAGACCATCCTCGAGCCCACCATGCTGCCCACGCGCATTCCGACTCTCATCGTGAATGGCTCCAACGGCATCGCCGTCGGCATGGCCACCAACATCCCTCCGCACAATCTCACTGAGGTCGTCAACGCCACCATCGAGCTGGTCAAGAACCCCAAGGCCGGCCTCGCGGAAATCCTCAAGCACGTGCAGGGGCCCGATTTCCCCACCGGCGGTTTCCTCTATGGCCGCGCCGGCATCGCGCAGGCCTACAACACCGGCCGCGGACGCTTTATGATGCGCGCCAAGGTGGCCACCGAAAACGTCACCAAGGACAAGCTGGCGCTGATCGTCACCGAAATCCCCTACCAGGTCAACAAGTCCAGACTCATTGAGCGCATTGCCGAACTGGTGAACGAGAAGATCATCGACGACATCGGCGACGTGCGCGACGAGAGCGATCGCGATGGCATGCGCATCGTCATCGAGCTCAAGCGCGGCGCGC
>DASVLI010000239.1:0-1777 GCA_036384955.1 Occallatibacter sp.
GAGTACGCGCTGGCGCCCGCCGCGCAACTGGTCAAGGTGCCTGCCAAGGTGACGCCCGAGCAGGCCGCTGCCGCCATGCTGCAGGGCATGACCGCGCACTATCTGGCCTACTCCACCTATCCGCTCAAGGCCGGCGACACATGCCTGATCCATGCTGGCGCGGGCGGCGTGGGCCTGCTGCTTACGCAGATTGCCTCGCGCATCGGTGCGCGCGTCATCACCACTGTTTCCACCAACGCCAAGGCAGAGCTTTCGCGCGAGGCCGGCGCCAGCGATGTGATTCTCTATTCCGAGCACGATTTTGAGGCTGCCGTAAAGCAGATTACCGGCGGCAAGGGCGTCGACGTGGTGTACGACTCGGTGGGCAAGACCACGTTTGAAAAAAGCCTTGGCTGTCTGCATCCGCGCGGACTGCTGGCGCTCTTCGGCGCATCCAGCGGCCCGGTTCCGCCCTTCGACCCGATCCAACTGAGCACCAAGGGATCGCTGTTCATCACGCGGCCCACGCTGTGGCATTATGTGGCCACGCATGCAGAGCTGGACTGGCGCGCGGGCAAGATTCTGGATTGGGTTGCGACGGGCGCGCTGAAGCTGCGCATGGAGCACATGTATCCGCTGGACCAGGCAGCGCGCGCGCAGATTGATCTTGAAGAGCGCAAGACCACCGGCAAGATATTGCTGGAGCCGTAAAAACAGCTTCTAGCTATCAGCCCTCAGCTTTCAGCTCGTGTGCGCGCTGCGCGCCTCCGCGTGCTCGGAATCTTTCGCTTAGTTGGAGCAATGGTGCAGCCACGATGGGCTGATGGCTGATAGCTAGCAGCTTATAAAGGAGAGCAATGGAACGCATTCAAGTTGCGCCGGCTGATCATGTTTTTGTGCTGACCGGCGCAGGCATCAGCGCGGAGAGCGGACTGCCCACGTTTCGCGCCGCGGACGGGCTTTGGGCAGGCTTTCGCGTGGAGGATGTGTGCACGCCGGAGGCTTGGGAGCGCAATCCCGCGGGCGTTTGGGAGTTCTACTCCGCGCGGCGCGCCGCGGGCGTCAAAGCGCAGCCCAATGCCGCGCACGTTGCGCTGGCCGAGCTGGAGCAGCAACTCGGTGACCGCTTCTTTCTGTGCACGCAGAATGTGGACGACCTGCACGAGCGCGCCGGCTCGCGGCGGCTGCTGCACATGCATGGCGAGCTGTCGAAGGCACGCTGCTCGGACGAGTGCGGCCAGCCGCCGGTTGAGGATCGCAACGTCTACCAGTCGCTGGCCGAGGTGGGCCGCTGCACGTGCGGCGCGCGGCTGCGGCCGCACATTGTTTTCTTTGGTGAGATGCCGCTGGAGATGGCGCACATTGAGCGCGAGATTGCGCGGGCTACGCTGATGGTGGTGGTGGGCACGTCGGGATCGGTGTATCCGGCGGCGGGTTTTGTGCATTGGGCGCGCCAGGCCGGCGCGCGCACGGTCTACATTGGCCCGGAGCGTCCGCTGAACGCGCAGGCCTTCACGCAAATCGTGCTGGGCAAAGCCGGAAAGGTGATGCCGGGCCTGTTTGCGGTGGAGTAAGGCTTTTCGCCACCTTGCACCATTCTGGTTGCAAGGTGGCGAAAAGCCTTACTCGATGTTTTTATCTAAATATTAGATTCTAAACGGCTTGCCGGTTGACCTATTACCCAAATATTTGATTCTAAGGTGCTTATATCTAAATATTTGATTCTAAATCGCTTGGTTGGCAAGCGATGGGTGGTTCAGCCCTCAGCCCTGATGCCGGGGGGGAGGGGGGGGGGGGG
>DASVLI010000240.1:0-26399 GCA_036384955.1 Occallatibacter sp.
TGGCCGCAAGGACGAGAACCCCTCCATCACGCGCGACGTGAGCGGCGAGGGCGTGCAGCAGGCCCTCTTGAAGATCCTCGAAGGCACGGTAGCCAATGTTCCGCCGCAGGGCGGCCGCAAGCATCCGCACCAGGAGTTCACGGCGGTGGACACCACCAACATTCTCTTCATCTGCGGCGGCGCATTCGTCGGGCTGGAGCGGGTGGTGGGCCGGCGCGTGGGCAAAAAGGCGCTGGGCTTCAAGACCATCGACGCCGAGGCGGATGCGGCGACCACACGCTCGCACCGCGACACCGAGTTGCTGCGCAAGACCGAGCCGCAGGACCTGATCAAGTACGGACTGATTCCGGAATTTGTCGGCCGCCTGCCCGTGATGGGCATTCTCGACGAGCTGGACGAGGCCGCGTTGGTGGAGATTCTGACCAAGCCGCGCAACGCCATCATGAAGCAGTATCAGCGCCTGTTGGAATACGAGAACGTTCGCCTGCACTTTACGCAGGAGGCCACGGCGGCGGTTGCCCGCGAGGCGCTGGCCCGCAAGGTGGGCGCGCGCGGCCTGCGCATGATTCTGGAAGAGCTGATGCTGGACCTGATGTACCACCTGCCCAGCAACAAGAAGGTGCGCGACCTGGAAATCACCAAGGATATGGTGGAACGGCGCGACCTTTCGCTGTGCCTGCTGGAAAAAGCGGGATAAGCAACATCCACCGAACCGCGTTCCTGTGAGTAGAGGTTTCTCCGTGGTGACATTGTTGAAGGTTGGATCGAGGCTCGGCTGCTTAAGCCGAGCCTTTTGCTTTTCGGTTCTCTTGTTTGCGGCGGGAAACATCATTGCCGCTGCCCAATGCTCGCAGGCGCCGCGCCCCGCACAGGCTCCGGAGAAGTCCGCGCCGACGGAGCAAGGCGCACCTCCAGGCAGTGGAAGCGAAGAGTCCTCTTCCGCACCCGAAGCCGCGAAGTCTGTCCGCTTTGTGACCGGCCGCGCCGTCACCGTGCTGGAGGAGACGACGCTGCAGGTCATCAACGACATGCCCATCAGTTCACGCACGACGAAAGCCGGCGCGAAGATTTCCTTCACTGTGACGCGCGACGTGGTGGTGGACGATGTGCTGGTGATTCCATGCGGCGCAACCGTGTATGGAACCGTGGTGGCGGCGAAGCAGGCCGGACGGTTGGCAGGCGCCTCGAATCTCACTCTTGAACTGAACGGACTGAACCTGGATGGCAAGAGTTACCCGCTCTACACCGCGCCCTTCAAGGTGGTGAGCGAAAGCAAGACGCGGCCAACCACAAAACAGATTGCGGCGGGTGCGGCAGTTGGCGCGGTCGCAATGGATGTGCGCGCGGCTACGATGAGTTTTCCGGTTCGCCCTGGGGAACGCGCCATCAGCGACGGGCTTGCGGCCGGCGTGGGCGCGGGTGTGGGCACGGCAATCGCAGCCAGCTCGCCGCCATCGATAGCCCTGATTCCCGCCGAGTCGCAGATCGAGTTCACGTTGACCTCGCCCATCGCGGTGTATCCAGTGGATCAGCGGACCGCGGCGAAGCTGGCGGAGGGCATGCATCGTGGCGGCCCGGTGCTGTACGTACGTGGTGAAAATTAGTAAGGCAAAAGATTTGCGCGCGGCCTGGACCGCAAGCGCGCATGCTTATTCCGCATGTGGGAACTTGCGTCCGATAAACCACGAATATTGACGCGGGAAACAATGGTTCCACTTCTACAACCTTTGTTTCCCACGGGCCGCTGAACCCGCTTCCCTTCCGCTGTACAATCCCTACAAGGCTGTTCCACCCCTTCTGCATCCGCAGCTGTTCTCACGCGTCTAATACTCCAGGTGATCCGATGACTACTCCCCGCGAAAAGAACGAAACGCGCAAACTGCCCATGATGCCCATTCGGGACATGGTCATCTTTCCGTACATGATGACGCCGTTTGTGGTGGGCCGGCTGTCGAGCGTGCGCGCGCTGGAAGAGGCGCTGAACGGTGACCGCAAGATTTTTCTTGCCACCCAGCACGATGCTTCCATCGACGAGCCCAAGGCCAAAGAGATTTTCCAGATCGGCGCAATCTGCAACATTGTGCAGAGCGTGAAGATGCCCGACGGCAACATCAAGGTGCTGGTGGAAGGCGTGGAACGCGCCAAGTCAATTGAAGTGACCGACCGCGATGGATTCTTCGTGGCCACGGTGCGCACGGGCAAATCGGACTTTGAGATGACACCGGCTGCCGAGCAGTTGATGCAGCGCGTGACGGGTCTGTTTGAGCAGTACGTGAAGCTGCAGCAGTCGCTGAACTACGAGACCATCATCGCCAGCGTGCGCATGGATGAGCCCGCCAAGCTTTCTGACACCATTGCGGCGAATTTGCAGCTGGGCATTGAAGAGAAGCAGGAGCTGCTGGGGATTTTCGATCCGGCCGCGCGCCTGGCGCGCATTGCCGATGTGCTGGACATCGAGATTGAGAAGCTGGACCTGGACCGCAACATCCAGTCGCGCGTGAAGCGGCAGATGGAGCGGGCGCAGAAAGAGTACTACCTCAACGAGAAGATCAAGGCCATCCAGAAGGAACTGGGCCGCGGCGAAAAGGGCGAGTTCGACGAGCTGCGCAAGAAGATTGAAACCGCCGGCATGCCCAAGGACGTGCTGGACAAGGCCATCCAGGAGCTGCGCAAGCTGGAAGCGATGCCGCCGATGTCGGCCGAGTCCACGGTGAGCCGCAATTACATTGACTGGCTGCTGGCCGTGCCGTGGAAGAAGAAGTCCAAAGAGACGCGCTCGATTGAATTCGCCGAGAAGGTGCTGAACGAGGACCACTACGGCCTGGAAAAAATCAAAGAGCGCATTCTGGAATTTCTGGCGGTGCGCCAGCTGGTGAAGAATCCCAAGGGCTCCATTCTGTGCTTTGTCGGACCTCCGGGCGTGGGCAAAACGTCGCTGGGCATGTCGATTGCAAAGGCCACAGGCCGCAAGTTTGTGCGTTTGTCACTGGGCGGCGTGCGCGACGAGGCGGAGATTCGCGGGCATCGGCGCACCTACATCGGCGCGATGCCGGGGCAGATTATTCAGCACATGAAGCGCGCGGGAACAAAGAACCCGGTCTTCCTGCTGGACGAAGTGGACAAAATGGCGTCGGACTTCCGTGGCGATCCGGCATCGGCGCTGCTTGAGGTGCTGGACCCCGAGCAGAACACGACGTTCCAGGACCACTACCTGGACGTGGATTACGACCTCTCGCAGGTGCTGTTTGTGGCCACGGCCAACGTGATGCACACCATTCCCGCGGCGCTGCAGGACCGCATGGAAGTGCTGCGGCTGCAGGGCTACACCGAGAGTGAAAAGCTGGAAATCGCGCGCCAATACTTGATTGCCAAGCAGCGCGAGCAAACCGGCCTGAGCGAGAAGAACATTGTCTTCGCCGACGATGCCGTGCTGGAGATTATTCGCAACTACACGCGCGAAGCCGGCGTACGCAACCTGGAGCGCGAGATTGGCAACGTGTGCCGCAAGGTGGCGCGCCGCGTGGTGAAGAAAGGCACGAAGCACAGGGAAGAAATCACCGCGGCCAACATCAACGAGTTTCTGGGCGTGGCCAAGTTCCGCGACTCCGAGGTGCACGAGAAAAACGAGGTCGGCCTGGTGACCGGCCTGGCGTGGACCGAGGTGGGCGGCAGCATTTTGACCACCGAAGTGCAGGTGCTGGACGGCAAGGGCAAGCTCACCATCACCGGCCAACTGGGCGACGTGATGCAGGAGTCGGCGCAGGCCGCGCTGAGCTACATTCGTGGCAAGGCGCAGTTGCTGGGCCTGAGCCGCGAGTTCTACCGCAACCTCGACATTCACCTGCACGTGCCAGAGGGCGCAATTCCCAAGGACGGTCCGTCGGCCGGCATCACCATGGCGACGGCGCTTGCCAGCGCGCTGGCCAAAATTCCGGTGCGGCGCGATCTGGCCATGACCGGCGAAATTACGCTGCGCGGTAAGGTGCTGCCCATCGGCGGCTTGAAGGAGAAGCTGCTGGCGGCGCTGCGTGCGGGCATCTTTGAAGCGATATTGCCGCGCTCGAACGAGAAGGACATCTCCGAGCTGCCGGACAACATCAAGAACTCCATGAAGCTGCACTTTGTGGACACGATGGACGAGGTGCTGGCGCTGGCGCTGGAAAGCCCGCTGCCGGGCCCGGCGCCGGAGAACGAAGTGCTGGCGGTGCCGGCGCAAGCCGAGCTGCCGTCGAGCCAGGGAGCGCCGCAGTAAGTAAGCGGACCCTTATGCGATCGACAGCGCAGTTCCTTCTTTCGGCCCTTTCGGCCGCGCAGTTCCCTTCTCCCACCGTGCCGGAGATTGCGTTTCTTGGCCGCTCCAACGTGGGCAAATCGAGTTTGCTGAATGCACTGGTGGGCGAGAAGGCGGCCAAGGTCTCCTCCACGCCCGGCCGCACGCGCGCCATCAATTTTTTCCTTATCCTGGACGAGAAGCGCGCGCCGCGCAAGATGTTTGCCGATCTGCCCGGCTACGGCTACGCAAAGATTTCGAAATCGATTTCGGCTGGCTGGCCTGAATTCATCGAGCCGTATCTGTCCGAGCGCATCACGCTGGGCCTGTGCATCTGTCTGGTGGACTCGAACATTTCGCCACAGGCCAGCGACCGTCAGCTTCTAGATTGGCTGCACGATGCGGGGCGGCCGTTTATCACCGTGGCAACCAAGGCGGACCGGTTGAGCGGAAACGAGCGCACGCGCAATCTGGCGGCGCTCAAGCGCGAGCTCGGTGTGGACGAGGTTCTTGCGGTCTCGGCAAAAACCGGGGCAGGCATCAAGGAACTGTGGCAGCGCATCGACGCCGTCAACGCAGGCTAGCTTTCTATTTCCTCAAGCCACGCACGCACCTTGCAGGCCGTCTCCACATCGCAGCCGAGCGAGCGCATGCGCCTGTAGTCGCGGCCAAAAGCGCTCGGCGCTCCGCGATACCAGCGGCGATTCAATGCATCGCTTTCCTGCAGCAGCGTGAACAACTGCTCGTCGAAGGCGGCTGCCCTTAGCGCGAAGTTTTCGGGAATCGGGAAGGCAAGGAACTCCGTGCCTGCATCCAGTGCTGTATCGGCGGGCATGTGCGCATCTGCCGCGACGCCGCGCGCGCGCATTTCCTCGGCAATGACTTCAGAATCGGCGGCAACAGCGACGGCCACGGGCTGCTGCTTGCGAATCTCGTTCTTCAAAATGCGGAGAGCCTCGTCGAGCGAGGTGACCTGAAAGTGGATGGCATTGTCGCGCAGGGCGGCGCGCAATACGCTGATGTCCTGCGTGGCTGTGAGCACCGCCGCACCAGCTATAGTTGCCGCGCGTGTAAGGCCGAGCGCGTTCGCATCGAGCGCACCGGCGTACACCAGGCTGCCGCCGAGGCCGGCGCTGGCATCGCGTCCGCGAAGCAGCGCGGCGTAGACGCCGTAGACGGCCTGCAATTCAGAACCGAATGCTGCGAAATTTTGCGCGGGGAGAGACATTCACTTCGAGTGTAAAGCTACCACTCGGAGTAGGAGCGGCCGTCGGAGCCCTGCTCCTGCGAGCCGGAGTGGATGTTGTCGATGCCGGGCTCGGTCTGGTCCAGCGAGTAGAGCGAGTCACTCTGGTCAGTGATCCAGGTGTCGCGGGTGTGCGTCATCGGGTCTTCGGGAATGTCTTTCAGGTAGCCGGACTGGACCAGGTCGTCCATGGATTGCGGCGCCTTCTGCTTGTCCATGGTGTAGGAGTCGATGGCAGCGCGCATCACGTGCAGATCCTCGCGCAGCACGGCCTCGCGCGCGGAGCGGATGGCGCCCACAAAGCTGGGCACCGCGAGCGTGGCGAGAATGGCGATGATGGTCATCACCACAATCAGCTCGATCAGCGTAAAGCCGGATTCCGAGTTTGCCTTTGCGCGCATCGCGTTCACTACCAGTCCGAGTATTTGGTTCCGTCGAGAGCCGTGCCCTGCGACTTGGAGTACACATCAAACAGATTCTGCCCGCCAAAGGAGTCCGACTTGGGATCGTCCTGCATGGAGCGCATGCCCCACTCGGCGTGGCCGGTCATAGGATCTACCGGAATGTTGCGCAGAAAGCGCACTTTCTTGCCCTGTATGTCGACGCCCTTGACCAGCGTATCCAGATCGGGCGGATAGTTCTGGCTGTCAATCTTGGTCTGAATGGCGCCCTTGTCCGCGGCGTCTTTGTACTTGTCGATGGCGTCGCGCATCTGCCACAGATCGTAGCGCAGTTCGCGTTCCTTCTGGCGCTTCACCTGGAATCGCATCATGGGCAGGGCCGCGCCGGCCAGAATGCCCACGATGGTCACGGTGACGATCAGCTCCACCAGGGTGAGGCCGCGCTCGCCGGACTTCCGGAAGTGAAGCGTACTGTTCATCAAGCGCCTCTCTACTTCACCGCGATGCTGACCTGCGTGCCCTGTGCGGTCACGGTCTGCTGTGCACTGGTGGTGGCGCTGGCGCGCGTGATGGAGATGACGCCGCTGCCTGCCGCCTTGGCCTGGAAGGTAAGCACGCAGACCACGCCCGCGCCGCTGACTCCGCCGGAGCCCGGCGGCCGCGAGGCATTGACAACTACGGAGCCTGCCGGCTCATCGCGGTGCAGCAGTGTGATGGTTTTGCCGTCGCGGCTAAGCAGGTCGCCATTGTCGACATTGACCAGCGCGAAGCGCGCCGTGTCGTACTGCACCTGTAGCGGAACGGAGGCTATGTCGGTGCCTCCGGTGAGCACCACGGGCACCTGGAAGGTACTGCCGGCTGCCACCGAGGTTGCCGAGGGAACCATGGAAACATGCAGCGCCGTGGGCGGCGGCGGTGGAGGCGGAGGCGCGGCGGCGTCATCGGCACGCATCTGCGCAATGGCAGCAGGCGCGGCTCCGGCGGCGGTCTGGCCGGGTACCGTGCCCACGCTGGACTGAACGGCGGGGCGCGCCGAGGAAGCCGGAGCAGGTGTGGAATCATCGCTGGCGATGCGGCGCAGTTGAATGGTTGTGCCGGCGCCGGTATCGACCGAACGCAGGTTCTGGTCCGTGAGACCCGGCGCGCGGACAATGTGCGGAACCATCATGAAGACGATCTGGTCGTCGTTGATGGTGCGGTCCTTCGAGCCGAAGACGTAGCGCAGAATCGGAATGGAGCTGAGGCCCGGGATACCGCTCCAACTGTCCTGGATCTGCTTCTCGTTGATGCCGCCGAGGATGTTGGCTTCGCCTTCGCGCAGGCGGATGGTCTGCTCGGCCACGCGCTGGCTGAGGATGGGCTCTGTGACGCCGCTGATAGTGACCGAACCGCTTTGCGCGGTGACTTCGATTTTGATTTTCAGCGTGATGTCGTGATCGAAGTGCACGGTCGGCGTAATTTCAATGTTCACGCCCACGTCCTGGTACTGGAACTGAGTGTTGACCAGCGAACTGACGACGGCGGTGGACGTGCCGGTCTGGTAGGAGCCGGTAGCGATAGGAATCTTGGAGCCGATCTTCAGCGTCGCCTTCTGCTGATCGGTAGCGCGGATGCGCGGATTCTGCAGCAGCTGTGTGCTGGAGTCGGAGAGCAGCAGGTTGGCCGTGGCCTTGCCGATGGAGACGGCGAAGTTCGAAGCCTTCAGGTGAGCAAGGTCGTAGACTGTGGGGCTCGTCGTGGAGGTGGTCGACGACGATGAGGAAGACGACGAGGAACTGCTGCTTGAGGTCTGCAGCGAGACGCTGGCGCTGCTGGGCCAGGCCAGGCCGAGGGTGCGCTCCCAGTTCTTGCTGACTTCGAGCACTGCGACGTCGACGATGACTTCCGGCCGCGCCTTATCAAGATCGTCGATGAGCTTTTGCGCCAGCAGCAATTCGTCGGGCGTGCCGCGCATCACGATGGCATTCTGGCTGGCGACGGCGTAGACCTTCACGCTGCTGGCCATCACGTTACGCAACGCGGTCTGCACGTCGTTCAGATCGTTCTGCTGCCAGGCGTTGGTCAGGTAGAAGGTTTGCACCGCCTGCTCGTCGAGTTCGCGGTGGCGCGCCTGGGTGTTGGCGGCGACAAAAATCGTGTTGGTGGTGACCGGCCGCCAGAAGGTGCCCGAGAGCGTGCCGACAATGCGCAGCGCATCCAGCAGCGACACGTTGTTCAGGTCCACCTGCATGCGCTTGGAGATGTATTCGGGGTCGAAGAGGACGTTGACGCCCGCGGCCTTGCCGATGGCCTGGTAGACCACTTTGGCGTCCTCGGACATGTGCAGCGTGAGGGGATCCCTGGAGAGCGGCTTGAGCTCGGGCGGCCCGCCCATCGCGGCCAGATCGGAGGCATCGCCGCCGGGGGTGGGAATGCCGGTTGCAACCGGCGCCTGCTGGGTGCCCTGGCTGTGGCGAATCTGCTCGATCAGCTGCGTGGCGGCTTCGTTGGAGGAATCGATCTGCGCGGCGTGAATCAGCTCGGTGAGCGCACCCTGCTGGTCGCCGGCGGCAAGCAACTGCCGTCCTTTGGTAACGTGCGCGGTGGCGGCGGTGACGCGCACGCGATAGAGCGCCGCGCGATAGCCCATGTCCTTGGGCTTCAGGTTCCAGGCCTTCTGGTAGGCGTCGTACGCCGCGTCGTAGTCCTCGCGTGCCTCAGCCGACTGGCCCAGCTTGAAGAGACGCTTGGCCGATTGAGCCTGAAGCGAGACGGCTTGGCCCGCCAACAGGGCCAAAATAAGGGCAAGTGCTACGCGGTGAAGAATTTTCATGGCTCCGTGAGCGGCTATCAAGCGGTTCATCCAGCTCCCTTGCATCCCTGCCGGCCCCTGCCCGACGCAAGGCCGCTCAGCAGAATCGAATCCGCCAGTGGCGCTGAGGCCGCGGCGGGCTACTCCTGGCTCCCGAAGCCCCATTCTAGCAAAGCCCTTCGGTAACATGGCGGTCGGCTAAACCGGTGCTAGGATGAAGGTTCAGGAAGAGGAAACCATGGCTCGCCAGACCACCCACGTGATCCAACCCGCCAGCGGCCCGGCAGCTCCCAAGCCGGTGCGTCCGCGGGATCCCGTGGCTTCCGGAGAGCGCGATGCGGCGCAAAATCGTACCGCCTCCCATGACTACTTCCTCATCGAGCGCTTCGAAGCCGGCGTCGCCCTGCGCGGCACCGAGGTCAAGTCGATCCGCGAGGGGAAAGCCCATCTCCGCGACGCATACGGGCTCATCAAGGATGGCGAAGCTTTTCTTCTGAACGTTCATATTGGACCTTATTCGCATGGCAACCTGGCCAATCACGACGAAACCCGCACGCGCAAGCTGCTGATGCATCGTGAAGAGGTTCGTCGCCTGCAGTCCAAGACGCAAATCAAGGGCCATACGCTCATTCCTACACGGCTTTATTTCAAGAACGGTAAATTGAAGTGCGAACTGGCCCTGGCCAAAGGCAAGCAGGACTGGGACAAGCGCGAGACCGAACGGCGACGGGAAGCTGACCGCGAGGCGCGGGCCGCCGTCAATGCCAACAAACATCGCATGGGCCGTTGACGGGCCCAAATCCCCCTATACTTCGCGAGGAAGACCATGAAAGCAACGCTTAGTTTGGCGCCGCTGGCAACCATCGAAACCGAGTTGCTGGCCGTTCTGGCTGCCGATACGCAGACCGAAAAAGGGCCCAATGCCCGCCCCGAGCCTGCCCTGCTGACCGCCGATGAAACCGTGAAAGCTGCTGCCGCCGCCGTGCTGGCCAGCGGCGAGTTCAAGGCGGGTGTGAATGAAACCGTGCTGGTGCATGCGCCGGCCGGCCTTGCCGCCAAGCGCCTGCTGCTGGTGGGCCTGGGCAAACTGGCCAAGCTGCACGCCAACGGCGTGCGCAACGCGGCCGGTGTTACCGTGCGCGCCGCCAAGCCACGCGGCATTCGCGACGTGGCCTTTGTGATTCCCGATGCGCTGGAACTACCTTCGATGCGCAGCACGCGCGCCGCCGCTGAAGGCGCTTTTGTGGGCGACTTCGACCCGGACACCTACCGCAGCGACCGCAAGGACCTGGCCGTGCACAGCTTTACCGTGGTTGCGCCGGAAAGCGCCGACCAGGCAGCCCTGGAAGTGGCTCTGCACGAGGGCACGGTGATTGGCGAAAGCCAGAACTTTACCCGCTCGCTGGTGAACGAGCCCGGCAACAAGCTGACGCCGACGATTCTTGGCCAGCGCGCCGGACAGATGGCATCGCAGGTTGGCTTGAACTGGTCGGTCTTTTCGACCGACAAACTTCACGACCTGAAAATGGGCGCGTTCTGGAGCGTCTCGCAGGGCTCCGAAGAGCCGCCGGCGCTGATTGTGCTGCGCTATGAGCCGGAGGGTGTAACCAGCGGCCCGGTACTGGGCTTGGTGGGTAAAGGCATCACCTTCGACACGGGCGGCATTTCTCTGAAGCCCGCCGACAACATGGAGAAGATGAAGTACGACATGGCGGGCGCCGCGGCCATGCTTGGCGCCATGCGCGTCATTGCACTGCTCAAGCCGAACGTGCGCGTCATCTGCGTGGTATGCGCGGCTGAGAACATGCCCGATGGCAAGGCGCAGAAGCCCGGCGACGTGCAGACTGCCATGTCCGGCAAGACGATTGAGATTATCAACACCGATGCGGAAGGCCGCCTGGTGCTGGCCGATGGACTGGCCTACGCCAAGCAGCTTGGCTGCACCCACCTGATTGACGCGGCCACGCTGACCGGCGCCTGCGTTGTGGCGCTGGGCATGGTGAATGCCGGCGGCTTCTCCAACGACGAGTCGACGTACGCCAAATTCGACGCGGCGCTGGAGAACTCGGGCGAAAAGTTCTGGCGGCTGCCGCTGGGCGATGAATACGCCGAGCTGATCAAGTCCGACATTGCCGACATCAAGAACACCGGCGGACGCTGGGGCGGCGCCAGCACCGCGGCCGAGTTTCTGAAGGTCTTCGCCGAAGACACGCCGTGGATTCACCTGGACATCGCTGGCATGGCGTGGGTGGAGGACTCACGGCCTTACATTGCGAAGGGGCCGAGCGGCATTGCGGTGCGCTCGATCTTCGAGTGGGTGCGCAGCTACTAATTTCTGCTCTGAACAGAAAAAACCGGAAGGCCTCGGCCTTCCGGTTTTTTGTTTTTGCGGACTGAACTAGACGCCGGTAATCTCGCCGTCTTCGCCGACATCGATGGACAGAGCGCGCGGCGTGCGCGGCAGGCCCGGCATCAGCATCATGTTGCCGGCAACGGCCACCACAAAGCCCGCACCGGCCGAAAGCGAAACATCGCTGATGTGCAGCGTCCAGCCGCTGGGCGCGCCCATGCGCTTGGGGTCGTCGGTAAGCGAGTACTGCGTTTTGGCGATGCATACCGGCAACGCGGCAAAGCCCCATGCGGCGTAGCGGTCGAGCTTGGCGCGCGCCTCGGCAGAGAGCGTTACGCCGTCCGCGCCGTAAATCTTGGTGGCAACCGCGCGCAGCTTCTCCTCCAGCGGCGCGTCGAGAGCATAGATGGGCTGCACGTCGGGTACCGGATGCGCATCGATGAGGGCGACGACCTTTTCGGCAAGCGACTCCGCACCCGCGCCACCGCGCGCGAAAGATTCGATGGGCGCGGAACCCACGCCAAGCGATTCGCATTCGGCGGCAATAGCCGCGAGCTCGGCATCCTTGTCTGCCGGGAAGCGATTGATGGCGACCACCACCGGCACGCCATAGCAGCGCAGCGTGTGCACATGGTGGCGCAGGTTGGTGAAGCCGGCTTCGAGGTTGCCCTCGCCCTGCGCGCGCAGGCTTTGCACGGTGACGACGAGAACCGCGGCGGCGGGCAGAATGCCGTTCACGCGCATCACGATGTCGAAATATTTTTCCGCGCCAAGATCGGCCGCGAAGCCGCACTCGTTCACCACGTAATCGGCCAGCCGAACGGCCATTTGCTGCGAGACGACGCTGCTGGTTCCATGCGCGATGTTGGCAAAGGGGCCGGTGTGCACAAAGGCCGGCGTGCCCTCGGTGGTTTGGACGAGATTGGGCCGCAGTGCGTCGTAGAGCAGCGCCAGCATGGCGCCGGTTGCACCCAAATCGGCGGCAGTGACGGGCAGGCCGGCGCGTGTTGCGCCAATCACGATTGCATTGAGACGCCGGCGCAGGTCTTCGCGGCTGGTGGACAGGCCAAGAATCGCCATGACCTCCGACGCGGCGGTGATGACGAATCCGCTGGCGCGATTGGCCGCATCGCCGCGCGAATCCACGCCCACCACAACGTGGCGCAGCGCGCGGTCGTTCATGTCCAGCGCGCGCGGCCAGGTGATGGTGGCCGGATCGATGTCGAGCGCATTGCCGAAGTAGAGATGCGAATCGATGAGCGCGGCCAGCAGATTGTGCGCCGAAGTGATGGCGTGGAAGTCGCCGTGGAAATGGAGATTGATTTTCTGGCTGGGCTCCACCTGCGCGCGCCCGCCGCCTGCAGCGCCGCCCTTCATGCCGAAGACCGGGCCCAGCGAAGGCTCGCGCGAGGTGACGATGGCCTTGCGGCCAATGCGCGCCAGGCCCTCGGCAAGGCCGATGGAAACCACCGTCTTGCCCTCGCCCGACGTGGTGGGCGTGGTGGCTGTGACAAGAATGAGCCGGCCGCGCGGCGGAAGTTCGGCATCGCGCAGCAGGTCAAGCCTGACCTTGGCGCCGTAGGTGCCGAGATACTCGCAGTACTGCTCAGGGATCTGCAGCTGCCCGGCGATTTCGCGAATAGGAAGCAATGTTGTTTTCATATGCCGTCGGGAACCATACACCCCGCGCGCTCTGGCGGTACAGTGACGGGAAACACATCAGCCATGACGCTGGTTACATCGCCTCTGGGCTCTCAATGCCGAGCCAGCTGAGCACCGTGATCAGTTCGCGCAGCACAACTGCGGCCGTAGCCAGCAGGAAGGTCTTCTTCGCAGCGTTTTCTTCGGTGAGGATGTGATGCCGGTGGTAGAAGTTGTTGAACTCCTGCGCAAGCTGGAAGGCGTGCTTGGCAAGATACGCGGGCTCGCTGGTGGCCACGGCCTGCTCCAGCACGGCGGTGCGCCGCCCGGCGCGCAGCCACACAGACCAGATATCCTCTGCCTCTTCGCCGTCCAGGAACGGCGAGGCATCGACAGTGGCAAACTGCGCGAGAACTGCTTCAGGTGCGATGCCAGCCTTGCGGAAAATATTGCGCGCGCGGACCACGGCGTACTGAATGTACGGGCCGGTCTCACCCTCAAAGCTGAGCGCGTCCTTGAAGTCGAAGGCTATAACCGAATTGCGCGTGACCTTGAGCATGAAGTAGCGCAGCGCGCCGATGGCGATTTGCGCGGCGATCTTCTGCCGCTCGGCATCGTCGCGGCCGGTCTGGCGCTTGTTCACTTCCTCCATCGTCGCGGCAATCAGCTTGTCAATCAGGTCGTCGGCTTTAACGCCGAAGCCCTTGCGGCCGCTGACTTCGATGTAGGCCTTCTTCTGGTCCTCTTCGGAGACGTCGTAGCCCAGATCGACGGCACAGCGCGGCGTAAGCGCCACCATCTCGTAGCTGAAGTGCGTGTAGCGGTCGGCCTGCGCGGTGTGGCCCATGCCGCGCAGCGCCTGAATCACGTTGGCCTGCGGGTCGCTCTGGCGCGCGTCGATGACGTTGTAAATGGCCGTGGCGCCGCCAAAGTGCGGATGGTGCGCCTCGCCCTCCATCGCCGAGATCCAGCACTCATGCGAGGGGTACGAGAAGAATTTTTTGTAGCCGAAATCCTTGCCCAGCAGGCCGAACTTCCACAGGTGATAAGCAATGTCTTTGCCGACGTAGGTGACGGTGCCATTGGAGCGGACGATAACTTTGGCGTCCTCATTAGGGCCGTCGCCCTCCCCGGCTTTGGCCTCGTCACCGGGCCGCGTCATCACCCAGCAGCCCTTGTTCTTGCCTTCGGTTTCAAAGTAGAGCACGCCGGATTTTTTCAGCAGCTCGAAGGCCGAGTCCCAGAACTTAAGGTGCAGAATCTCGCTCTCGCGCGGCAGAAAATCGTATTCAATGCCGAGCCGCAGCATGGTTTCAAGATGGCGCTTGAGAACGGCAGTTGAAATCAGCTCGGCCACTGCGGCGGTTTCGTTGCCGCCATGCTCAATCTGGTGCAGCGTGGCGTAGCGCAGCTGTTTGCGCGCGGCATTCTCTTCATCGGCGCCGCTTGCATACCACTGCGAGGTGCGCGCGTAGAGATCCCAGCAGAGATAATCGAACGCGTCGGCAAAGTTGCCGGAGTCGGCAAAGCGGCTGGCGCAATCAACAATCAGCGCGCGCACCTCGGCGACAGTTTTGCCTTCCAGATGCAGAAAACCCACCACCACATCGGCTACCTGCACGCCGGTGTTGTCGATGTAGTTCTGCACGGTAACCTGCTGGCCGGCGGCGCGCAGCATGCGCACGAACGTGTCGCCCAGAATGGCATTGCGCAGGTGGCCGATGTGCGCGGCCTTGTTGGGATTGATGGAGGTGTGCTCGACGAGCGAGTGCACGTCGCTTGCGGTGGCGTTGCCCTCTCCACGTGCGGTTCCCTGCGCGCTCGAGGCGCGATCCAGGTGCGCGTTGATGTATCCTGCGCCGGCGATTTCAAACGAGGCGAAGCCAGGCAGCGAGCCAAGCTCGGCCACAATCTCCTGCGCGATTGCACGGGGCGCCTTGCGCAGCGTGCGCGCCAGTTGCAGCGCGATGGGCGTGGCCAGTTCGCCGAATTTCAGCTCAGGCGGAACCTCGACCGGAATACTATCGAGGATGAGGCCGTATTTTGCCTGGAGCACGCTCTTGAGGCGCGCGGAAAGACTTTGCTGCAGTTCGAGATACACGTCGGTCGCCTTGTAAAACCTTGGGTTATCAGCATTCAGTTTATCAGCCGGCTGAGTTTACCCGCTTGCAATGCGTGGTCCACGGCACAAGCTGTGACCGATGGCGCGGCCTAGAATGTAATCGCAAAAGGGGACAGACACCGTGTTCGAAATGGAATCCTTTGAATCGACCAAGCCGGAGGAGCTGACCGGCTTTATCGGCAAGCACGTTATCTACACCTACGACAACGGCTGGCAGTACGAGCTATACATCAAGAATGCGACCACGGTGGATTACCGCATTCACTCCGGCATTGTGGGCGGCCGCTGGGTACGCGACCAGAAGGCGCACATTGTGCGGCTAGCCGAAGGCATTTGCAAAGTGAGCTGGGACGAACCGACCGGAACATGCGTGAGTTTGTGCTTCATGTTTGCGGAGCAGAAAACGCATGGAACCGCGTTCTTTCCTCAGTGGATTGCGCAGGAGCCGGGTACAACCGTCTGCTTCCAGAACGAGCACCTGGAACGCATGCGCATGCTGCGCGACGCCGGACCGACGTATCCCAAGTTTGTACTCGACGAGTTCTCCACCATCACGTTTGTGGAGGAGTGCGGCGCCGACAATGAAACGGTGATTGCGTGCGGGCCGGAGAAGTTGCCCGCTGGATACGCCAGCCGGCGCAACTAGCCGCGCCGGGCAACGTTCTCAAACACAGAAACACTCAAGCTGCTTTGTTGTTGCAGCGGCTGAACTCTGGCTTTCCATGGGCAGAGTCAAGCTGCTGGCCGTGGCGCTCAGCCGCTTCCTGATCCACCTTGAACTGCGCAACCAGTCCGCGCAGGTCGCTGGCCAGGGTGGAAATCTCATCGATTGCCGACGAGGACTGAAGCGCTGTCTCGGTGCTCTCAGAGAAGATACGCGCAATCGTGTCGATGTTGCGATTGATCTCCTCGGTAGTGGCTGCCTGCTGGGTTGCGGCAGTGGCAATCTGGCTGACCATGTGGCCCGCGTCGTCGGAGGTGCGAATAATTTCCTCCAGTGAGCGGCCCGCCTGGTTGGTCGACTCGACGCCATCCTCGGCATGCTTTGTTCCGGCTTGAATCGAAGAGACGACCTCGATGGTTTCCGACTGAATTTCACGGATCATTTCGGTGATTTGTTTGGCGGCGGCGCTGCTGCGCTCGGCCAGATTGCGCACCTCGCCGGCGACCACGCCGAAGCCGCGGCCGGACTCTCCGGCGCGGGCTGCCTCAATGGCGGCGTTCAGCGCCAGCAAGTTGGTCTGGTCGGCAATCTCGTTGATGACGCCGCTGATGACGCCGATCTGCTCGGTTTTCTGTCCAAGGCCCTGCACCTTTTCCGCGGCCGTGCCCACCGAGCCCGAGATGGCGCGCATTCCGGTGAGCGTCTTCTCGACAACGGATCCGCCCTGGCGGGCAGCTTTGACGGCATTGTGGGAAGCGGTTGCGGCGGCGTTGGAGTGCTCGGAAATCTGCTGAACGGTAATCGACATCTCCTGCATGGCGGAGGCGACCTGATTGGTTTGATCGCGCTGCGCCTCGACTCCTTTGGCCTGCGTGCGCGAGGCGGTGGAAACCTCCTGGCTGAGCGTGGCCAGCCGATTGGTGTTCTCGGCCACGCGCGCCATCAGGGCCTCCAGCTTGTCCATGAAGGTGTTGAAGCCGCGCCCTAGCTCGGAGATCTCGTCGTTGGAGTCAACCGAAATTCGCTGCGTCAGGTCGCCCTCGCCCTGCGCCATGTCCTGCATTCTGCCGATCACTTCGCACAGCCGGCGCGCAATGGACTGAGAAACGCGATTGGAGACGAGGAAGAGGGCAACCAGGCAAATCAGGCCCAATCCGACGGCCATTTTGCCCTTCGCCATCCACGCGGCGTTGATGTCTTGCACGTAGACGCCGGTGCCGACCACCCAGCCCCACGGTTCAAACTGCTTGACGTAAGAGAGCTTCTGGACCGGCTTTTCGTTGCCGGGCTTGGGCCACTGATAAAGCACAAAAGCGCCGCTGGTGCCGCGGGCGGCCTTCGCAAACTCCACAAAAATCGCTTTCCCAGTCGGGTCTTTCACGTCGGAAACATCTTTGCCGTTGAGGGCAGGCTTCATGGGATGCATCACCATGGTCGGATGCATATCGTTGATCCAGAAATAGTTGTCGCCATCGTAGCGCATGCCGCGGATAATCTCGATGGCCCCCTGCTGGGCTTCGGCGCGGGTAAGCTTCCCTTCAACTTCAAGCTGATGCTGCTGGACGAGGACCGAATACGGGATGCTGACCAGATTCAACGTGCTTTGCTTGCGCTCATCCAGAAGGCCGGTTCGTTCGCTGCTCAGCCACAATCCGGCCAGCGCCAGCAGGCCCAGCGCGGCAACCATAACGATAATGCGAATCTTGCCTCGAAGGCTCATGGACGGTCCACTCCAGTCACTCTCTTGAAGCTGTATCGGCTTTGAACGCAAAAGCAGCAGCGATTTGAAGGCAAGAATTGGTTCAAAACGGAACCAGCCGGAATTCGAGCGACAGGCATCGATGCCGTAAGATGGAAGAGTGAGTCCCCGCAAGCCGCTCATCAGGCGGACCTTCGCGGATGTATCCCATCTGAAGACCGCGCATGAGCAGCAATCACACCACAGCCGAACACTATTACCTGACCACGCCCATTTATTACGTGAATGCGCGGCCGCACCTGGGCCACGCCTATTCCACGATTGTGTGCGACGCGATTGCGCGGCAAAAACGCGCGCTGGGCGTCGAGACCTGGTTTTTGACCGGCACCGATGAACACGGGCAGAAGATTGAGCGCAGCGCCAAGCTGGCCGGCCGCACGCCGGCGGAGTTTGCCACGCTTATTTCGGCCGAGTTCCGCGGGCTGTGGGACAAGCTGGGCCTGACCTACGACGACTACATCCGCACCACCGAGCCGCGGCACGTGCGCGGAGTGCAGAAGCTGTTCGCTACGCTGCGCGACAAGGGCTACATCTACAAGGGCAGCTACACCGGCCAATACTGCGTGAGCGACGAGGCGTGGGTGGAGGTTGCGCCCGGCGCGCCCTGCCCCGATTGCGGCCGCATTACCGAGACGGTGAGCGAGGAGAATTACTTCTTCAAGCTCTCGGCCTTTGAGAACAAGCTGCTGAAGTTTTACGAGGAGAATCCAGGCTTCATCGGGCCCGAATCAACGCGGCGCGAGGTGATTTCGTTTGTCCGCAGCGGACTGAAAGACCTGTCGGTCAGCCGCACCAGCTTTACCTGGGGCATTCCCGTTCCGGACGACGAGAAGCACGTAGTGTACGTGTGGCTGGACGCGCTGGCCAATTACATTACGGCCCTTGGATATGGTTCCGAGGCAGCGGAAGACCAGGAACGCTTCAAGAAATTCTGGCCGGCGGAGATGCATCTGATCGGCAAGGAAATCAGCCGCTTCCACTGCGTGTACTGGCCGGCGTTTTTGATGGCCGCGGACATTGCGCCGCCGAAGTCGGTGCGCGCCAACGGCTGGCTGCTCTTTGACCAGGGCAAGATGTCGAAGTCGAAGGGCAACATTGTGCGCGCTGAGACGGTTCACGCCGTACTGGGCGCGGACGCGCTGCGCTACTTTCTGCTGCGCGAAATTCCCTTCGGGCAGGACGGCAATTTCTCGTTCGATGCACTGGTGCAGCGCTACAACGGCGACCTGGCCAACGGCTACGGCAACCTGGTGAGCCGCGTGGTGAACATGGTGCACAAGTACTTTGGCGGCGTGCTGCCGGAGACCGGTGCAACCACCGATGCCGAAGTGGCCCTGCGTACGCACGCCGAGGCGGCGATTGCCGGCTTTGGGCCACTGTTCGACGAGCTGAATTTCTCCGAGGCGCTAAAGAGCCTGTGGCTCCTGGTGGCGGAGACCGATGGCTATCTGACGGCGAATGCGCCGTGGAAGAAGCCTGCCGAGCGCAGCGATGAGGACCACGCCGCGCATCAGGCGCGTGTGCTTTCGACTGCGGCAGAAGCCATTCGCGTGATCACTGCGCTGATGTATCCGATTTTGCCCGATGCGACCGCGAAGGTGTGGCGACAGCTTGGGCTGGGCGAGATTGCCGATGCTGCGAAGCAGTCGTTTTTGACCAGCGTGGCGTGGGGCGGCTTGAAGCCCGGTACGCACTTCGGCGAACCTGCGCCGCTGTTTCCACGCGCGGAGAAGGATGCCGTGGAGCGCATGCTGGCGCTTGAAGAAGAGAACAACAAATCGGTGATTGAGGCCGCCGGCGGCCCGCGCGAGGCAGTGGCCGATGCGCCCAAGACGCCGCCCGTGCAGAAGCCTGCAGCGCCCGCACCCAAGCCAAAGACTGAGAGCAAAAAAATGGAAGAGACCAAACCCGTTCCGCAACCGGAAGCCATTGTTCCCGCCCCTGTTTCCGCAGCCGCGCCCGTGACTGGCGAAGCAGAGCCCGCTGCTGCCGCTCCACAGGCTGTCGAGGAGAAGCAGTACATCACCATCGACGATTTTGTGAAGGTGGACCTGCGCGTGGCGCAGATTCTGGTGGCTGAGCGCGTGCCCAAGGCCGACAAGCTGCTGCGCCTGGAAGTTGACCTGGGCTACGAGAAGCGGCAGATTCTGGCCGGCATTGCGCAGTACTACGAGCCGGAGAAGCTGATTGGCCGCAGGATCGTGATTGTGGCGAATCTGGCGCCGCGCAAGATGCGCGGGCTGGAATCAAATGGCATGCTGCTGGCCGCAAGCCTGCCGCCCGATGGCGCGCCGGTGCTGGCTGGATTTTTGGAAGATGTTCCGCTGGGCGCACGGCTGAAGTAGCGCACCTGCGACGCAACCTGAGCCGCCGCCCAACGTGGACGGCGGCTTTCTTCTCCGCTGGAGGTTCCCCTTGCTCATCGATTCCCACGCGCACCTGGACAGCGAGCGCTACACCGACGACCGCGAGGCCATGCTGCGCCGCGCGCATGAGGCTGGCGTGGGCGCGGTGATGGCCATCGGCATTGGCGAAGGACCGCACCAGATGCACCAGGCGCTGGAGATTTGCCGCCAGTACAACGGCGCACCCGGAATGCCTCAGCTCTACGCGAGCGCCGGCATCTATCCGCACAACACACCGGAGGCCGACGACGCGGCGCTGGCAAAACTCGACAGCCTGTTGGCCGAGCCCGAGGTGATTTGCTGCGGCGAGATTGGCCTGGACTACTATCACGAAGGCGCGGCGCATGATGTGCAGCGCGCGGGCCTGGTAAAGCAGTTGGAGATTGCTGCCGTGCGCAGGCGGCCCATCACCATCCATTGCCGGCCGAAGGATGGCGAGGTGGACGCGTGGAACCATCTGTTCCTCACCCTCGACACTTATTGGCGGCACACCGGCCTGGGCGGCATCATGCACTGCTTCAGCGCGGGCGCAGAGCAGGTGAAGCGGTCGATTGACATGGGTTTCCTTATCTCCTTTGCCGGCAATGTCACCTATCCCAAGGCGCAGGCGCTGCGCGACGCGGCGGCCGTGGTTCCGCTGGACAGCCTGCTGGTGGAAACCGACGCACCGTGGCTGGCTCCCATACCGGAGCGCGGCAAGCGCAACGAGCCCGGATTTGTAACGCGCACCGCGGCAGTGCTGGCGGGCATCAAAGGCGTGGAGCCGGAGGAACTGGCCGCGGCCACCACGGCAAACTTCAAGCGGCTGTTCCACCTTGGCTGAAGCGTGGGAAACTAAATGAGGCGCAGAGGGCGGCCAAGCCGCCAGACGCAGAGGTAAGACCATGGCACAAGACAATTCATTCGACATCGTGAGCAAGATCGAGATGCAGGAAGTGCGCAACGCAATGGATCAGGCGCTGAAGGAGATTCGCCAGCGCTTCGACCTGAAGGATTCGCACTCCGAGATCACGCTGGTGGACAACGACGCGGCCATCCAACTGGCTTCGGCCAACGAGTACAAGCTGGAGGCCGTGAAGGAGATTCTGGGCCAGAAGCTGGTGAAGCGCGGCGTGAGCCTGAAGAACCTGACCTACGGCAAAGTGGAGCCAGCCGCCGGCTCCAGCGTGCGGCAAAAGATTACCCTGCAGCAGGGCATCCCGACCGAGAAGGCCAAGGAGATTGTCCGCCTGGTAAAGGACTCGAAGAGGAAGGTGCAGGCCAGCATTCAGGGCGACACGGTGCGCATCTCCGGCAAGGACCGCGACGACCTGCAGGGCATCATTGCTGTGCTGCGCGGCAAGGACCTGGGCGTCGACCTGCAATTTACCAATTACCGTACCAACTAACCGGCGCGCCCGTGGGCCAGGCAAACCGCGGGCCGGACGCGCTAGAATCGAAGAACCTTGAGCTCCCTGTCTATAGCAACGGCACGCGAAGTCTTTGATCTGCTGCGCGACGATCTGGTCGCGATTGAGCAGGAGCTGGGGCGCGACGCTGCTTCGAGCGTCAGCACCATCACTGAGATTGCCGAATATCTGCGCGAGGGCGGCGGCAAGCGCATCCGGCCGTCGCTGCTGCTGCTGGCCGCGCACCTGCTGGAGTTCAACGGGCCGAGTGCGATTCGCCTGGGCGCGGTGGTGGAGATGCTGCACACCGCCACGCTGGTGCACGACGACATTATCGACAACGCCGACACGCGGCGCGGACGGCCTTCGCCCAACACGACCTGGGGCAACGAGAAGTGCGTGCTGGCTGGCGACTGGCTCTACATGCAGGCCTTCAAAGCCGCGCTGGACGAGAAGAGTCTGCGCGTGCTGGACCTGCTGATTGGCATGACGCAGCAGATGGTTGAGGGCGAGCTGCTGCAAATTCAGAAGCTGGGCCGCGCGGTGAGCGAGGCCGAGTACTACGACCTGATCTTCCGCAAGACCGCCTGCCTGTTCTCGGTTTCCATGCGGCTGGGCGCGGTGCTGGCCGGAGCCACCGAGGAGCAGGAAGCCAACCTTGGCGCTTACGGACGCGCCGTGGGCCTGGCCTTCCAGATTGTGGACGACGTGCTGGACCTGACCGCGACCGAAGAGGTGCTGGGCAAGCCTGTGGCCAGCGATCTGCGCGAAGGCAAGGCCACGCTGGCCGTGATTCACTCGATTGACCACGGCACGGCCAAGGACCGCCAGACGATTCAGCGGGTGCTGGACGACCGCAGCTTTGAGCATGTGAGCCGCGAGCGCATTCAGGAGATTCTGGTGCGCAACGGCTCCGTGGAATACGCGCGCGCCGCAGCGGACCAATATGCCGAGCAGGCTCGGCAGGCGCTGGCCGGCTTCAAGGAGTCGGACTTCAAGCGCGCGCTGCTGTGGATGCCGGATTTCGTGGTCGCCCGCGACAAGTAAGCGCACGGGACCGCTCAGGTCTGCTTTGCTACCCTTGGGACAAGATGAGCAAACTCTCTGGATCCGTTTGTGCAGCCTTGCTGCTGCTTTGCACGCTTCCGGCGCTGGCGCAGAAAAAAGCGCCGCCGCAGACGGTGCGATTTCAGGGTTCGACTGAGTACACCAATCAGGAATTGCTTGCCGCTGCCGGCGTGACGGCGGATGCGCGCCTGACTCCCGCACAAGTGAAACTCCACGCTCGCCAGTTGAGCGAAACGGGTCTATTCAAAGAGGTCAGGTTCACGGCCAAAGGCAGAACGCTGCTGTTTACGCTGACGCCTGCAAGCCAACTGTTTCCCATGCATCTTGAGAACGTGCCGCTTGCGCCGGGCAAAGAGCTTGACGCGCGGCTTCGCGAGCGCTTGCCGCTGTATCACGGCCTGTTGCCGGCGAGCGGATCGCTGGTGGATGGAATTTGCACGGCACTGCAGGAGATGCTGGCAGCGAAGCACGTAAAGGCGACGGTGAAGGCCGCGCTGACCAGCGATCTGGGTCCGAAAAAGCTGACCGCAATCAACTTCACGGTCGTCTCGACCGCGGTGCGCATCGGCAACATTCAGCTTGCTGGCGTGTCAGCCGCGATGCAGGCCAAGGCCAGCGCTCTGGCCGGCGGCCAAACTGGAAACGGCTTCGACACGGAGAACACGGCGCTCGGATTGCAGCACGTTTTTGAAGACCTTTATCGCGACCTGGATTATGCGGCGGTGCAGGTGAACGTGGCGCAGGCCGATGAGCTAAGCGTTTCCGATCAGTCCGTCGATGTTCCCTTTACGGTGACCATCAAAGAAGGCGGAGTCTACAAGCTGGGCAAGATCGAGCTGCCGGCGAATGCGCTCCTCGCGCGCGCCGACGTGGAGAAGGCGCTCTCGAAAAAGCCGGCCGGTTCAGGCCGTGCGTTCGATTTGTATCTGCAGATTGTGCGCGACGCCTACCATGCGCGCGGCTATCTGGACTGCGAAATTGTTCCGCATCCATCGTTCAACGAAGCTACGCACATTGTGAACTACAGCCTGGAAATCGCGCCAGGCGTGGAGTACCGCATGGGCTCGGTCACCTTTGACGGCGCACCCGATGCGATGGCCGCGAGATTGAAGCGCGCCTGGAAGCCCGTGCCCGGCGACGTCTTTGACGAGAGCTATGTCCAAGGCTTTGCGGCGCAGGCGCAAAAAAAGGACAAGGCTCTAGCCAAGTGGATGCAGACCATGCTGACCTCTTTCGACATCAAGGCCGATGCGGCCACACATCAGGTCAACTGCATCTTTCACTTCAACAAGCCGGCCTAGCGCTTGCAAGATGAATACGCGGCGAGATCTGTTGCACCTCTTCCCCCCCGGGGGGGGAGGGGGGGGGTACGTTTTCCCTCTTCTTCGCTTTTTTTCGGATCGCACCGTTGTGTTCAAGGTGTGGCATTGATGATTGTGCACTGAAGCGGGTTAATTATCTGCAATCGGCGCGGACGACTGGGCGGCCATGGGCGGCGCTAATTTTGTGCTGGACAACCTGATTGCACAGGGCAAGGCGAAGCCGATGGTGGTGGTGATGCCGCTGGGCTATGGCGACCTGGGGCTGTTCCGCACCGGAATTATGGATGCGGGCTTTGCCGCGGCGTTTAACTCGAACAACGCGCTGTTTCGCGAGGTGCTGCTGACGGAGATTGTGCCGCGCGTGGAGGCCGAGTACAAGGTTGCGAAAACGCGCGAAGGAAAAGCCATCGCGGGACTTTCGATGGGCGCCTCGGAGAGCCTGGACATTGGCTTGAACCATGCGGGCAAGGACGGCGTGGGCGCGTTTGCGTGGGTGGGCGGCTTTAGCGCGCCGGCCCAGTTTTTAGAGCGGCCCGCGGCAAGCGGCCCGGCAAGCAAGCTGCGGCTGCTGTGGATTGGCTGCGGAACCGACGACTCGCTGCTGGAGCCGAACCGAAAATTCATTGCAGAGTTGCGGACAAAAGGCTACACGGTGCAAGGTGCGGAAGTGCCGGGGGCGCATGTGTGGCCGGTGTGGCAGCGCGATCTGGTGGATTTTGTGCAACTGCTGTTCTAAGGACGCGCGTTGTTCTGCTGCCGCGGAGGGTGCGGCTAACCCGTACGTTTGGCGCTGGGCTGCTTGGTTTTGGATTTTGTTTTTGCTGCGAGGTTCAGGGCTACGGCGGCGCGAATAAGAGCTTTGAATGCTGGCGCGTTGATCTTGCCGCCTTCGTGAATATCGATGGCGCGGCGGACGTTGCCTTCAAGGCTGGCGTTGAAGAGGCCGGCGGGGTCGGGCAGCGATGCGCCTTTGGCGAAGGTGAGCTTGACGGCGTTTTTGTAGGTTTCTCCGGTGCAGACGATGCCGCCGCGGGAGAAGACGGGGACGCCGGGCGAGGTGGCCTTGGCCCACTTCCACTCTTCGACAATTTCGGGGTCGGCCTGGTGGATGAGGGTGCGAACGCGGGCGAGTGTTTCGCCTCGCCAGTCGGCGAGTGCGGTGATTTTGGCATCGATGGCGGCGGAGGCGTTTTTCATGGCATTACTTTAGCCGTGTTGCGCCTGCGAAGGAAGGATTTTTCAGAATGCGCGAAGTTGCAGCTTGGATAAGGATCGAGGAGCAAATGCAGGTCCCTCGGATCCCTGCGCTTCGCTCCTGTCGCTCGGGATAACAGCGCGGGATAACGGGTTGCTTTCCCACCCTTCGCGCAAAAAGCGCGCGAAGGATGGGGCATCCACTTTCGTGCCTTGAACAGTGCGCAGGTGCGGAAGCGCGCTACTCCATCAGGGCTTTGAGGGCTTCGACGTATTGCTCGGGCAGCGGCTTGCGATTGAACTGCGCGTCGCAGACCACGTGCACCGTTTCTCCTTCGGCCAACAGAACCGGTTCGGTGTCGGCGACATTTTGGCGCAGGATGCGATACGCAAATTTGAGCACGGAGCCGCGCAGCATGGAGGGGCGGGCCTCGATGAGAATGATGTCGTCGTAGCGCGCGGGGGCGCGATAGCGGCAACTGGCCTCGACGACAGGGAGAACGCATTGATGCTCGACTTCGAGCGTTTGGTAGCTGAGGCCGAGGGCGCGGAGAACTTCAACGCGGCCCAGCTCGAACCAGACCAGGTAGTTGGCGTAGTAGACGACGCCCATCTGATCGGTTTCCGCGTAGCGCACGCGGACCTGGAAAGTGGTGGCGGACATGGATTCAGTTTAAAGGCAGGGGCCGAGGATGCCGGGGACTGGGGGACTTGAGACTAGGGGACTGAGGGACTAGGGACTAGGGGACTGAGGGACTAGGGGACTAGGGACTGAGGGACTAGGTGCCCCATCCTGCTTGCATATGCAGAGCAGGAATGGGGCGTCCGACAAAGCGCGCTTTATGGTCTGAAGTGGTTGAAGATGGGCAGGCGCACGATGTCGTTGTAGCTGACGTAGACGAAGAACATGACCAGCATGACGAAGGCAGCCTGATAGATGCGCTCCTTGATGATCATGCTGATGTCTTTCTGGATCAGGCTTTCGATCAGCAGCAGCAGGATGAGGCCTCCATCGAGGATGGGGAACGGCAGCAGATTGAGGATGCCGAGGTTGAGGCTGATGCTGGCGGCAAGCTCGAACTTCTCAAGCCAGTATTTGGTTTGCGCGGCCTTGCCGGCGACGCGGGCAATGCCGATGGGGCCGGAGAGTTCCTTGACCGAAGCCTGGCGGGTGAAGAGCTTGCCAAGCACGTCGAAGATCATGCGCGAGCCGGTTTTGCAGGCTTCAAGCGAGAGCGGCAGCGCCTTGGAAAGCGTCATGGGGCGGCGCTCCATCTTCAGGTCGTCGCCGGGCATGGACTGGAAGCCGAGGCGCCAGCCGGAGCTTTGCTGCGTGGGCTGAATGATGACGGGCGAAGTGACACCATCGCGCAGCACGGAAAGCGTGATGGGCTTGCCCTGGCCTTCCTTCAGGTATTCCAGCAGCGGTTCGAGGGTGTGGAACTTGTAGCCATCGATGGTGAGGATGGTGTCGCCGTGGCGCAGGCCGGCTTTTTCGGCGGGCGAGCCGGGCATGGTCAGGTCCACGCGGATGGGCGAGTCAATGAAGTGGAAGAAGAGGCCGGTAAGCGCCAGCTGCGAGGCCTGCTCGGTGCTGTCGGTTGCCAGGCGAATGCTGGTGTCGATGGCCTGGCCGCCGCGCGTCACCTGCACGGGTATGGTCTGGCCGCCCATTTCGTCGGCCTTCTCGCCCACGGCTTCGAGGTCGGGGTTGGCGATGCCTGCAAAGCCGGAGATGACGTCGCCGGGCTTGAGGCCGGCCTGCGCGGCAGCCGAGT
>DASVLI010000241.1:0-5805 GCA_036384955.1 Occallatibacter sp.
CGATCTTCAGGCGCCCGACGCTCCGCCCAGCCTGCGCGCTCCCGGCGAAGCCGCGCCAGCCAGCAACACCAGCCACGGCCTGGGAGAGATGCGCCCCGTCCGCTTCCCGGAAAAGGGCCCCAACGCCCAGCCCGACCAGCAAGCCGAGCCACCTGCCCCTGCGCCCGCACAGACGACGCCCACGCAACCGCCAGCAGATCAGAAACCGGATGCCCCAGCGCCTCACGATGAATAGCTTCGGGCGCGAACGCCTTGTAATAAGGGCACGGCTTTAGCCGGGCCATAAAGGCAGCAAAATGGATCTGGGACTTTAGTCCCTGCGATTGCCGGACTCACCCTCTTCGCCCCCGCCCCCCAATAGTCCGTTTGATGTAAGCTAATAAAGCGTCCAGTAGCATCGGACCGCGCCGTCGAAGCCGCCGTGGCCCCGCCACGAGCGTGTGCAGAGACAGTTCACGAAGGAGAATCAAGCAGCCATGGCAAAGATCGCCAAAACAGGTGACCGCAAGAAGGTAATGGACACGACGAAGTCCACCGACTGTCCCAAGTGCAGCAAGGCGACGCGCATCGTCAAGCGCGTAAAGGACCGCGAGCGCAATATCCCGGGCGGAGTCTACATCTCCTGCTCCGTGTGCGACTTCTACGAGAAACTTTAATCTTCAGATGAGTTTCTGATGGCAAACCAGCCCGGCACAAGCCGGGCTTTTTGCTGCGCGTTTTCAACTTCAGCCGGGTGCCCCACATCTCCCGGTTTTGGAGATGTGGGAAACCACCCCATCCCCCTCAACCAGGGAATGAGTCGGGTGCCCCAGGTCTCGCTTTTGAGACCTGGGAAAGCGCAGCACGGAACTGGTTGCCCCAGGTCCCTCGCATTTGGGGACCTGGGAATGAGCAGCACAAAAATAGGTGCCCCAGGTCTCGCTTTTGAGACCTGGGAAAAGCGGTAGGGCAGGGCTTCAGCCCTGCCAATCAAATCGCACAAATTTCTCCGGGCTTCAGCCCCTGAGGAAACTCCCTTACACCGCCCCAGCCATCTCCCCCAGAATCGCCGTCGCCGCCTCGGCAGGCTTCGCCGCCTGGGTAATCGGTCGCCCCACCACCAGATAGCTGGCTCCGTTGCGCAGCGCATCCGCCGGAGTCGCCACCCGCTTCTGGTCGCCCAACTCCGCACCTGCCGGGCGAATCCCGGGAATCACCAGCACACCCGCCGGCCCGGTCAGCGCGCGCAGCGTCGTCACCTCTTGCGGCGAGCACACAAAGCCCGTAATCCCCGCGCCCAATCCCATTCGCGCCAGCAGCTCCACCTGCGCTGAAGCCGAGCGCTCAACGCCGCATGCCGCCAGTTGCGCCTGGTCCATGCTGGTCAGCACGCTCACCGCCAGCAGTCGCGGCGCATCGGCCAGCCCGGCCAGCGCCTCGCGCGCCGCCTCCAGCATCGCCGGTCCGCCGCTGGCGTGTACCGTCAGCAGCTTTGCGCCCACTTGGGCCGCCGACCGCGCCGCTGCCGCCACCGTATTGGGAATATCGTGCAATTTCAAGTCGAGAAACACGTTGTATCCAGCGCTCACCAGCGGTTCAATCACCCGCGGCCCCTCGGCCACAAACAGCTCCAGCCCCACCTTGAACCAGCGGCACGTGTCTTCCAAACTCTCAACCAGTTCCGTAGCGGCCTTCGCCGAAGGCACATCCAGCGCGACAATCAGCCGCGCGCGCGCCTGCTCAATTGCAGTCGTTGTCGTGTCCATTCCGTTCATGTCTTCATCCTAGCGCAGGCCTCAGCATCTAAACTTGTTTCGATGGATTCCTCTCGCGCCGGGAAAATCGCTCACGCACACCTCTTCGGTAAGGCCCTCTACGCCTTTGTCTGCGCCGCGCTCGTCTGCTCCACCCAACCGGCCGCCGCGCAGACTGCGCATGCGCAAACCGCGCCGCCCGTGCACACCAACGCGCTCAACCACGATCCGCTGGTCCGCGAGGCCTATCAGCACTTCTACGACCTCGACTATCCCGGTGCGGTCCAGCGCTTCGAGCACGTGCGCTCCCTCCATCCCGGCGACCCTCAGGCCACCGCGCTGCTGCTCAACGCCGAGCTCTTCCAGGAGCTCTACCGCCAGGACCTGCTCGACACCACCTTCTACGCCAACGACGGCTTCCTCAGCGGTAAGCACGCCACCCAGGAAGACCCCAAGATCCGCGACCGCATCCTCGGCCTTGCCGACCAGTCCGTAGCCGAGGCCGACGCACGCCTCGCCAAAAATCCGCACGACATCGACGCGCTCTTTACCCGCGGCTGGGTGCGCAGCCTCAAGTGCACTTATCTCGCCATGGTCCAGCGCAGCTTTTCCGCCGGCTTCCACCTGGCCATCAAGGCCCGCGACGACGAGGAGCAGGTGCTCAAGCTCGACCCCAACTACGTCGATGCCAAGCTGGTCGTCGGCGTCTACCAGTACGTCGTCGGTGCGCTGCCCTGGCCCTTCAAGCTGCTCATCGGCTTTGCCGGCATCACCGGCAGCAAGTCAACCGGTCTTGCGCTCCTGCACGACGCCGGCGCCCGCGGCGTCATCACCAGCGTCGAGTCCCGCACCGTCATCGCCCTCTTCCTCCGCCGCGAGGGCCGCTACAACGAGGCCATCGAAGTCGTCCGCTCGCTCAAAAAGGAGTACCCGCACGACTACCTCTTCTGGCTGGAAGAAGCCAACCTGCGCAAGGATGCCGGAGAAGGCATGCGCGCCGTCGAGGCCTACCGCGAAATTCTTGAAGCCAATCGCAAGCCCGGCTTCTTTTTTGAGGCACAGCTTGAACTCACCGACTTTGGCCTGGCCGACGCCCTGCGCGGCCAGCGCCATTATTCTGAAGCCGCTGCCGCCTATGAGTCCGCCGCCTACAGCAAAACCGTCAGCCCGGAGCTGAAAGTTCGCTCGCTGCTCTCCGCCGGCCAGTGCCGCGATCTGCTCGGCGACCGCCACCAGGCCCTCGTCAACTACCAGGAAGCCATCGACGCCGGCCCCCAAACCAGCCGCGCCGACCAGGCCCGCCGCTACCTCAAATCCCCCTACAAAGGGAACTAGAGCCACCACGAAGCCGGATGCCCCATCCTTGCGCAGCAAGGGTGGGAACCACAACCTTACCGAGCTTCAGTCCCATAGTCCCTTGGTCCCTCAGTCCCTCTCTCTGTAGCGCCGGCCTCCCGGCCGGCTGTAGCGTGGACCTCCCGGTCCACGCTAAAAGCTATCCTCCGTCCGCTGTACCCCGGCCGCGCCCCCACAGGGAACCGCCGCGCCCTCCGTTGCGTATGATTACACTGAACACGGCCATGCCCTAAGGCTTGGTCAGGGAGGATTGGATGGCGCTCTATTGTCATCAGTGCGGGAAGGGTCTACCGGCGGGTGCGCGTTTCTGCTCCGGCTGTGGAACCGTGGTTGCGGGTACGGCGCCGCAGCCTGGCCGTCCGCTCGTGCGGCCCCTTGTCGGCCGCCAGATTGCCGGCGTCTGCCTGGCCCTTGCGCAATCCAATGGCTGGGACGTGACTGCCGTCCGCATTCTCACCGTGGTGGCCTTCTTCATGTCCAGCGGCATTGTCGGCATCGCCTACCTCGCCGCCTGGATCGGCATCCCCGAAGAAATCCCCGTCTACCCCATCTACCCCGGCTCCATGCCCCCGCAAATGTAGGGTCACTTGTAGCGCTGTCCTCCCGGACGGCTGTAGCGTGGGCCTCCCGGCCCACGCACACACTGACCACAGTTCACTGACTCACCGGGTGCCCCCGGTCCCTAGCTTTTGATGGGGACCGGGGAGGGAAGTCCCTTCAGCACGAAGCCGGATGCCCCATCCTTGCGCAGCGAAGGGTATTACCGGAGGGAGCGTGGGCCTTCAGGCCCACGAAATTCCGCACTCTGAAAGTGCTAGGGCTTTAGCCCCGGCCGGTGGCCCAGTCATAAGCCGTAAAGGCTGCGCCCGTTCCTCGCGATGAGCGGGCATTGCGATAAGATCGTTGCCGAGCGATGGTGGAGTCATGCCGAGCGGCCTGAAGCGGTTTCAAAAAGCGGAGTCACTGCACTTCATTGCCTTCCGTTGTTACTGCATTCCAGCCAGGAAACCAGTTGCCAAACGCAGTGCACATCCAGGAAGGGAAACGAGCCAGCTTTCCCATTCAAGCCGCAAACGGCGCGGCTTGAATGGGGCACACAACATCGCGGGAGAGCATAAATTGAAAAACTTGACCGGGCCACCTGCCGAGGACTGTGAACACACATTTATTGACTCGGCGCAATGCTCGCACTCCGTATTGCGGAGCTATCATTAGGACAATCTTATGGCAACGGTTTATGTCTTCGGTGCAGGAGCTTCGTGCGATGCTGGGTACCCTCTGGCTTCCGTGATGGGCAGTGCGCTGTTTGAATACATGCTGAAGTCAGAAAATGAGTGGATTCGCGCCTCTGCAGAATTCCTCATGGACACTTTAGGCGACAAGCCAAACATCGAAGACTTGATCACTGAAATCCAATCTCAGGTTGAAAAGCTAAAGGATTCCGGAGTTCCCGAAGACCTCATACAGCGCAGGAGAATCGCGAATCATCGAGGCTACCTCGGAGTAGCACTACAAGAGTGGTTTCGACAGATTCATCTGTTGCCACCCCAGAGCTACACGATATTTGCTGAACGTATCGTGCGACCGGGCGACGTGGTTGTTACTTTCAATTACGACGATTCTCTTGAGCGAGAACTTAGGCGGTTCGGCAAATGGGACATTTCGCGTGGGTACGGATTTCCACTCGGAATGGAGGACATTCCATCTGACATTTTGGTGCTCAAGCTGCACGGCAGCGTGAATTGGCTGGTTTCACTTTTTGGCGGTGCAACAGGAGGAGCGTTTTTAGTCAACCCGGCTTCCTCGATGGGGAACCATCCCGTCATCCATCGCGCGGATTTGAAATTTCTCGGTTACGAAACATTCTCGGGCCACATGTATCAGAGCGGCGGCGCGTTTCCGTGCCTCATCCTTCCTGGCCGAAGCAAAGAATTCTTCTACGATACTTCCTTTGGGCATGAGTTTGGCGACTTCTGGGATCATCTCTGGTCGCAGGCATCAGGAGCTTTAAGAGCCGCCGACAAGATTGTCATTTGTGGCTATAGCCTCCCTGGGGCCGACCAGCGCGCCCGTGATTTGTTGTTCCTAAAGCCGCAGCGCGGCGCTGATATTGAAATCGTTTCTGGCGACCAATCAGAGCGCATCGCAGGCGAATTCAGGCACGTAGGATTCAGCAATGTCGCGGCATTTCAGAGTGGATACTTTGCCAATTGGTGCAAAACACGTTAGGCAGGTGGCCCGGTCATGAAATAGCCACGAACTCTGCGTGCCCCATTCATCCACGGTCACATCGTGGATGAGTGGGAGAGTGGGAGAGCACGGACCGCCTACCGCCCGCTCATCGCAACAAGCGCGATGAACGGGGCACAGATTTTACGACTTATGACTGGGCCACCGGCCCACTCCATCTTCTGGGGGCTGAGCCGTACCTCCGGTCTGGTAAACGCACAACATCAGCAACATGTGCAGCATCGCAAGTTTAGTTCTCATCGTTAGGAGCCCCCTGTTAGGTGACTGGCGCACTCTTCAGACAAGTAAAACACCATGGATGCCCCATCCTTTCCACGGTTTCATCGTGGAAAGGGTGGGAACCACAGATGCTGAGCGCACAGGCTTGTGGTTCTCACCCTTGCTGCACGAAGAACGGGAAGACACGCGCAAACTAAGTATCCACCCATTTACAGATAATTTCCCCGCTTTGTCGCACAATCATCTC
>DASVLI010000242.1:0-1646 GCA_036384955.1 Occallatibacter sp.
CCTCTGGCAGCAAAGAATTTTTGCGCAGGCCGTGGAGTTTTCCACCGCTGCCTCCACAGAGAAGCGCGCGGAGTGCCAATTTCGCGTCGCCTGCAAGGCGTTGACCCATCTGGAATTGCATGGCATTCCTTACCTTGCTTCCAGCCGCTTTCCACAGCTGCCCCGAATTCTCCACAGCTCTAGGTGCCCACACGCGTGCCGCCGAAACCTGTACTCTGGTTTGCCATGGGCAAGATTCTCGGTGTTGTGAACCAAAAAGGCGGAGTGGGTAAAACCACAACCGCCATCAATCTCTCCGCCTGCCTCGCTTTGGAAGGTTTGCGCGTTCTTTTGGTGGACTGCGACCCGCAGGCAAATGCCACCTCCGGCATTGGAGTGCAGCGCGACGACAACCGCCACTCCATTTACGACGTCCTGGTCGGCGATGCTGTTCCTGAGCAAGTCATTCTTCCTACGGAGATTGAGACTCTCTTCCTGCTGCCGGGCTCAAAAAACCTGACCGGCGCCAATGTGGAGCTGGCCAATGCCGAAGAGCGCGAAGGGCGACTGCGCAAGGCGCTCGATACCGTCCGGGAGAGCTACGACCTCGTCATTCTCGATTGCCCGCCGGCATTGGATCTGCTCACGTTGAATGTTCTGGTCGCGGCGCAATCGCTGATTGTCCCCATGCAGGCCGAATATTTCGCTCTGGAGGGCGTCACCGAGCTGCTTTCAACCCTGGAACGCATTCGCGCGGCCTACAATCCCGACATTTTCATCGAGGGCGTGCTGCTGACCATGTATGACGACCGCACGAACCTGGCCCAGCAGGTCACGCAGACTCTGCGTGACTACTTTGGCGACGGCCTCTTTAAGACCGTGATTCCCCGGAACGTGCGCCTGGCCGAAGCGCCCAGCCACGGCAAGCCGGTGGCGCTCTACGACGGCCGCTCCCGGGGAACCGAGGCCTATTTCGAGCTGGCCGGAGAGTTTTTGGCCCGGAACAAGATGGAAAGCCCCCGCGGCTTGGCCAGAAAGGCCGCCGCTGAAGCCGATCCCGAGCCGGGAGAGAAGCCCAAGCGGGAAGTCCGCTTCTGGCCCTACTCGTGAGGCCAACTCCCGCGCTAACGTCTTAAAATTCCAACGATTTCCGGCCTGCAACCAGATAAAGGAAGAGATGCCATGAATGCCATTGCCACCGATCCCAAACGTCGCGCCCTGGGCAAAGGACTGGATTCCCTGCTGCCGCGCGTTCCCAGCGCCGCGCAGCCGGCTGCTACCGCGCCGGATGCCGAAGGGGGACGTCCGCGCGAAATTCCCGTCGAGCTGATTGACCGCAACCCATACCAAACACGATCAGTTATGGACGAGGCGCAGCTGGCAGAGCTGGCTGCTTCGATTACCGCCAACGGCGTGGTGCAGCCGATTCTGGTGCGCGCACAGGCCAACGGGCGTTTTCAGCTCATCGCCGGCGAGCGCCGCTGGCGCGCTTCGCAGCAGGCTGGCAAAAAGACCATTCCGGCCATCCTTCGCCAGGTCTCTGACGAGCAGGCGATGGAGATCACCATCGTTGAAAACCTGCAACGCGCCGACCTGAACCCAATGGAGCAGGCGCGGGCCTTCGAGCGCCTCTCGCGTGAGTTCCATATGACGCAGGAGCAAATGGC
>DASVLI010000243.1:0-5681 GCA_036384955.1 Occallatibacter sp.
ACCGGCTTATTCATTCTGTCCGTGACGCGGCTACTGCGCGCCTTCCGGGGCGGATCATGATGACTTCGCACCCCGCCGGATGGACGGCGACTGAGTTGGCGCAGGCGGCGGCGAGCCGGCAGCTTGAGCTGTATTACCAGCCGCTGGTCGATCTGCGTAATAACCGGATCGTCGGCGCGGAAGCGCTGCTGCGCTGGCGGCATCCGAGCTTGGGACTGCTGCCACCAGGTCAGTTCATACCGCTGGCCGAGTCGTCCGGCCTGATGCCGGCAATTGGCACGTGGGTGCTGTGCGAAGCCTGCCGACAGATGCGCAAGTGGCAAGCATTGGCGTGGCAGCCGTTCCGGCTCGCCGTCAATGTGTCCGCGAGTCAGGTCGGGCCGATGTTCGATGCCGAGATTCAGCGGGTGCTGACCGATGCGGACTTACCCGCCGAATGTCTGGAGATCGAGTTGACTGAATCGGTCGCCTTCGGCAATCCGGCCCTGTTCGCCACCTTCGACGCCTTGCGTGCCCTCGGCGTGCATTTCGCGGCCGACGACTTCGGCACGGGCTATTCCTGCCTGCAACATCTGAAGTGCTGCCCGATCACCACGCTGAAGATCGACCAATCGTTCGTTGCCAGGCTGCCGGACGATACCCGCGACCAATGCATCGTGCGGGCGGTGATCCAGCTCGCGCATGGGCTGGGCATGGAGGTAGTGGCCGAAGGCGTGGAAACACCCGACAGCCTGGCGTGGTTGCGGCAGGCCGGCTGCGACACGGTGCAGGGCTTTCTGTTCGCGAAGCCGATGCCGGCGGCGACCTTCGCCAGCTTCGTCAACCAATGGAGAAACACCACCATGAACGTCAACGAACCGAGCACCGCTTGCTGCGTGTGTTGCAAGGAAATCCCGCTCGATGCCGCCTTCACCCCGGAAGGCGCGGAGTACGTCGAGCACTTCTGCGGGCTGGAGTGCTACCAGCGCTTCCAGGCACGCGCCATTACTGCGACCGAAACCAGCGCCAAGCCGAGCGCTTGCGATTCGCCGCCGTCAGGCGGAGGCTGACTACTTGTCAGGTACGGTTGAGTAGTTTCGTCCCATCTGGGCGCAACTCGCCTTTTGGGGAAATGTGTCGGTACAGGGTCTGTCGCGTGATGCCGAGTTCCTGGCACAGGTCGCCGACCTTGGTTTCGGGCTGGCACATTGCCGCCATCGCCAGGCGCAGCTTGGCGGCCGTCATCTTGAACGGCCGGCCACCTTTCCGACCGCGCGCCCGTGCCGAGGCCAGGCCCGCCACGGTGCGCTCGGCGATCAGTTCGCGCTCGAACTCGGCCAGCGCGGCAAAGATGCCGAAGACCAGCTTGCCGGCGGCCGTCGTGGTGTCGATGGCCGCACCGTGGCCGGTCAGCACCTTCAGTCCGACACCACGGCCGGTCAGGTCGTGGACGGTATTGATCAGGTGGCGCAGGTCACGCCCGAGCCGGTCCAGTTTCCACACCACCAGCGTATCCCCCTCGCGCAGCGCCTTTAGGCAGCTCGCCAAGCCAGGGCGGTCTTCGCGCTTGCCAGACGCCTGATCCTCGTAAAGTTGGGTGGGATCGACGCCAGAAGTGACTAGCGCATCGCGCTGCAAGTCGGTGGCCTGTGAGCCGTCTGCCTTCGATACCCGCATGTAGCCAATCAGCATCTTGCACCTGTCACATATACGTTCGATTATGTGACAGTGTGAACCGGAAAGTTCTGGTCGTCAAAATTTGTCACTTAACCCGTCATTCTGTCTAAGACATGCAAAGGGCTCATCAGGCTCGTAATGTGACAAAAATTCCGTGGGGATGCCTTCCTTCGCGAAGGTAGCGCGCAACTGTTCCAGGGAAGCGGGGTCGCGCCGACCATAGGAAGCCAACGCGAACAGCGAGCGTGCCGTCTCGGGGTCGTGCCGCGCTTCAATGATGGCGTCATCAATGGCCTTGACCGCACGCTGCCAGTGATCGACGGGTTCGGGCTTCAGCGCTTTCGCCGGCAGGCCACTGGTGAACCCGGTTTGGGGCTCGGACCAGAACAGCTTTGCATGCTCGCCTGGCGGGCTAATATCCCTCACCTCAATCAAGCTGATTGCCGTTGCCGCCGCCTCCAGCATCTGCAATCGTACTGCCGGGTTCAGGGTTTCATACGGTCGCCACAGACTTTGCCCAGCACGCAGCGGATGCCCGCAGCCTTCCCATACTTGGCGGAGATACCCCGCGCAGGTTCCGCACGTCGAAAGCGGGGTGTTCAGCTCATCGAGCAGCGTGCGTATTAGCCGAAACCACAATCCAGCGTGGATGCGTCGGCGCGGCAGCTCCACATGGCCGGTCGTCAGTGCCTGCCAGGTACGCCGGTCCATCACTGCAATCGCGTCGCTGGCGGTGCGCGGCGCAGTGTCGGCGTTATCCCAGCCGAGAAACCGCCCAGGCACGCCCCAATAGGATTCCAGCCAGCAACCATGCAGCGGGCAGCTCAGCATCAGGGGCAGCTTCCATGCAAGCAGTACGGCTTGGTTTGCCGGGTCGTTCAGACAGAGCGGACAGGCGCGATGTATCGGCTGGCTGGGCAGCCAGGCACGCCAGTTCGTGATGGATCGCGTCCTACGGCGGAGTTTCGGCAGCAGCACCGAGAGCTGGAACGCATAGGTTTCCAATGCGTCTGGAATCTGATCATCAAGGCTATCCAGTAGCCAAGGCACCCAGCCGGCGAAACTCATGCAACGCAGCCGGTCCAGCTCGATGCCGCTCCGCTGGAAGAGCATCATCAGCAGCGACAGTGGTGGCGCGGTATCCAGGTCATCAACCTGGCCGTGACCAAGATCGTGCTCCAGCAGGTCGGACACCTCCATGTGATAGCAAAGGGCCACGCGGTTGAGCCATGAAGACAAGGCTTCGCCTTCCTTGGGAGCCGGATGCAGCGGCCAGCGTGGCGCTGGCTTCACATCAGTTCCCGCTCGAATTGCCGACGCCGCTCGCTTGGGCCGGTGTAATCGGCCATGCTGAGCGTGCGGTGGTTGATCGCTTCCTCGCCGCTCTCCACGGCGACGAGGGCCGCCGCCATCAGCAAGTGCGCCAGTTCGCCGATGGTGCCCTCGCTGCGTGTGAGCAGGTAGCGGGCCATGTCCAGCGTGGCAATCGACGAGGGTCGCCGCAATGGAAGCGAAGCGGCGAAGCTGGCCAGCAGTGAGCAGCAATCGTCGTTGGCCTCCCACACCGGCAGCATCATGGGCTCGAAGCGGTTTTCCAATTGGTCATCCGAGCGGATGGCCAGGTAGGCGTCGCGCGTGCCGACCCCGACCAATGGGATGCGCAGCTCATTGCCGAGGAAGCGCAGCAGGTTGAGAAATTCCCGCCGGTTGACGCTGTTGCCGGCCAAGACGTTGTGCAGCTCGTCGATCACCAGCATGCGCACGCCGACCTTGCGCAGCAGTGCCAGCGCCAGTTGCTCCATTTCCGGCAGCCGTGGGCGCGGGCGCAATGGTGCCCCCATCGCGGCAAGTAGCGCGACGTAGAAGCGGATCACCGACGGTTCGGACGGCATCTGCACGACCAGCACCGGCATGTGTTCCTGGTCCGCGTCGGAGCTGGCCGGATGCGTGCGCCGGAATTTCTCGATGATCATCGACTTGCCGTTGTTGGTCGGGCCAACCAGCAGCAGGTTGGGCATGCGTTGCTTGTTTGGCCACGCATACAGGGTTTCCAGCCGGTTCAGCGCCTCGACCGCGCGCGGGTAGCCGATCCAGCGGTCGGCGCGAAGGCGCTGGATGCGCTCGTCCGCCGGCAGCCGAGCCAGCCCCTGTGCAGCTGGCAGCAGGTGTGACAAGTCGATGATGGGATATTCGTCCACGGCTACCACTCCTCGATCTGGTCGAACGGTTTGGCCGGAGGCAGGTTGTCTGCCTGCGGATCAGCAACGTCCGTTTTCGGCGGAATCGGCTTGTCCGGCGGAGGCGATGCCTTGAGGTGCTGGCGTCGATCCGCGTCGCGCCGCGCCTTGCGCGTGGCCTTCTGTGCGGTGGTCACGATCTCGCGCATCTGCCCGATCATGCGGAACAGCGCCGACTCATCCACCTGTTCGCGTCCCTGCTGCCGCAATTTCGTCAGCGCCTGCCGTTGTTCCCAGAGGGTGACAGCCGGGTGCGACAAGGTACGGTAGGGGATTTCCAGGTAATGCTGCCCCTCCGGTTCCAGCACCCAGATACGGCTGATGTCACGCGGGTCGCGCCGGATCAGGAAAGCGGGCAAGCGGTCGCGTCGTGCGATCCACGGTTTGAGCGCATCGGCGTAGTAGTGAATGTGGTCGATGACAAAGCCGGTGCGAGTCAGAGTACGGCGAATGATGGGCAGGAAATCGACCAAAAAAGCCAAGGCGCGGGTGACGACAGCCGGTACACCGACACGCGCCACGGCTTCTGACCAGCGCGCCGCCGGCGGCTGAAGCAGGCCGTTGTGCACAGAGCCGTGATAGGTGCCCACCGCCAACGTGAGCCAGCGCTCCAGCTCACGCAATGTCAGGGCGGCCTTGTTTTCGGAATCGTAGTCCCCGCGCTGGTCAGGGTTGGAGAAGGTCGTCCCTGGCAATTCATCGTGGATCATCTGCATCGCCGTACCGATGATCCGTTCCACGATGCCGCCGTAGTGCGGCTGCCCTGGCGGACGATAGTCCAACCGGATGCCGTGCTGCTCGCAGCCACGGCGCAGCGCCTCGCTCTTGAACTCGGCCGCGTTGTCCAAGTAGAGCAGCCTGGGCTTGCCGCTCATCGGCCAATCCATTTCTATATTCAGACCCTCCAGCCAGGGACGCTTGTCGCAGGCGACATGCACAAGGCACAGGCCGACCGAAACAGATGACGGCGCTTCCAGCGTGACGACCATGCCGAGCACGCAGCGGGTAAACACGTCGATGGCGATGGTCAGATACGGACGGCCAATCGGTTGCCGGTCGCGCTCGTCCACCACGATCAGGTCGATGACCGTGTGATCAATCTGCACTTGTTCCAGTGGCGCGGTCACGGCGGGAGGCTCACCACCGACACCTTGCAGGCTGCGGGACGCATCCTGACCTTCCCGGCGGCGAGTGGCCTTGAGCGGGTCGAGGCCGGCGATCCGCAGGGCCAAAGTGTTGCGCGCCGGCACCCGTAGCTTTTGCGCTTTGCAAGCCTGCGCGACCTCGCGGTGGAACGCCGCCAGGCTACGCTTCTGCTTGGTCAGGAAGCGCTTTTGCAGCAACTCGCGGATGATGCGCTCAACTGATTCCGGCAAGCGTCCCTTGCCTTTTCCGCCGCCGGACTGGCCGGGAACCAGGTCCGTCACAAACCCAGCACCTTGCCGGGCACGCCGGATCAGGACATACACCTGCCGCCTGGATAGGCCCAGCGCTTGAGCAGCGGCATCGGCGGCTTCATGCCCAACCACTTCAAGCGCTGCCAGCGGCCCGATGATTTCGGTCCGGTGCCGGGCCTGTGCCCATGCCGCATCGGGCAGGGTGGCCACGCCCTGCTCGGCAATTGGTAATGTGTCTGACGCCATGCTCACACCTCGCTTTGGTGCACACGAGTATTGAGCATAGTCGAGATTGGTGCAGATGACTTCTGATATTGCGTGGTCAGGAGCCGACTGCACACCTGGCGTTACGCCCCGTCAATTGGTGCAGTCGTCTTCTGAAAATGACAGC
>DASVLI010000244.1:0-11667 GCA_036384955.1 Occallatibacter sp.
GGCTTGCCGTACTCATTGTGCCAATACCAGAAGCCGCCATTCACATCCACCAGTTGCGCCCGGTGAAACAGCAGTGCGCCAAGGTCCACCGAAACCGTATTCCGCACCAGAAACTCGGGCACTGTCTTGCTTCCAAAGGAGTCCTTGCCCTTGGCTGTGTTGTACTCGGCAAAGCCGCTGTAGGCAAGGTGTACTTTGCCTACCTGGAAGGGAAGCATCCACGACGGTTCGATATTGAAATCCGGCGCATAGTCCTCTTGCTTGCCCAGCACGCCCTCGTGGTTCCACTCCTTGCGGAAATGAAACCCCACATGCATGTAGCCGCGCGGCACGGCAAACTGCACATTCGGTCCGGCATAAATCGTGCGCTCAGCCGGTGCGTACGCGGAGTTCTTCGTCTCCAGGTTCGCGCCCAGCTCAAGGCTCACATTCGCAATTGGTCCCTTGCGAAACTTCGTCGTGCCCGTCAGTTGGTTCAGGCCCAGGCCCGAGCGCAAAATGACATACGCTTCCGTTGCCCCCGTGCCGCCATTGGCCGCCGGTTCTGCCATGTCACTCTGGCTCAGCGTCACGTTGGCAAAGTTCGATCCCAGCGCCCACCCGCTCGCGTGTGTGTACTCAATGGAATGGCGTTGAATATTGGCCGGCTTTCCCGTGCCCGGCACCAGCACAAACGGCGTCCTGTACAGAGAACCGTACCAATAGCTCAGCGTGTCCGATGAGGCAGAATGAGGGCTCCCAGCTGCCCCAGCGGGTTCTTGGCCGCACAGGTTCAGTGCGGAGAACAGCATCAGGGGCAGGCCTGCTGCAATCATCCGTATACGCTTGATTGTCCAGCGGATGCTGGGATGGCTCAGGTCCATGGCGGTTCTCTCCTTCATTCCTGCGCAGAGTGCCATAGGAACCTGAAAAACAGCTGAGCAGCTTTCCGTCTGCTCCGTGGGCCGCGGCTGGTCCAACCCGGTAAAATCAATCCTGTATGCATTCAAAGCTTCCCGAGTCTGCCGCCGGCGAGTCGATCCTGAGCGGCAATCGTTTTGTCAGGGCATGTTTGCGCAAGCCCGTTGACCGCACGCCTGTATGGTTTCTGCGCCAGGCTGGCCGCTACATGCAGGAGTACCGCGACGTTCGCAAGCACCACACGCTTGTTGAAATCTGCAAGCAGCCCGAGCTGGCCGCCGAGGTCACCATCACCGCCGCGGAAAAGCTTGGCGTCGATGCCGCCATCATCTTTGCCGACCTGCTGCTGCCGCTTGAGCCCATGGGGCTCGACTTCGAGTTCCAGGCTGGCGAAGGGCCCGTGGTCCATAAACCCGTGCGCACCGCGGACGACGTCCGCGCGCTGCGCACCGACCGCGCCGCCGAACTTGGCTACGTCGCGCGCGCCATCGAGAAAGTCGCCGTGCACTTCCGCGACCGCCTTGGCATCATCGGCTTCTGCGGCGCGCCCTTCACACTGGCCAGCTACATGATCGAGGGCGGCGGCTCCCGCAACTACATCGAAACCAAAAAGCTGATGTACGGCGACACCATGGCCTGGAGCAGCCTGCTCGACAAGATCGTCACCGTGCTCACCGAGTATTGCCACCAGCAGGTCGACGCCGGCGCCGACGTGATCCAGATCTTCGACTCCTGGGTTGGTGCGCTCAGCCTTGCCGATTACCACGACTACGCCTTCGAGGCCTCCAAGCGCCTCGTCCGCAATGTCCAGGGTCTCGGCGTTCCCGTCATTTATTTCGGTGTGGAAACGGCCGGCCTTCTCGGCGCCATGGCTGAGACTGGCGCCGACGTCATTGGTCTCGACTGGCGTCAGCCTCTCGACGAAGGCTGGCACGCCGTCGGTCACAGCCGCGCGGTGCAGGGAAATCTCGACCCCATCACCCTCTTCGCACCGCACGACGTGCTCGAAAAACGCGTCCACGCCATTCTGCGTTCCGCCAACGGCCGCCCCGGACACATCTTCAATCTCGGCCATGGCATCGTCCCCAACACGCCGGTTGAAAATGTCCAGGCCGTCGTCAAAATGGTCCGCGAATTCCGGTTGAAGGAGGCGAATGCCTAAGCAAGCCATCCTGCTGCTGGCGCACGGCACGCCGGAGACCACCGACCAGATCCCCGAGTATTTGCGCAACGTTGTGAGCGGCCGGCCCATGCCCCAGACCGTCGTCGAGGAGATTCAGCACCGCTACTCGCTCATCGGTCGCAGCCCGCTCACCGAACTCACCATGGAACACGCCGCGCTGGTCGAAGCCGAGCTTGCTGCAACTGGTCAGCCGGTTAAGGTCTACGTCGGCATGCGCAACTGGCGTCCCTACATTCCCGATGTCGTCAAGCAAATGCGCGCCGACGGCGTCGAAGAGGCCGCGGTTGTCTGCCTCGCTCCGCAAAACTCCCGCACCAGCGTCGGCCTCTACAAGCGCGCCGTCGAAGCCGAAGCCGGCTCTCTCAAAATCGACTTCACTGAAGGCTGGTCACGCGATCCGCTGCTCGCCGAAGCATTTGCCGAGCGCCTACGCGCAAAGCTCTCCGCGCTCGCCGCTGAAACCGGCTCTACTCCGCCCGTGCTCTTTACCGCGCACAGCGTTCCTTGCCGGACAGTGCAAACCCCGGCCGCAAACCCCGATCAGCCTAAGTACTGGCCAGGGCAGGGTGCTGACCCGTATGCCGAGGATGCAAAATCAACGGCCTCGCTGGTCGCCGCGCGCGTTCCCGAAATTCCTCGCTGGTGGTTCGCCTTCCAGAGCCAGGGCGCAAGCGGTGGACCGTGGATTGGCCCGACTGTCGAGGAGACACTCGATAAAATTGCTGCGGAAGGTCAAAAGATCCTCGTGCTCCAGCCCATCGGCTTCCTCTGCGACCATGTCGAAATTCTCTACGACATCGACATCGCCTTCAAGCAGCACGCCGCCAAACTCGGCCTGCGCCTCGAGCGTCCCGAGTCGCTCAATGCATCATCCACATTGGCCAAAGCCGTGGCCGGACTTTGCCTTCAGAGTCTCAGCCGTATCCAGGGCTGAGGCTCCACATTGAACCATTGTCGTTTGGCGATACAATGAGCGCAGACAGTCGCACCATGCATCTGCAAAATCCGCGGCCAGATTAGGATAAGGATCGACGATGTCTGAATCGAAACACAACGCACACGCGCCCGTTGTATGCCCCAAGTGCGGCAGCGAAAGAATGCGCCGTCTGCCGCGTCAGGGCTTTTGGCAAAAAAGCATCATGCCCATGCTCGGCTACTATCCGTGGGAGTGCCCACTCTGCCGCGAGCTCTCCTACATCAAGCGCCGCGGCAAGCGCGTGCATCGCTCCTCGGAGTGGGTCGGCCCCGTCATGGTCGACGGCCGCCCGTCTGCGCACGCACATCACATGGCCGGCAGGGAAGACCGCGACTAGGCGCTACTTCCGCAGCAGATTTTTCAGAATGAAGATAGCGTTCGCCGGCCGCTCCGCCAGCCTGCGCATAAAGTACGGATACCACTCGCGCCCGAACGGCACATACACGCGCACGTTGTAGCCCTCGGTTACCAGCCGCCGCTGCAAATCGCGCCGCACTCCATACAGCATCTGGAACTCGAACTTCTCCGGACCAATGCCATGGTCGGCGGCGAACCGGCGCGCTTCGGCAATCATTGCCTCATCGTGTGTGGCCAGCCCGTGGTACACATCGCTCTCCAGCAGCCGGCACGCCAGCCGCACGTAGTTCGTGTCCACGTCTACCTTGCGCGGAAACGCCACCGCCTCCGGCTCCTTGTACGCGCCCTTGCATAGCCGCACCCGGATGCCGTCGGCGATCAGCTGCTCAATGTCCGTCTGCGAGCGATAGAGATATGCCTGAATCACGACGCCTATCGCCCCGCGCAGGCCCGGCTTCTCGTGCAGCCGCCGCACAATCGCCAGTGTCGCATCGGTCAGCGACGAGTCTTCCATGTCGATGCGCAGAAAGTTGCCCGTCGCCGCCGCATGTGTCGCCAGCTCTTCGGCTATCTGCCCGGCCAGTGCCGGGTCCAGCTCAAGACCCATCTGCGTCAGCTTCACGCTGATGTTCGCATCCAGCTTGCGCGCCGCAATCTCGTCCAGCAGCCGGTGATAAATTGCCGCCGCCGCCCGCGCCTGCTCGGCGTCCGTCACGCTCTCGCCCAGCGAGTCCAGCGTCACATGAATGCGCAGGCGGTTCAGCAGCGCGGCCACCCGCAGGGCGTCTTCAATCTCTGTGCCCGCCACAAACCGCGAGCTCAGCTTGCCGCCCACGCGTGTCCGCTCGGCAAAGCCGCGCAGCGTGCGATTGCGAGAGAGCGCGATGAATGCGGAACGAAGAATGGGCATCGGAATACAGCTTCAGTTTCGCACAACGCAGCGGGGCGCTGTCCTACTCCACCCGGTACAGCGCGCAGCCGTGCGGCGGCAGCTCCACATGCAGCGACCGTGCCTTCGGCACCCGCTTCTGCTTCCACACGTCGTACAGCACGTGTTGCTTTTCGCTCAGGTGGAAGATCGCCCACGGCAGCGTCGACGAAGTCGGATGGTCCTCCAGATTGAACACCGCCAGATAGGACTTCGGCTTCAACCCTCCTGTACGTGCGTACCAGTAGCGCTGCGGATAGCTGTCCTTACCATCCTTCTGCAGCGGCAGCAGTCCCGGCCCGCTCTCCACCGCCTCCTGGTTCAACTCCAGCACTTCCTTGTTCGCCATCAACCCGCGGGTAAAGTCGTCCAGCTTGGTCAGGTTCGCGCCCATAATCATCGGCGAGCGCGCAATGGCCCAAAGCGTGAACTCCGACCGCTGCTCGTCCTGCGTCAGCCGCGACTGCCGCGCCTCGCCCCACCCCGGATGCGGCCCAAGATAGCCCTCCGGCAGCATGTCCGCATCGGGCCAGTGGCCCGCCCTCACATGCGGAGCCCACGCTGCCACCCGGTCAAACGCATCGCGCAAGCCCATAGGAAACTCGCTCGTCCCCTTGTGCTCGAACGTCCACCCGTCCCAGTGGTCGTCGGTGATGCGCCACATCTGCGCGTACTTCGCCACTTCTTCGGCGTGCTCCAGTTGCGTTGGCCCCGGTGAAAGGCTCAGCACAATCGGCCGCCCCGTCTTCTTGATGGCCGCTGCAATCTGCTTTATCTCCGTCGGCCGGTAGGGGTGGTCGCTGATGCAGTCCACCTTGATGAAATCCAGCCCCCAGCCCGCGTACAGCTTCAGCATCGAATCGTAATAAGCCTGGCCAGCCGCGTTGTCGCGGATGCCATAGTTGCCCTCGTCCCATGGGCAGGTCTCGTTGCGGTCCGCCGCATCCTCGGCGTGGAACGTCGAGCCTGCAATCGGCAGGTTCGCATCCACCACCTGCCGCGGAATCCCGCGCACCAGATGAATCCCAAACTTCAGCCCCTGCTCATGCACCCAGTCGGCCAGCGGCTTAAACCCCTCGCCCTTCGCCGAGGAAGGGAAGCGGTCCACCGCCGGAATCAGAATTCCGTTCGCATCCCACACATACTTCCGCGCCGCCACCGTCGCGGCAAACGGGTCCTGCATGTACCAGCCTTCGTCAATCACCGCATACTCCCAGCCGTACTTGTGCAGGCCGGCCAGCACTTCGGTGTTGGCGCGAAAATCCGCCTCGTTGATCGTCAGCCCGTAGGCATCCCAGCTGTTCCAGCCCAGCGGCGGGGTCTCGGCAACCTTCGGCCCGGAGGCGCGAAGGCTCGACGTGGCAAGCAGGAGGACGCAGAAAACAAATCCAATGCGACGTACAAACATGCTGAAACGTATACCACAAGCAGGGCCGCCGTGTACCTGCCTCCAACGGGCCTATCCACGCCCTTTTCAGCCATGTGCGACACGTATGACTGCACAAGAGCGTATATTCGTCCTATAATTCACCGCGTTGAAGGAAATCATTGCTGCTGCGCGTCTCCGGCAGCCGCGATGGAGGAGATGGCCTATGCTGAAACCCCTGCTGCTTGTTGCCGCCACTGCGGCATTCGGAGTCCTGTCCGCTGCCATTCCGTCGGGAGGCGTCCAGGCCCCCGCCGCTGACCATAAGACCGGCGCCAAAGTCTCTGCCGACTCTGTTGCCAAGGCAAAGAAGCTCTACGAGATGGACTGCGCAATCTGCCACGGCGACAAGGGAGACGGCAAAACCGACGTTGCCAAGGACATGGCTCTGACTCTGCCCGATTGGACCGACCCCAAGACCCTGGCCGGCAAAACCGATCAGGAGCTGTTCGGCATCATCCGCAACGGCAAAGACAAGATGCCCGCCGAAGTGGAAGGCCGCGCGAAAAACGATGAAGTGAACGCCCTCATCGCCTATATCCGCACCTTTGCCACGGAAGCCGCGCCTGCGGCAGCCCCCGCCGCTGCTCCGGCTGCCGCTCCTGGCAACTAGCCTGGCCACCGGCCCGCATCCGCCGCGGGCCGGGCCCATCTCCCCCCGCGCAAGGCGTTTTTCGCCTCGTGCTGGGCCCGCCAGTTCCGAATTCGGTATCATCAATGTATGCAGGCGCCCACGGGAGACCCCCGCCCCACCTCCGGATTCCGCACCTACGACCCACGGCTCGAACCCATCGCCGCCCGTGTCTTCGCCGGCGAACGGCTCAGCTTCGACGACGGCCTGGTACTCTATCGCTCGCACGACGTGCTCGCCGTTGGCTGGCTGGCCAACTGGGTCCGCGAAAAACTCCATGGCGACGTGACCTACTTCAACGTCAATCGCCACATCAATCCCACCAACGTCTGCGTTGCCGCCTGCAAGCTCTGCGCCTTCGGCCGCAAAAAGGGCGACCCCGCCGGCTACACCATGGCTCTTGAAGAAGCCTGGACCGCCGCGGCCTCCGGCTACTCTGAAGCTGTCACCGAATTCCACATCGTCGGCGGCCTCCACCCCGATCTTCCGCTCGAATACTTCACCGATCTCGTCCGCGGGCTCAAACAGAGATTTCCAAAGGTCCACGTCAAGGCCTTCACCATGGTCGAGGTGGCCTTCTTCGCCAAGCGCTCCAAGCTCTGCATCGAACAGGTGCTTGAAAAGCTCCGCGAGGCTGGCGTCGACTCCATGCCCGGCGGCGGCGCGGAAATCTTCTCCGAGCGTGTCCGCTCCATCATCTGCGACCACAAGATCGACGGCTCAGAGTGGCTCGACACCGCGCGCCTGGCCCACAAAATGGGCTTCAAATCCAACGCCACCATGCTCTACGGCCACATTGAAAACGACGAGGACCGCGTCGACCACCTGCTCAAGCTCCGCCAGGTGCAGGACGAGACCGGCGGCTTCCAGACCTTCATCGCCCTGGCCTTCCATCCGGAGAACACCCCGCTCGACCACCTGCCCGTCACCACCGGCTTGCTCGACATTCGCCAGGTTGCCGTCAGCCGTCTGCTGCTCGACAACTTCCCCCACATCAAAGCCTACTGGCAGATGCTTACACCCAAAATCGCGCAGATCGCTCTCCGCTTCGGAGCCGACGACATCGACGGCACCGTCGTCGAAGAGAAGATTTACCATGATGCCGGCGCCACCACTCCGCAGGGCATGACCCGCAAGGAACTCTGCCGCCTCATCACCGAGGCCGGCCGCGTCCCTGTCGAACGCGACACCCTCTACCGCTCCGTCACCCGCGACGAAGTCAGCTTCACCGTCGCCGTCTAGAGTGTAGTGGCAAGGGAGCGATCCGCATGACGAACTTCGGCCCCGCCGCCATTATCGGCCTCTGTCTCGGCTTCCTCTGGGGAACCGGCTGCTCGCTCGCCATCCTCTACTCCATCTACCTCGGCGGCTACCGCAAAGCCGTCGAGGAGTCGCAGATGCCGCAAAAGCCCGCGCGCTTCCTCAAAGCCCTCGCCCGCCTGCAGCAGAAGAACGCGCAAAAGGCCGCCGAGGCCGCCGCGCGCAAATAGCTCTACGGCAGCTCCCGTACCCAGATGTTCCTGAAGCTGATGGGCTCGCTCTTGTCCCCATGCGCCTGCAGCTTGATCGGCGCGCGGTCATAGGCCTTGTAAAACGGCTTGCCGATATACAGCGTCTCGCCCTGCAACTCGAAGTGGTTCTCCACCAGCACGCCGTTAAAGAACACCGTCACGTAGGCCGGCCGCACCACCTTGCCCTCGGCATCAAATACCGGCGCAGTCCATGCCACGTCGTAGGTCTCCCACTCGCCCGGCTTGCGCGCCGCATTGGCCAGCGGAATCGCCTGCTTGTACAGGCTCCCCACCATGCCATTCACGTACGTCTCGTTCTTGTAGTTGTCCAGCACCTGCAGCTCGTAGCCTGCGTCGCCCGGTCCGGTCGAAGCCAGAAACACACCGCTATTGCCGCGGAACTGGCCGCTCCCCGTGATGGTCTCCGGAATCCTGAACTCCAGATGCAGCTGGTAGTTCTTGAACTTCCGTTTCGTTTCGATATTGCCCACGCTCTTGTTCACCGTCAGCACGCCATCGTGCACAATCCACTTTGCCGGCATGCGGTCCGCGGCGCTTACCCACTCGTCTTCATTCGATCCGTCGAACAGCACAATCGCATCCGACGGCGCGCCGCCCGGCACGGCGGCGGGCGTCACCACCGGCGGTACAGGCTTCCACACTTCGGTCTCTTCAGGCTTGGGCTTCTCGGCGGCTTGCTGCGCAAAAGCGCAGGCAGACACGGCAAACACAGCAGCGGCAAACAGCGGTCGAATTCTCATGCCCGCGAGTCTAGCCGCCTCCACGCGCAATCCGCAATGCGGAAGTTAATCTTTCCGCACCACCACTCCGCCCTTCATCACAAACTTCACGTGCTCGCACACGCTGATGTCTTCCAGCGGATTGCCCGGCACCGCCACAACATCCGCATAAAAGCCCTTCTTCAGTTGCCCAATTTCGTCGCCCCAGCCCAGCAGCTTGGCGCTGTTCAAAAACTCGGCCTGCAGCACCGCCAGCGGCTTCATGCCGTACTCCACCATCAGCGCCATCTCGCGCGCCTGCGTCCCATGCGGAAACGGCCCCACGTCCGAGCCCACCGCAAACGGCACGCCCGCAGCCACCTGCTTTTTGAACTCCACCACCTTAATCTCCATCAGCCGCTTCTCTCGCGCCGCGGCTTCCGGAGTCGCCGCATGCTCGGCAAAATACTTGAAGATTGTGAATGTCGGAATCGCGTAAATCGTCTTCTCGCGCATCAGCCGCACCGTCTCATCGCTCAGTTGCGTTGCGTGGTCAATGGACGCTACTCCGGCCTGCGCCGCGTACAGAGTGCCCGGCTCGTCCTGTGCGTGCACGCTCACCACCGTGCCCATGCGCCGCGCCTCGTCCACCGCAGCCTTCAACTGCTCGGCCGTGTACTGGTAGGGCGAAATCACCTTGTCGCCCTCCACGCGGTCCTTGCCCGTCTCGTAAATCTTGGCAAAGTCCGAGCCCTGCTTGCGCTGCTCGCGCATCACCGCTACCAGCTCGTCCGCGGTGTTCGCGTAGTCCGCGTTGGAGAGCACGTGCTGCGCCGGGTTGTACCGGTTGGCGTCCTCGTGCCCGCCCAGAATGTCGATGGCGTTCCCGCTCAACCGCAGCCGCGGCCCCGGAATCATGCCCTTGTTGATCGCCTCGCGAATCGCCGTATCCGCCGACCCCGCACCCTCCGTGCCCATATCGCGCTCGGCCGTGTAACCGGCCATCAGGTCGTCCTTGGCGGCCTGCTCGGCCAGAATCACTCGCCATGTCACCGACTCTTCCACTGTCTGTAAATCCTCGGCGCCCGGATGCAGAAACAGATGGATATGCGCGTCAATCAGCCCCGGCAGCAGTGTCGTATCGCCCAGGTCAATGACTTTTGCATTGGCCGCATGCGCTACCGACGAGCCCACCGCGGCAATCCGCTCGCCCTCCACCAGCATCTCGCCGGGCGACATAATCCTGCCGCTCTCCACATCCAGCAGCCGCGCCGCATGCAGCACAATCGGCGTCGAGCTTTGTCCAAAGGCAAACGTGTAGGCAGCGGCAAGCAGCAGGGCAGCAGTAAATATGCGGGTCATGGCTACGAATATACAACTCGCCGTGCTGTGCAACGAATCGGCAAGCGGGATAGAATGGAAATATAATCAATTGATTAATCAATTGATTGGAGAATGAAATGGCCAATCGAACCGCATCCATCCGCAGCCGTAGGGTCGACGCGCACATTGCGCGTACTCAGTTCGGGCAGTTGATGAACCGTGCCGTGGAAGCGCGCGAACGGTTCGTCGTGGACCGCCGCGGACAGCCCGCCGTTGTCATCCTCAGCGTCGAAGATTACCTCGAAAACGTGCAATCGGCTCCACGCTGGCTGCGTGAAGCATGGCAGGGCGCCAAAGCGCGCGGTATCGACAAGTTGTCCATCGGCGACATCGATGACGAGGTTGCGGCATATCGACGGGAAAAGCGGGCCGCCGCGCAGTGACGCGGGCCGTCATCGATACCAATGTTGTGGTGTCCGCACTGCTCTCTCCGCTGGGCAATGAGGCACTGGTGCTGGAAGCCGTGAGGCGGAATCTATGTGTGCCGTGTTTTTCCCGCGAAATCCTGAAAGAGTACCGCGAGGTACTGGTCAGACCTAAGTTTGGCTTTCACACCAGGCAGGTTGATGGCCTGCTCGCGCTTCTGCGCGAACAGGGTCGGATGTTCTCACCGAAACCCGTTGCCGTCAGTCTCCCTGACCCGGACGACGCGATCTTCATCGCCTGCGCTCGCGCCGCGTCCGCGGAATTTCTCGTAACCGGCAACAAACGCCACTTTCCGCAAGCGGCGTGTGGTGCAACCAAAGTCGTCAGCGCGCGAGAGTTCCTGACCGCCCTCTAATACGCCCCAATCCCCGTCAAATGATGGCCCAGAATCAGCGCGTGAATATCGTGTGTGCCCTCGTACGTCTTCACCGACTCCAGATTCATCATGTGCCGCATGATCGGGTAATCCTCGGTAATGCCGTTCGCGCCCAGGACGTCGCGCGCCATGCGCGCGCATTCCAGCGCCATCCACACGTTGTTCCGCTTGGCCATCGAGATGTGCTGATGGCCCGCGGTGCCCGCATCCTTCAGCCTGCCCACATGCAGGCTTAGCAGTTGCGCCTTGCTGATCTCGCTCGCCATCCACACCAGCTTTTCCTGCACCAGCTGGTGGCTGGCAATCGGCTGGTTGTGGAACTGCTTTCTTGTCTTGGCGTATTGCAGAGCCGTGTCGTAGCAGGCCATGCCCGCGCCAATCGCGCCCCAGCTAATGCCGTACCGCGCCTGGTTCAGGCACATCAGCGGACTCTTCAGCCCGCCCGTACCCGGCATCAGGTTCGTCGCAGGCACATGGCAATCCTGCAACGAAAGCCCGCTCGTCACCGACGCCCGCAAACTCCACTTCCCGTGAATCTCATCGGCACGGAAGCCCGGCCGGTCCGTCTCCACCAGAAAGCCGCGCACCTTGCCGTCCTCGTCGTCCACCCGCGCCCACACAATGGCAACATCGGCCACGTTGCCGCTGGTAATCCACATCTTCTCGCCGTTCAGCACGTAGCCGTCGCCGCTCTTCCGCGCGGTGGTCGTCATGCCTCCAGGGTTCGAGCCAAAGCCCGGCTCGGTCAGTCCAAAGCAGCCAATTTTTTCGCCCGCCGCCAGCGCCGGTAGCCACGTATTCTTCTGCTCGTCGCTGCCAAACGTATAAATCGGGTACATCACCAGCGCCGA
>DASVLI010000245.1:0-17981 GCA_036384955.1 Occallatibacter sp.
AAGCAAGGATGCCTCCGACGAGGAAATCGCCAAATTGCAGCGCCAGTTTGCCGACCGCATTCCGCGCCCGCCGCTCTCTCTGCTCATCGACCACATCGACCACATCGCCAAAGTAGCCGGCGTGGACCATGTGGGCATCGGCTCGGACTTCGACGGCGTGGAAGGCCAGTTGCCCGAGGGCATGGACTCCGTTGCCGACCTGCCAAAAATCACCGCGGAGCTGATGAAGCGCGGCTACTCCCCAGAGGACTGCCGCAAGATTCTCGGCGGCAATCTGCTGCGGGTCTTCCGCGAAGTGCAGGCCGTCAGCAAGCAGTTGCAGGCTGAAGACCGTCCGCGCATCGTTGTGAAGCAGCCCTTCGACAAGCCACAAAAGTAAATCCAGCGCGGTTCATGCCTTGCTATAGTGCAAGGTATGAACCGCATCGCCCTGGCTCTCGCACTCGCCCTGCTTCCCTCCCTCTCCCTGGCTCAATCCTTCCGCGTCGAATTTTCAAAGGAAGCAAGCGCGCAGCCGCTCGATGGCCGTCTGCTGCTCTGCCTTTCGACCGACCCCAGCGACGAGCCGCGCAATCAGATTAACGACACGCCCAAATCGCAAATCGTCTTCGGCGTCACCGTGGATGGATGGAAGCCCGGTGAGACGCAGACCGTGGACGCCAGCGCATGGGGCTACCCTGTGCCCAGCCTGAAGGACCTGAAGCCCGGCGAGTACACGGTGCAGGCGGTGCTGAACAAGTACGAGACCTTCCATCGCGCCGACGGCAAAACCATCAAGATGCACATGGACCAGGGAGAGGGCCAGCACTGGAACGTGTCGCCGGGCAACCTCTACTCAAAACCGTTCAAGGTGAAGATTACGCACGATGGCGCGCCGATTACGCTCAAGCTCACAGAGGTGATTGCGCCGATTGAGACACCCGCTGACACGAAGTACGTCCGCCACATCAAGATTCAGAGCGCTGTGCTCAGCAAGTTCTGGGGCCGGCCCATGTTTCTGAGCGCGATTGTGCTGGTGCCCGAGGGCTTTGACCAGCACACCGAGGCGCACTTCCCGCTCATCATCTTTCACGACCACTTCGTCTCCGACTTCGACGACTTCCGCACCGATCCGCCCGATCCAGATTTGAAGCCCGACTACAGCGACCGCTTCCATCTGGCTGGTTACAACCGCATCCAGCAGCAAGAGGCCTACGACTTCTACAAAAAGTGGACCGCGCCCGGGTTTCCGCGCGTGCTCATCGTGAAAATCCAGCACGCCAATCCCTTCTACGATGACTCGTACGCCGTCGACTCCGCCAACGTGGGCCCCTACGGCACTGCGATTGAAACAGAGCTGATTCCCGCTATTGAAAAACAATTCCGCGGCATTGGCCAGGGCTGGGCGCGCTTTGCCTACGGCGGCTCCACCGGCGGCTGGGAGGCGCTGGCCGTGCAGGTCTTCTATCCCGACCACTACAACGGCATCTTTGCCGCCTGCCCTGACCCCATCGACTTCCACGCCTGCACCAACATCAATCTGTACGAGGACAAGAACGCTTTCTATCTCTACGGCGCGCACAAGCAGGTGGAGCAGCCGGCCATGCGCGACTACCTGGGCCGTACGCTCATCACGACGAAGGAACTCAATCGCTACGAGCTGGCGCTGGGCGACCACGGCCGCTCGGGCGAGCAGTTCGACATCTGGCAGGCGGTCTACGGGCCGATCGGCGCGGACGGCTACCCGCAGCCCATCTTTAACAAGCAGACCGGCGAGATTGACCACAAGGTGGCCGAGTACTGGCGCCAGCACTACGATCTGGAAGCGATTCTGGAGCGGGACTGGAAGACGCTGGGACCCAAGCTGGAAGGCAAGATTCACATCTATGTGGGCTTGGACGACACCTACATGCTGAACGACGCGGTGTATCGGATGGAGGATTTCCTCAACTCGACCAAGGACCCGGCGTATGGAGGCGAGGTGACCTACGGCCCGCGTGCGGAGCACTGCTGGAACGGCGATCCAACGCTGCCCAACGCCTACTCGCGCCTGCACTACAACACGCAGTACCTGCCCAAAATTCTGGAGCGCATTGAGAAGACGGCGCCGAAGGGCGCGGACCTGACCAGCTGGCGCTACTAAAGCATCAGCTGGCCAGCCGGTGATGCGACTGGTAAATCTCTTCGGCCTTGTCCAGCGCGGCCTGAATATTGGGCATGATGTTTTCGCTGCCCACGTGCGAGATGAAGCGTGGCTGCAGCAGCAGCTTCGAAGGCTGATCCATCGCGCCGCACAAAATCAGGCTGCGGCCCGAGGCGCGCAACCGCTTGGCCAGGGTCTCAATGGCGTGGATGCCGGTCGCGTCCACCGCCGTCATGTTGCGCAGGCGCAAAATCACCACCGGTGTAAAGGCATCCAGGTTGGCGGTGGCCTCCACCAGCTTTTCCGTTGTGCCAAACAAGAACGGCCCGTGAATGCGCAGCAGCGTCACGTACGGCGGAATAATGCGCCCTTGCAGCGAGTGCGAAAGTCCGTCGCGAATGTAATCGTCCGTCACTGTCGAAACAGTCGTCGTCTCAGCCACGCGATAGATATACACCAGCGCGGCCAGCGCCATGCCCACGCTGACTGCAACCGTCAGGTCGGCAAACACGGTGAGCGCGAAGGTAACCACCCAGACGGCGATGGCGGTAAAACCAAGCTGAAGAATGCTGCCAATCTCGCGCCACTCGCCCATGTTGTAGGCCACCACAAACAGCACGGCGGCCAGCGTGGTCAGCGGAATGTAGCTGGCCAGCGGCGCGGCCACAAGCAGAATCAGCAGCAGCGTGAGCGCGTGCACCATGCCGGAAACCGGCGACCGCGCACCGGCGCGAATGTTGGTGGCGGTGCGCGCAATGGCGCCGGTGGCGGGAATGCCGCCAAACACCGGCGACGCAATATTGGCGATGCCCTGCGCGACGAGTTCAACGTTGGGGTTGTGCCGGTCGCCGGTCATGCCATCGGCGACAACTGCGGAAAGCATGCTTTCCAGCGCCGCCAGCAGCGCCACGGTGAATGCCGAAGGAATCAGCGGAATGATGTGTTCGGCATGAAAGCTGGGAATGGCAAATGGCGGCAGCCCCTGCGGAATTCCACCGAAGCGCGTGCCGATGGTTTCCACCGGCAAATGCATGAAGTAGGCAATCGCAGTGCACGCCAGCACGCCAATGATGGAAGCAGGAATGCGGCGGTTGAAGCGCGGCAGAACCACGATGATGGCCAGCGTCAGCAGCCCCAGCAGCAGCGCGGGCTTGCTCATCGTCCCCATGCCGCCCAGCAGAACTTTGATGCGCGGCAGAAATTCGCTGGGCACCGATGCCACATGCAGCCCGAAGAAGTCTTTGATCTGCGTCGAAGCAATCAGAATCGCAATACCGTTAGTGAAGCCGATGACCACCGGCCGCGGAATAAAGCGCACCGCCGTGCCCAGGCCAGTAAGGCCCATGATGAGCAGCAGTACGCCGGCCATCAGCGTCACCATGGCCAGGCCGCTCATGCCAAAGCGCGCCACAATGCCGGCGACAATGACGACGAAGGCGCCGGTCGGTCCGCCAATCTGCGTGCGCGAGCCGCCCAGCGCGGAGATGATGAAGCCCGCAACCACGGCGGTGTAAAGGCCGGCCTGCGGCGTCACGCCGGAGGCTATGCCGAAGGCCATGGCCAGCGGCAGCGCCACAAGGCCTACCGTGATGCCCGCCAAAAGATCGTGCACAAGCATCTGCGCGTTGTAGCTGCGCAGCGCAAGGATGGACTTGGGGAGATTGGGATTGCTTAACGACATGGGTCTTGCCTCTATTGTACGGATTTTTCCTATTCTTCTCTGCCCGGTCGCACCAAATCAGGCACGCGGGGCCTGCGCTTCAAGCTGCTTCCCATAGAGGAACGCGTCGCGGCCCTCGTCGTAGAAGCCCGTTGCGCGTCCGGCCAACAAAAATCCTTCGCTCTCGTAGAGCCGGATGGCGGCGGCGTTTGCAGTATCGACGTGCAGCCAGATGGAACCAGCCTTGGAGCGCGCGGCCGAGCGCTCCAGACGACGCAGCAGCTCCTGGCCGACGCCGTGGCGGCGCATCGCTGGCGCTACTTCGAGTGTGGGAATGTAGGCGCGCCGGCCCTGGCGCGTTTCCACCGGCTCCACAATGCCAAAGCCGGACATCGCATCGCCTTCCAGCGCAATCCAGGTCACGTTCGAGGGCGAGTCGACCAGCTGCCGCATGTAGCGGCGCCCGAAACGCAGCGGCGGCTGGAAGCACAGCTCCTCGATGACGTAGAGCGCCGTGAAGTCGTCGGGGCGGTAAAGGCGGTAGCGCATAGGCAGAAAGCAAGAAGCCATTCTCTTGCCGAGAATGGCTTCCGTGTCAAAGCGTTAAAGCTGAAAGCTAAACTTTTGCTTCCAGGTCGCGGATGATCTTGAAGAAGCGCTCGTCCAGACGGCGATTGGTGGCGATGGCTTCCTTGATGGTGATGTCGGTAACGTCGGTGCCCTTCAGCACCGCGATGCGGCCCCACTTCTGGTCGTGCACCATGTCGATGGCGTGCAGACCGTAACGCTGGCCCAGCAGGCGGTCATACGCGGTGGGCGAACCGCCGCGCTGTGTGTGGCCCAGATTCACCGAACGGGTCTCGAAGCCCGTCTGCTGCTGAATCATGTCGGCAAGCGCTTCGCCAATGCCCGACAAACGCGCGTGGCCGAAGGAGTCGACTTCGGTGGAGCCCATAATCTGGCCGCCTTCGGGCAGGTGGCAACCCTCGGCCACAACCACCAGGCCGTAGTGCTTGCCGCGGTCGTAGTTGTACTTCAGCAGCGCTGCAACACGCTCCATATCAATCGGCTGCTCGGGAACCAGAGTCACGTCTGCGCCGCCGGCAATGCCAGCCGCGTAGGCAATCCAGCCGGCATCGCGGCCCATCACTTCAATCACGATGACGCGATTGTGCGAGTCGGCGGTGGTGCGGATGCGGTCCACGGCCTCGGTGGCGATGGAAACTGCTGTGTCGTAGCCAAAGGTGGCGTCAGTGCCGTTAATGTCGTTGTCGATGGTCTTGGGCACGCCCACGGCGTTAATGCCGTGCTCGGCCAGGAAGAGCGTGACCGACTGCGTGTCGTCGCCGCCAAGAGCAATCAGTGCGTCAATTTTGTTGAGCTTCAGGACTTCCTGAACCTTCTCAATGCCGCCGGGAATCTTCTTCACGTTGGTGCGCGATGAGTGAAGAATCGTTCCACCCTTCAACTGAATGCCATCGATGGCCTCCAGCGTGAGCGGGATGAAACGGTTCTCGATGACGCCCTTCCATCCGTCGAGAAAGCCGATGAACTCATCACCGTAGCTGTTGATACCCTTGCGCACCGCCGCATAAATCACCGCATTCAAGCCGGGGCAATCGCCGCCGCCGGTCAACAACGCAATTCGCATGATTTCTGATCTCCTGGTCAATCTGACGGCGAGAGCCGCCCGGCGTCCAGCGCCGTAGTAAGATTTGGCCGATTCCGGTTGAAGCGCCGGACCTGACACCTTTATCAGTGTACTCCGCGGCTGTAAAGCCGCGAGGTGACAGCGCTCACGCAAAACTGGTCTCTTCCACGCCCAATCAGCTTTGGAAATCGCTCGGGAAAATGTTTCAATAAGGTTATGCCAGGAACCGGAGCGCTGTTGCTGCTGGGCTTCGCCAGCATCGTAGTCATCGTGTTGCTGGTGCTGCTGCAGCTCACCCGCCTGGGCTACCTCATTCGCTCCACCATCCCCGACCGGCCGCGCCGGCGCATGTTTATTGCATCGGTTTCATTCTTCATCACCTTCACCGGTGTACGCCTTCTGGTCAGCCTGGTCATCCACGACCGCGGCCCATTCGAGTGGGTGATGGTGCGCGGCATGCACATCCATCATCTGGTGTGGGGCATTTTGATTTTGCTGCTGGTGGGCTATGGCTGGCTGCTGGACCTGGGCCGCTCGCACACGCCCATGTCCATCTTCTTCAGCCGCCTGATGTCGGTGGGATACGGCGCCGGTGCGGCGCTGACGCTGGACGAGTTTGCGCTGTGGCTGAACCTGGAGCCGGCCGCCTACTGGACCGAGGCCGGCCGTCTCAGCATCGACGCCGTGATTCTCTTCGGCAGTCTGCTGGCCATGGGCGCATGGGGCGCGCCGTTCTTCCGCGGCCTGCACCTGCTGTGGGACAAGCGCGCCAACGTGGGACGCGGACTTGCCTTCCCTATTCGGCGCGCGCGGTTGCTTCGTCCGCGTAAAGCGCGGAAATCACCGCCGCATAACGTTCATTGATCACGCGGCGCTTCAGCTTCATCGAAGGCGTCAGTTCACCTGTCTCCTGCGCCCATTCCTCGGCCACAACTTTAAAGCGCTTGATGGTTTCAAAGTTGGCCAGGTCGGCATTGGTCTCGCGCACCACGTCGCCGTAGAGCGCGACGACGTGCGGATCCGCAACCAGCGCGGAGCGATCGGCAGCATGCACGCCGTGCTGTTTGGCCCAATCCTCCAGCGCGGCAAAGTTGGGCGAGATGATGGCGGAGACAAACTTGTGTTTGTCGCCCACCAGCGCCACCTGGCCCACAAAGCGGCTGTTCTTGATTTTGTTTTCGATGGGCTGCGGCGCCACCAGCTTACCGCCAGAGGTCTTCAGCAGTTCCTTCTTGCGGTCAGTGATGAACAGAAAACCCTGGTCGTCCAGATGGCCGATGTCACCAGTCATAAACCAGCCGTCGGCATCGAAACACTCGGCGTTGGCCTGCGGCTTTTGCCAGTAGCCGGAAAAGATGGAAGGCCCGCGCACCAGCAGTTCGCCATCGGCGGCAAACTTCAGCTCCACGTTGGACAGCGGCATGCCAGCCGACCCCATGCGCTGCGTGTCCGGCGTATTGAGCGAGATAACCGGCGACGTTTCCGTCAGGCCGTAGCCCTCCCACACGGGAATGCCGACAGAGGCGAACCATTTGGCCGTATCGATGCCCAGCGGCGCGCCGCCGGAAACGAAGAAGCGCACGCGGCCGCCAAAAGCCTCGCGCACCTTGGAGTAGACCAACTTGCTGGCCAGCTTCCACGCCAGCGAAGTCGGCGTCTTGCCCGCATACACTTCGTCCTGATGCGTGGCGCCAACGCTCAATGCCCAGGCGAGGATGCGCCTTTTCAGCGGCGAAACCGACGACTTCAGCTCGACGGCCTGGCGAATTTTTTCAAACACGCGCGGCACGCCGACAAACACCGTGGGGCGCACTTCCTTCATCGATTGCGGCAGCTTGTCGAACTGCGAGCAGTAGATAACCTGCGCGCCGCTGCCGTACATCACGTAGTCCAGCGCGCGCGCGGTAATGTGCGAGAGCGGCAGGAACGAGATGCAGGCATCGGTAGAGCTGAAGCTGAAATCCGCGCCGGCGATATTTTGATTGCACGCGATGTTGCCATGCGTAAGCATCACGCCCTTGGGCTCGCCCGTGGTGCCGGAGGTGTAGATGAGCGTGGCCAGATCCTTCGGCTCGCTGGAGCGCACCAGAGCGTCGAAAACGGAATCGCGCTCGGCTCCGCGCACGTCGGCGCCTTCCAGCAAACTGCCCATGGCGATGGCGCCTTCAAGGCCGTCGATCTTGTCCATCATCACCACGTGCGTCAGCGGCGTTTTGGAGCGCACGGTGTTCAGCTTTTCAAACTGCTGGCGCGTGGAGACGATGGCAATCCGTGCGCCCGCGTCGGTGGCCAACGCTGCAATCTGGTCGCCCGTCAGCGTGGGGTAAATGGGCACATTGACCGCGCCCACGCCCAGAATTGCGAAGTCGGAGACGGCCCACTCCCAGCGGTTCTCGCTCACCAGCAGGATGCGGTCGCCTTTTTTGACGCCCCACTCAAGAAACGCGGCGGCCAGCGCACGCGTGCGGTGATAGAGCTTGTCCGAGGAGAGCGGTTGCCAATGGCCGAACTCATCCTGCCACAAAATGGCGTGAGGATTGGTGGAGGCGGCGATCCGCAAAAACAGATCGTTGATGGTAGAGAGCGGAGAATTCGATGTCATGGCTAGCAAAAAAGTTCGGGGCCGCTACCTTGGGGTATGGCGCGGCCCTGCGTGAGTGTAACGCCTGCAAGCAGGCTTCGGCTACCTTTGCACCAAAATGCGGTCCTATGCCTGCGGCTTGGGCGCCATGCGGACAAAGCGATTTGCCACACGATCCCAGTGCGTGAGTAGCCACTTAGCGCGCGTGCTGCCGGTCTTCATGGCATGCAAATCAAGCAGTTCGCGGAGCCCCTGGCGCGTGGCGTAGTCCAGCGCTTCCCACGGCTCAGGCTCAAGAAAGCTCTTGTGGAAGCGGCCTTCGCGCACAAAGCTGCCGTCCTCGTCGTAGATCCACGCATAGCCGCCGGTCATGCCTGCGCCGAAGTTGATGCCGGTCGCTCCCAGTACCGCCACCAGGCCGCCGGTCATGTACTCGCAGCCGTGGTCACCCACGCCCTCCACCACGGCCAGCGCGCCGGAGTTGCGCACCGCGAAGCGCTCGCCCGCGCGTCCCGCGGCAAACAGGCTGCCGCTGGTAGCGCCGTAAAGCGCCACGTTGCCCAGCAGCGTGTGCTTCTCGCTTTCAAGAGCAGCCAGGCCGCGCGCACGCAAAATCAACTCGCCGCCGCTCAGCCCTTTGCCCACAAAGTCGTTGGCCAGACCCTCCAACTGCAGGCTCATTCCCTTCACCGCAAACGCGCCAAACGACTGGCCCGCATTCCCCACCATCGAAAAACTCAGCGTCGAGCCCTTGGCCTGGGGATTCTGCGCCGTGAACAGCGAAAGCTGCCCGGCAAGTCGCGCGCCCAGCGTGCGGTCCTCGTTGGCTACGCGCGTCTCAATGCGATACGGATGCCCTGTCTTATAGGCTTCGAGCGCCGGCGCAATCCAGGCTTCGTCGAGAGCGCGATGCTCCTCCGGCCGGTTGTTGCGCCCTCCTTGCCAGCGAATCGCGCCGCCGGTCTTCTCCGCCACGCGCCCCGCCGCCAGCAGCGCGGTCAGGTCCAGCCCACCTGTGTGGCGCACCTGCTCCAGCAGATCGGTGCGCCCGGTGGCCGCGGCCAGTGAAGGCAGTCCCAGCTTGGCCAGCATAGCGCGCACTTCCGTGGCGAGCTCGGTAAAGTAGCGCACCACGTGTTCCGGCTTGCCGCGGAACTTCGCGCGCAGGTCGGGCCGCTGTGTGGCAATGCCCGTGGGACAGGTGTTCAGGTGGCACTGCCGCGCCATATCGCATCCCAGCGCCACCAGCACCGCCGTGCCAAACGCAAACTCATCCGCGCCCAGCAGCGCCGCAATCACAATGTCGCGCGCCGTGCGCAGGCCGCCATCGGTGCGCAAACGCACGCGGCCGCGCAGCCCGTTGTGGATGAGCACCTGCTGCGCCTCGGCCAGCCCAAGCTCCCACGGATTGCCCGCGTACTTGATGCTCGACAGCGGCGAAGCACCCGTGCCGCCCGAGTGGCCGGCAATCACAATGTAGTCGGCATACGCCTTGGCCACGCCCGCCGCAATGGTGCCCACGCCGCAACTTGAAACCAGCTTGACGCCCACCGCCGCGTGCGGATTCACGCGCTTCAGGTCGTAGATCAACTGCGCCAGGTCTTCAATCGAATAAATGTCGTGGTGCGGCGGCGGCGAGATGAGTTGCATCCCCGGCTGTGCGTGGCGCAGCCGCGCAATCAGCTCTGTCACCTTGTGGCCCGGCAACTGCCCGCCTTCGCCAGGCTTGGCGCCCTGCGCAATTTTGATCTCCAGCTCTTCGGCGTGCGCCAGGTACTCGGCCGTTACGCCGAAGCGCGCGCTGGCCACCTGCTTGATCTTGTTGTTCAGCAGCGACGGCGCGCCATTTACCGGCGCATAAACGGCAGGGTCTTCGCCGCCCTCGCCTGTGTTCGAGCGCGCGCCCATCCTGTTCATCGCTTCGGTAATGGTCTGGTGCGCCTCCGGCGAAAGCGAGCCGAACGACATCGCGCTGGCGATGAAGCTTTTCACCAGACTCTTCTCCGGCTCCACCTTGGCAATGTCGAGCTCCGGCCCTGCGGGGCGAACCTCCAGCAGATCGCGCAAGTGCACCGGCTCAGCTTCCACCACCTGCGTGGAAAAGCTGGCGAAAGGCGCAAGCGCCAGGGCCGCGCCCTGCTTGGTCGAGCCCACCACCGTTTGCAGCGCGCGCACTGTCTGCGGCTGCCAGCCGTGCGACTCCGCCTCCTCCGCCTTGCGGAAGCGCACAAAACCGTAATCGGGCAGGTCACGCGGCTTGGCCCCTTCAACCGGTGCGGCGTCAGCCTCCGGCCCAAGCCACAAATCGCGCACGTAGCGCTCAATCTCCGCATAGCCAAAGCCGCCCACCGGCGCGGGCACTCCGGCAAAGCACTTGTCCACCACGTTCTGCGCAATCCCGATGGCGTCAAACAAATGCGCCGCGTTGTAGCTATCGAGCACGCTGATGCCCATCTTCGACATCACCTTGGCCAAGCCCAGTTCCATGGCCTTCAGCAAATTGTGCTCGCCGTGTTCAGCGTCCAGGCTGCGCGCCGTTTCCAGCGCCAGCCACGGGCACACCGCGCCGGCGCCCATGCCCAGCAGAACGGCTGCATGATGAATGTCGCGGCAGTCGCCCGCCTCCACGGCCACGCCTACTTCGGCGCGCACGCCGGCGCGCGTCAGCGCCATGTGCACCGCGCCTGTCGCCATCGCCATCGGCACGGGAATCATCTCCGTGCTGGCCTCGCGGTCGGTCAAAATCAGCAGGCTCGCGCCGGCAGAAACCAACTCCACCGCGCGCCTGGCCAGAATGTCCACCGCTATCTCAAGCGTCGAATCCGGCGAATAGATGCAGTTCAAAATCGCGTGCGGCATTTTGCCCGCCTGCCCATGGTGCGCATGGCGCAGCGCATGCAGCTGGCCCAGCGTCAGCAGCGGCGAACGCAGTGAAAGGCCCGGCAGCGGTTCGTGCACTTCCAGCAAATGCGGCCAGGGGCCAAGCCGCGTGTGCATCTTCAACACCACGCTCTCGCGCAACGGATCGATGGGCGGATTGGTGACCTGCGCGAAACGCTGACGGAAAAACGCATACAGCGGGCGCGGCGCGCGCGCCAGCGGCGCAACTGCCGTGTCATCGCCCATCGACCAAACCGCATCCTTGCCCTCAACGACCATCGGCTGCAGCGTCATGCGCACATCTTCGCGCGTAAAGCCGAATCGATGCTGCAATCGGTTCAGCTCTTCGGCGGCCAGCGGCGGCGGCGTCTGCGCGGAGTCCTCCAGCGGCACGTCCAGTTGAATCAAGTCCTGGTAGTGGCGCTTGGTGTCGTAGATGCGCAGAATTTCTTCGCTCTCGAAGAAGCGATGGAAGTCGAGATCAGCCACAATCATCTGCCCCGGTCCCAGCCGTCCGCTGTGCACAATGTGCGCCGGGTCCATATCCACAAGCCCCGCCTCGGAGCCTGCAAACACCATGCCCTCGTCATCCACGGCATAGCGGCATGGCCGCAGTCCATTACGGTCCAGAATCGCGCCCACCTGGTGCCCATCGGTAAACACCAGCGCCGCGGGGCCATCCCACGGCTCCACCACTTCGCCGCTGTACTGCAAAAACGACGAGCGGTCGCCAGGATTGGCTGGCGGCACCAGCATGCGCAGCGCCTCGCCCACCGTGCGGCCGTTGTGCGCCAGCAATTCCACTACTTCGTCCAGCGACGTTGAATCCGATCCGCCTTCGGTCAGCACCGGATGCATATCCAGCGCCATGCTGGCCGCGCGCGCTTCCATATTGGAGCGGTTGCCCCAGATGGTGTTGATCTCGCCATTGTGCGCCAGCGTGCGGAACGGCTGCGCGCGATCCCACGACGGCAGCACGTTGGTGGCGTAGCGCTGATGGAAAACCGCAATCGGCGTTTTGAACTCCGCATTCGCCAGGTCGGGATAGAAATCGGCCAGCAGACGGCCCGCGCACAGCGCCTTGTACACCATGGTTGCCGACGAAAAACTGGCCAGATAGCCCGGCTGCCCCGAACGCTCAAACTGCTTGCGCGCCAGAAAAAGCCGGCGGTCGAAATCCGCCGTCGCGTTGCTGGTACACAGCAAATGCCAGATGGCCGGGCGCATGGAGTTGGCGATTTCACCCAGCGCGCCGGGGTTCACCGGCACCTCGCGCCACAACAGCACGTCCATATCCTGCGCGGCCAGCGCTGCTTCAATCTCCGCGCGCGAAGCCGCATCGTCGCCCACCGGCAGAAACACCACACCCACGCCCAGCGGCTTGGCCGCATCCAGCTTCAGCCCGCAGGCCGCCAGCAGCCACTCGCGGGGAATCACTGTGGTAACTCCCACGCCGTCGCTCGATTTTCCATCTGCCGCCACCGCGCCGCGATGCTCCAGCCGCGCCAGCGCCATCAGCGCGTGGTTCAGAATCGCAAACGAGGGCTCGCCCGAAAGCTGGGCCACAAAGCCCACTCCGCATGAATCAAAATCAAAACGAGGATCGATAAGGCTATTGTTCAGATACGCAGGCCTGGACGCGCCGCCGCGAACACGGGTAGCACCGGAATCAGGCGTCGGGGAAGAGGAAGAAAAGGAACCCATAAGCCACTATACGACCTTTCGAAATTCAGCCGCCAACTACGCCGCGCACACCCGCAGCGGACGCTGTTGTGGCGCCGGAACGGCTGCTGCATGCTGGCTGAATGGGAGACCGGGAAAGCCTTTGCATACTTATACAGTTTCGTTGTATATTTATACAAGCGTGGTTGCCGCGGCAGCCGCGCTTTTCGCTTGTTGCAGACAACCTATGAAGTTCCAAAGACACAACGCGATTCGCGAGCTCATTGGCCGCTCACTGGTAAGCAACCAGGACGAGCTGCGCCGCAAGCTGCGCCGCCGCGGCTTTGAGGTCACCCAGGCCACGCTCTCGCGCGACATTCACGAGCTGCGCCTCTCCAAGGGCCCCAGCGGCTACTCGCTGCCCAATGGCAATGGGGCCGCCACCGCGGTTCTCGATGACGCGCCGCCCTCCTTTGCTGAAATGATGGAGAGCTTCGGCCTGCGTGCGCGCCAGGCCATGAACCAGGTTTTGATCAACACCGCGATGGGCGGAGCCCAGCCTGTGGCCGCCGCGCTGGACCGCGAAGGCTGGACCGACGTGCTGGGCACCATTGCCGGCGACGACGCCGTGCTGGTGATTTGCCCCGACACCCGTCGCGCCGCCGAAGTGGAAGCCCGGCTGAGGGAGTTGTTGGAAGCATGAGCAAGGCAGTGCAAACAGCGATTGTGGGAGTAACCGGCTACGCGGGCGCGGAGCTGGCGCGGCTTCTTCTGCATCATCCGCGCCTCCAGGGCGTGCCCCCCGTCTTTGCGGGACGCATCGACGAGAAAGACGCGGCGCGCGGCGGAGTCCCGCTCACCGAGATTCATCCCCAGCTCGCCGATAACAACGGCAGCGCTTCCCTGCGCCTTCAGGCCTTCTCGTGGGAGTTGCTGGCCGAGCGCGGCGTCGACGTTCTCTTCCTCGCCACACCGCACGAGCAATCGCGCGAGTGGGTGCCCGAGGCGCTGGCGCGCGGTCTGCGCGTCATTGACCTGAGCGGCGCATGGCGCATGACCAACGCCGCCAATCGCGCGGTTTACACTTTTCACGATGAGGGTACCGACGCAGCCATCACCACGCAGTCGCAGGCTGTCTACGGCATGCCAGAGCTGCATCGGCAGATGATTGCCAACGCTCGCCTGATTGCCAACCCCGGCTGCTATGCCACTTCGGTCATTCTGCCGCTGCGGCCGCTGGTTGCCGCGGGCATTGTCGATCTTGAGGCCGGCATCGTGGCCGACTCGAAGAGCGGCGTCAGCGGCGCGGGCAAAGCGCCCACCGCGAAGACGCACTTCATGTACGCGGCCGACAATCTCTCGGCCTACGGCGTCTTCACCCATCGCCATACCGGCGAACTGCTGGAGCAGATTGGGCTCAACGCCGACCAGCTCACCTTCACGCCGCATCTGCTGCCCATTCCCCGTGGCATTCTGTCGACGCTCTACGTGCGCTTTCGCACGCCGCAATCGCGCGAGGACGTGGCCAGAATCTATCGCGATTTTTTTGCCTCCAGCCCCATGGTGCGCTTCTACGATCACACGCTGCCGCAGATTCAATACTCCGTGCGCACCAACTTTGCCGACATTGGCTTCCAGCTTTCTGCCGATGGACGTCGCGCGGTCATCGTCAGCTGTCTCGACAACCTGTTGAAGGGCGCCTCCGGTCAGGCCGTGCAGAATCTCAACGTCATGTTCGGCTGGAACGAAGCGGAAGGGCTCGCATGAAATATGTCATCAAACTCGGCGGCGCCGGTCTTGAAAATCCCGAACTGCTTGCGGGCTCCGTGCGCGCCATTGCGGAACTGGCCAAGGACGGTCATCAGGTGGCCGTGGTGCACGGCGGCGGCGCGCAGCTTACGCGCACCCTCAAGGCTCTCGGCAAGCAGAGCGAGTTCATCGCCGGCCTTCGCGTTACCGACGCTGAAACCCGCGACGTCGCGCTGATGGTGCTGGCCGGCAAGGTCAATAAATCGCTGGTGGCCGCGCTCGGCGCGCTCGGTCAGCCGGCCGTCGGTCTCTCTGGCGGCGACGGACTTCTCTTCCGCGCGCGCAAAAAGCGCACCGCGCCCGATCTCGGCTTCGTGGGCGAAATTGCATCCAGCGATCCGCGCTGGCTCGATGCCATCTGGCAGTTGAACGGCGTGCCGGTGCTCTCGTCGATGGCGCTTGGCTTCGACGGCGAGTACTACAACGTGAATGCCGATGAGATGGCTTCAGCCTGCGCCGTTGCCTGCCACGCCGACGCACTCGTCTTCCTTACCGACGTACCCGGCGTGAAGGGCGTCAATGGCGAAGTGCTCCGATGGCTCTCTATTGACCAGATCGCCGAAATGGCGAAGTCCGCTGTAATCTCCGGCGGCATGCTGCCCAAGCTGGGCGCCTGCCGCGAGGCCTTACTGAACGGCGTCAAGCGCGTTCGCATTCTGCCCGCTGAAGCTGCTGCTTCCCTGCCCGATCTGTGCAGCGCACGCGTGGCCTACGGCACCGAAGTGATGGTGGCCTGAAGAAAGGACATTGTGACCAAGCTGGATCAAATTCGCGCAGCTGAATCGAAACTGCTGCTCTCCACCTACGACCGCAATCCGATTCTGTTTGTCGGCGGCCATGGCGTGCACCTCATTGACGAGAGCGGCACGAAATACCTCGACCTGCTCAGCGGCATCGGCGTCAACGCGCTGGGCTACGGAAATCCCGTCATTGAAGAGGCCATCGCGCGCCAGAGCAAGGCGCTCATCCACACTTCGAACCTCTTCTATCACGAGGGACAGGCTGCGCTGGCGCTGCGCCTTACCGAGCGCTCCGGCATGGACCGCGTCTTCTTTTCCAACACCGGCACGGAGGCCTGGGAAGGCGCGTTGAAGCTGGCCCGCGCGCACGCTGGTCTCTTGCGCGACGAAGGCAAAACCATCGGCACAAAATTCCTGGCTCTGGAGCAGAGCTTTCACGGCCGCACCATGGGCTCCATGGCCACCACCTACAAGGCCAAGTACCGTGAGCCTTTCGCGCCTGTGATGCCCGGCGTTGAGTTCGTTCACTTCAACGACATGGCCGATTTGCGCGCCAAGTTCTCCAGCGACGTGTGCGGCATCCTCGTTGAGGCCATTCAGGGCGAGGGCGGTATCCGTCCTCTCACGCAGGAGTTCTTCGCCGCCGCGCGCGAGCTCTGTGACTCGACCGGCGCGCTGCTCATCGTCGACGAAATTCAGGCTGGCCTGGGCCGCACCGGCAAGTGGTTTGCCTACCAGCACTACGGAATCCAGCCTGACATCACGACCGTGGCCAAGCCCCTCGCCGGCGGCATTCCGCTGGGCGCAATCCTCTGCACGGAAGAGGCCGCGCGCGCCATTCACGCCGGTATGCACGGCACCACTTTCGGCGGCGGCCCACTGGCCTGCGCCGTGGCCAACGCCGTTATTGACACGCTGGAGCACGACAACGTTCTGGCGCACGTCACCGAAGTGGGCGACTACTTCCAGCAACAACTCAAAGCTCTCGCCAAAAAGCACAGCGCCATTGTCGACGTGCGCGGCAAGGGCCTGATGCTTGCCGCCGAGCTCGACTCTGCTGATCTCGCCAAGCTCACCGTCGCGGAAATGCTCAAGCGGCACATCATCATCAACTGCACCAGCGACACGGTGCTCCGCTTCCTGCCGCCTTACATCCTTGAGCGCGAGCACGTGGATACCGCCATCGCCGCGCTCGACGAAATCTTTACCCAGCATGCCGCACAGGCTGCGCAACCTGCAGGAGGACAAGCCCGTGGCTAGCCAGGCAACCATTGCACCCAAACCGACCGCTATTCCCGTGGAGAAGGACCCCGACATTCTTGCCGCGGCCGCCCGGCTCTCCGGGGAAGACCTTTGCTCTATCGCCGATCTGTCCAGCGCCGAAGTCCGCGCCATTCTCAAGCTCGGCCACGAGGTCAAGCGCAACCCGCGCACCTTCCGTCACGCGCTCGATGCCAAGCAGATGGTGCTGATGTTTGAGAAGGCCAGCCTGCGCACCCGTCTCAGCTTTGAGGCCGGCATGAACGCCATGGGCGGCAACTGCATGTTTGTCGACCAGACCAACTCGCCGCTCGGCGAGCGCGAATCGATTTCAGACGTCGCGCGCAATGTCGAGCGCTGGGTCGACGTGATTGTGCTGCGCACTTACGCGCACGACACCATCACCGAGATGGCCGCCAACGCCCGCGTGCCGGTCATCAATGCCCTCTCCGACTTCGAGCATCCCTGCCAGGCGCTGGCCGACTTCATGACCATCGAAGAGCACTTCGGCACGGCCAAGGGCGTCAACTTCACCTACGTGGGCGATGGCAACAACGTCTGCCACTCGCTCATGCTCACCGGCGCACAGTTGGGCGCAAACGTAACCGTGGCCACGCCGCGCGGCTATTCGCCCGACATCGAAATCGTCACCCTGGCGCGCGACATTGCCGAGGCCAACAGTTGTGAACTCCGCCTGCTGCAGGATCCGCAGGCCGCCGTGGAAGGCGCCGACGCGGTCTACACCGATGTCTGCGTGTCGATGGGCATGGAGCATGAGTCCACCAAGCGCGCGCCCATCTTCCGCCCCTTCCAGGTGAACGAGGCGCTGATGCAGAAGGCCCAGCCGAATGCAGTCTTCATGCACTGCCTGCCGGCGCGCCGTAATGCGGAAGTCACAGACGCGGTGCTCGACAGCCCGCAGTCCATCGTCTTTGATCAGGCCGAAAACCGCCTGCACGCGCAGAAGGCGCTGCTGCTGCTGCTGCTCGGCGGACTCTCCAACGTGGCAAGCTTTCAGTAAGGAAAGAGGGTTTCATCGTGAAGATGTGGTCCGGCCGCTTTCGCGAGCCGCTCGACACAGAATTCGAACAGTGGCAGCGGTCGATTGTCTTCGATTGGCGTCTGCTGCCCCAGGAAGTGGCCGCCAGCAAGGCGCACGCAAGTGCGCTCTGCGCAGCCGGGATTCTGACCGAAAGTGAAACAACGGAGCTCCGCGCGGCGCTCGATGCTATCGCCGCCGCTCACTCCTCCGCGGCGTGCAAGGCCGCCGTGCGCGACCACGCTTCAGCCGAGGACATTCACCACTTCGTCGAGCTCTCGCTGGTCGAGCGCATCGGCTCGCTCGGTCTCAAGCTGCACACCGGCCGCAGCCGCAACGAGCAAATCGCCACCGACCTCCGCCTCTACATCCGCACGCAGATCGACCACAACATCGCCACGCTGGCCGCCTGGGCGCAGGCGCTGGTCCAGCTCGCCAAAAACTCCGGCGACGCCTTCATGCCCAGCTACACGCACCTGCAGCGCGCCGAGCCTGTCTACGTGGCCCACTGGCTGCTCACCTACGTTGAAATGATTTTGCGCGATGCCGCGCGCCTCTCCGATTGCCGTGCGCGCCT
>DASVLI010000246.1:0-10632 GCA_036384955.1 Occallatibacter sp.
CAGTAACCTAGCCAACCCAACGCCAAATGGAGCAGTCCTCGTGCGGTTCGGCCAAATATTCGCCGTCCGGCTGGCTGGACAGAATTTTGATGTCGGCGCGGGCATCGGTGCGTGAGCGGAGCACTTTGCCGAGGAAGAGCCGACGCAGGCCGGGCTGCATGCGAATCTGGCGCTCCTGCTCGTTGTTCACGTAAAGCAGGTCGAGTTCGCCTGGGCGGTCTGCGAAGCTCTCGGCGATGTGGCTAAGAATTTGCCGCATAACCGGCGCGCCAAATGGATTGAAGAGGAAGGCGAGGCAGGGCCCCGCGGGAAAACGGAAGCTGCAGGCATCGCCCTGATGGATATGGATGGGGCAGCGCGCTCTTCCCTGCTGCTTCCACAGCGTCGCGTTGCGCCGGGCGATGCGCGTGAGCGTGGGATGCAGTTCGACGCCATGCACGGCGCGGAAAGGCAGCTGCGATGCCAGTAACACCGCGCGGCCCATGCCCGCGCCAATGTCGATGAAGGTGAATTCTTCGAGGGGCGCGATGGGCTTGCTGCGCTGCCAGTGCTTCAGCAAAGAGTGAAAGACCGACGGCGCTACGCCGTAGTAGGCCGTGGCATGGCGGTCATGAAGATGGCCGGTTTTGAGGTGGCGGCCTGCGACAAGCCCGCTGGTGCGCACGCCAAACTCCAGGTCGAAGGGATGCGGCGTGTAGCCGTCCTTCACCGTGAGCCCGGGCAGCTTGCGCCGGCCGGCAGCTTTGGTTGCCGTCGCCATCAGCTATTCGATTTCAGCAGCCAATAGTCGAAGCCATCGATGATGGCCATCAGTGCGGCCTGATTCAAGTCGCTGCTGACGCCGGCGGTGGTCCATGGCTCGTGGCCCTCGGCGTGGAAGCTGACCGTGACACGCACGTAGGCCGCCGTGTCGTGCGCGGAGACGTCGATGGCGGTAACGCTGAAGCGGCCGAGGAACATTTGCACCAGGGCGGGATACCACTTTTCGAGTTCGCCACGCATGGCCTTGGTCAGCGCGTCCACGGGGCCGGCGCCCTCGGCGCGCGTGGTCACCACGGTGCGCTCGCCGACGGACAGCGCCATTGCGGCCTGCACGTAGCGGTTGTGCGTCTCGTCGGACTCGTCGATGACGCGCCAGCTTTTGATGCCGAAGTAGTTGCGCAGCGTGCCCAGCACGCGCATGCAGGCCAGGCGGAAGGAGATCTCACTGGCCGTGAAACCGCCGCCCTCGATCATCGCCTGGTCGGTGTCCATCAACTTCTGCGCCTGCGCGGAATTGAGCGCAACGCCCAGCATTTCGGAAAGCAAAATGATATTGGCGCGGCCGGACTGCGCATTCACGCCAATGACGGGATTGGCGCCGACCAGCGCGGGGTCGCACCAGAGATAGGCGCCAGGGTTCTTGCGTTCGCTGCTGCCATGCATGCCGGCCCACGTGCCGAATGCACCCGTGCCCACGATGGGCGCGCCGTGCGGCACTTCAAGTCCGAAGGCGGCGTAGCCCGTGTGCGCCAGTGGAGTGAGGCCGCGCAGCGCTTCGCCGGTGACAAACTGCGCCTCGCCGCGCAGCTGCATGCTGCCCACCACGGTGGTCAGATTTACATTGCCGCAGCGCTCGCCGGTACCTAGTAGAGTGCCCTGCACCTGCACCGCGCCAGCCAGCACCGCCGCGCGCGTGTTGGCCGCGCCCAGGCCGCGATCCTTGTGTCCATGAAAACCAAAACTCGTGCCGGAAAACTTCGTCCGCAGGCGCGTGATGACTGCCGCTACCTCTTCCGGGTTGGCCCCGCCGGTGGTGTCGCACACCACTACGCGGCTTACCTTCTGCTCCGCGCATTGGGCCACAATCTGATCGAAGTAGTCGAGCGTGCTGCGGCCAAAATCGGCATCACATGCCATGCCGTTCTCACGGCGGCCGCAGTTGGCATCCATCGCATGCTCCAGATCGACAATCACCTCAAGCCCGTTGTCCTTCAGGCAGGCGATGGTTTCCTTCGCCATCAGCAGGTTCTCTTCCGGCGTGGTCTCCAGCGACATCTGCACATCGAGCAGGCGCGACTTGACCACAACAACCGCTACCGGAATCCGCGCCTTGTGCTGCAGCATGAACTGCACATCGGGCCAATCCTCGACGCGCATGCCGCGGCCACGGGTGCGGCCAAACAGCGCCAGCTTCATGGCTCCGGTATCCACACCGGCCAGTGCCGTGGTCAGCTTGCCCACAAACTGGTTGGCGCCGGCAAAACCGATTTCAGCATAGTGCACGCCAAAACCTGCCATGCGCTCCAGCAGCTTGACGGCGTTGGGCACGGAAATATCGATATTGGGCTGCTGCATCCCGTCGCGCAGACTGGTGTCAAACAGCTCGACTTTTCTGGGTGTGTTCGATTCCATGGAAAGGACTTCAATCCGATGAGCGTCTGGCAGGAGCGGGACGGCATGCGCCTGCAAAGTACGCCGGGTCAAGACACTCCGTCCAGAATAACCGCCCAGGGTTGGCCGTGCGGCCGCCGGACCGGGCAAATTGCCGTTACTCAGGCGGGAACCCGCGCCAGACCACGCCAGAACTGCGGATGACACCGGCCGCCGAATCGCGTTACCCTGATTGCTAATCGCTTTCGAGCGGTCCAAGGAGCCTTTCAAACCCCATGCCAATCCAGACCACTTCAAAAATATGGCATAACGGCAACCTCATCCCCTGGGAGCAGGCGACCATCCACGTGATGAGCCACGTGGTGCACTACGGCTCCAGCGTTTTTGAGGGGATTCGCTGCTACGCGCAACCGCAGGGCTCGGCCGTCTTCCGGCTGCCCGAGCACATGCAGCGGCTGCTGGACTCAGCCAAGATCTACCGGATGGAGCTGCCCTTCACGCTGGACGAGCTGTGCGCGGCAGTGGTGGATGTGATCGAGGCCAACGGTGTTGCGCCCTGCTATATCCGGCCCATCGTTCTGCGCGGCTACGGCGAAATCGGCGTCAGCCCCAAGGGATCGCCCATCGAGGTCTACATCGCGAATTTCCCGTGGGGCAAGTACATGCCCAACCATGGCGGCGCAGATGTCTGCGTCTCCAGTTGGAACCGGCTGGCGCCCAACACCATGCCCGCACTGGCCAAGGCCGGCGCCAATTACATGAACTCGCAGCTGATTCGCATGGAAGCCGACGTGAACGGCTACGCCGAAGGCATAGCGCTGGATGTGAACGGCTACATCAGCGAAGGCTCGGGCGAGAACATCTTTATAGTGCGCAATGGCGTGCTGTACACGCCGCCACTGGCCAACTCCGCTCTGTCGGGCATTACGCGTGACTCGGTGCTGACCCTCGCCCGCCATCTGGGCCTCACGGTCACCGAGCAGTCGCTGCCGCGCGAGCTGCTCTATATTGCCGACGAAGTCTTCTTCACCGGCACCGCGGCCGAGGTTTCGCCTATCCGCTCCATCGACAAGGTGGTGGTGGGCGACGGCAAGGTGGGCGAAATCACGCAGAAGATCTCCGACGAGTTCTTCGCCATTGCCAACGGCCTGAAGCCGGACCGCTTTGGCTGGCTGACGCCGGTGAACGTGAACGCGACCGAGGAAGTTTCCGCATAGAAACGGCACACGCACAACCGAACGGGCGGCCCTTGCGGGTCGCCCGTTTTTATTTGTCCGGCATTGTTGCACCGCTGTAATGGCCTGGAATTTAGAATCTGTGCATGCGCCGTTTCCATTTCGCTTCCCTGCTGTCTTTGCCCTTCTGCCTTCTGGTGTTCGTCGCCGCCACCTTTTCCACGGCCGCCCGCGCGCAAGCCTATGTAGACAACCCCAAGTTGATTGTCCTGGTCATCATCGACCAGTTCCGCGGCGACTACCTGAACCGCGACCATCAGCTTTTCAAGGGCAATGGCTTCCGGCTGTTCACCGACAAGGGCGCATGGTTCACCGATTGCTACTACGATTACGCGAATACGAAGACCGCTCCGGGACACGCCACCATCGGCACCGGCGCGTATAGCGACGGCCACGGCATCGACGCCAACGAGTGGTGGGATGCTTCGCGCTCCGACGAGGTGAAGGTCAGCTCGGTGCAGGACGAGCGTTACCAGCTTGTCGACCTGCCCGCTGCGTCGATTCCCGCCAACCAGCCGGGCGCCGCGCCGTGGGCCCCGAAGTTCGCCATCGGCGCTTCGCCGCTGAACCTGCGCGCCACCACCTTTGGCGACGAGCTGCGGCTGGCCACGCAAGGACGCTCGCGTGTCTACGGCATCTCACTTAAGGACCGCGCGGCGATTCTGCCCGCTGGACAATCGGCCAACGGCGCATTCTGGATCGACCACATCAGCGGCCAGTTCACCACCTCCACCTATTACATGGAGCACCTGCCGGCCTGGGCCTCGGCCTTTAACAAGAGCGGGCGCGTGGAGGAAGCCGAGAAGGAAGCAAATGCCGAGGGCACCACGCAGTTCTACGAGCTGGTTGGCATTACGCCGGCGGCCAACCGCTACGAGCTGGACTTTGCCAAGGCGCTGATTGAGGGCGAGAAGCTGGGCCAGAACCAGACCACCGACCTGCTGGTGATTTCGCTTTCCGCCAACGACGTGGCCGGCCACCAGTTCGGGCCGGACTCCGAGATCGAGCAGAAGATGATTTTGAGCCTCGACCAGGACCTTGATGGTTTCTTCACCTGGCTGGACCAGAAGATTGGCCTGAAGAACACCTGGCTGGCGCTGACCGCCGACCACGGAGTGGCGCCGATTGCCTCCGAAGCCGCACAGCTGGGCATCAACGCAACGGTGGTGAATCTGGAGAAGCTGTATGCCGATCTCGAAAAGAAGCTGAACGCGCGCTACTCTCCGGGCCAGCACGTTGACTACCTGATGCCGCAGCCGGAGCTTCCATATCTGGTGCTGGACAAGCGTGCCTTTGCCAAGGTGAAGGTGGACGAGCGAGAGGCCGAGCGCGTGGTGGCCGAGCTGCTGCCAGCCGCCGTGGCTGCCCAGGCTGCCAACCCGCTGCCGACGGTGAAACTGAATGCTCCCGCGCCGATTGAGCCTTCGCAGCACCGCCTGCCGCCCTCGCCGCAAGTCAAGGCCGTCTACACGCGGCTTCAGTTCGCGAATGGCGAGCTGCCGCCCTCCGAGTGGGGCCGCGAGCTGGCCCACAGTTACACCGACCACGGCAACTGGTATGTGATGCTGGTGCTGGGCGCCTATCAAATGGAGGACGTGCGCATCTGGGGCGGCACCACCCACTTCAGCCCGTGGAATTACGACCGCCATGTACCGCTGGCCTTCTATGGCGCTCCGTTTGTGCCCGGCGAGTATCATGAGGAAGTGGCGCCGGTGGACCTGGCGGTGACGCTGTCTTCGCTGGCTGGCGTCAATCACCCTTCGGCCTCGGTGGGCCGGGTGCTCACTGAAGCTTTGAAGCCGGTCAAGCATCCAAATGAATAGCAGATTTCGCAGCCAAGGAAGGTTCCGCGCGTGAAACCCGAGATGAAAGTGCAGCTGGCGGGGCTTGAACTGACTAATCCCGTCATTGCTGCCAGCGGCACCTTCGGCTACGGCATCGAGTTTGAAGAGATTGTCTCGCTGGAGCATATCGGCGCCTTCGTCACCAAGGGCATTTCGCTGGAGCCGATTGCCGGTCATCCGCCCACGCGCATTGTGCAGACCGCAGCAGGCATGCTGAACGCCATCGGCTTGCAGAACATGGGCGTTGATGCCTTCCTTGAAACCAAGCTGCCACCGCTCAGCCGCTATCCGGCCTGCAAAGTCTTCGTCAACGTCTTCGGCTACACCGTGGGCGAGTATGTGGCGGTGATTGAGCGGCTGAACGAGGCTGCGGGCATCGCCGCTTACGAGTTGAATGTCTCCTGCCCCAACGTGCACGCCGGCGGCATGGCCTTCGGCTCCGATCCCGGCTCTCTGGAATATCTGGTGGCACGGGCCAAGAGCGCGGCAAACCGGCCGCTGATTGTGAAGCTCTCGCCCAATGTGACTTCGATTGCCCATATGGCTCAGGTTGCCGAGAGCGCCGGCGCAGATGCCATCAGCGTGGTGAACACGTTTCTGGCCATGTCCATCGACGTGGAGACGCGCAAGCCGCGGCTCAGCAATGTGACCGGCGGGCTTTCCGGCCCGGCCATCAAGCCCATCGCCCTGCGCATGGTGTACGAGACGGCACGCGCGGTGAAGATTCCAATCATCGGCATGGGCGGCATCGTCACCGCCGAGGATGCGATCGAGTTCATGCTGGCCGGCGCAACCGCCGTGGAGGTGGGAACGGCCAGCTATGCCGACCCGCGGGCGGTTGAGCACATCGCCCACGGACTGGAATCGTGGTGCAAAAGTCATACTGTCGAAAAAGTGTCGAGCCTCACATCGGCGATTGAGCTGCCCGGGGCCTGATCGGGCGAAATTTCTTTCATAAAATTTCAAGCCGTCCCACATTAGTCGCTGCCTTGCGCACGGCTAATGCGTAACGTTGATTTCATCAATACAAATCCCACTATAAATTTGAGTTAGTCGAGTTTTTCGCGCACCCTCTTCGCGCGCCTATTTGATCCCACGATAGGAAACACTCTTTCCTTCCACCACTCATTTGTCCGGAATTGTGATGGCGAGCACAGCCTACCGTGTTTTGGAATTCGTATCTTCGGGCATTCGTGCGTTCAGCCTGTGAGCCAGATTACAACCGGGCAGCATGTGTGAGGTGAGAGGCAGCTATGGGTCAGTCCATTTGGCAATCGATGGAAAAGAAGGGCTACAGCCGCAGAGAGTTTATGCAGTTTTGCGCGGCTGCGGCGGCTGCGGCAGGTCTGGGCCAGACCGGCGTGGCGCAGGTGGCGGCGGCATTCGACAAGAAGGAAAAGCCCGCCGTGGTGTGGATGCACTTTCAGGAGTGCACCTGCTGCAGTGAATCGTTCATACGCGCCTCGCACCCGATTGTGGCCGACGCGCTGCTGGACGTGCTCTCACTGAACTACTCGGAGACGCTGATGGCGGCCTCCGGCTTCCAAGCCGAGAAGAGCCTGAAAGACACCATCGAGAACAACAAGGGCAAGTACATCGTTCTGGTAGAAGGCGCCGTGCCAACGCACGACGGCGGCGTTTACTGCATGATTGGCGGCAAGACGGCTGAACAAATTCTGCAGGAAGTCTCCAAGGACGCGGCGGCGATTGTGGCCTGGGGCAGCTGCGCTTCCAACGGCTGCGTGCAAGCTGCCAAGCCGAATCCGACTGGCGCAACGCCCATCTACAAGCTGGTCGACAAGCCAGTGATCAACGTTCCGGGCTGCCCGCCCATTGCCGATGTGATGATGGCCGTGGTGACGCACCTGCTGGTGCTTGGCCAGCTTCCAGCGCTCGACAGCCAGGGCCGTCCCAAGGAGTTTTACGGCCGCCGCGTGCACGACACCTGCTATCGCCGCGCCAACTACGATGCCGGCCTGTTCGTCGAGTCGTGGGACGACGAAAACGCGCGCAAGGGATTCTGCCTGTACAAAATGGGCTGCCGCGGCCCGGTGACCTACAACGCGTGTTCAGTGGTGCGCTGGAACGAAGGCACAAGCTATCCCATCCAGTCGGGCCATGGATGCATTGGCTGCAGTGAAGCCGGCTTCTGGGACAACGGGCCGTTCTACCAGCACCTGCCCTCGTTCCCGGGCTTTGGCATTGAGAGCACGGCCGACACGGTGGGCACGGTTCTGGGCGTTGCCACCCTTGCCGGCGTTGCCGCGCATGCGGTTGTGACCAACGTGCGCAAGCACAAAGTGATTGCGGAAGTTCACGCAGAAGAAGTGAAGGAGTAGAAGAGAGCGATGACGCGCATTGTTGTTGATCCCGTAACCCGAATTGAAGGCCATCTGCGCGTGGAGGCAGTGGTGGAGAACGGCGTGATTACCGACGCCTTCAGCTCCGGCACCATGGTGCGCGGCCTGGAAAAGATTCTGATTGGCCGCGACCCGCGCGATGCGTGGGCCATTACCGAGCGCGTATGCGGCGTGTGCACCACGGTGCATGCGCTGGCCAGCGTGCGCGCGGTGGAGGACGCGGTGGGCGTTTCCGTTCCGCCTACTGCCGAGCTCATCCGCAACATCATGATGGCGACACTCTACATCCAGGACCACGTGGTGCACTTCTACCACTTGCACGCGCTGGACTGGGTGGACATTGTGAACGCGCTGAAGGCCGACCCCAAGAAGGCCGCCGAGCTGGCGCAGTCCTTCTCCAAGTGGGACAAGAACACGCCGGCCTACTTCACCGAAGTACAGAACAAGATCAAGTCCTTCGCGGCCAGCGGCCTGGGCATTTTCGCCAACGGCTACTGGGGCCACCCGGCTTATAAGCTTCCGCCGGAAGTGAACCTGATTGGCGTGGCACACTATCTGGATGCGCTGGAATGGCAGAAGGAAATCGTCAAAATCCACGCAGTGTTTGGCGGCAAGAACCCGCACCCCAACTATCTTGTGGGCGGCGTTCCCTGCTCCATCAACACCGAGGAAGTGGCCGCCATCAACTCCGAGCGGCTGAATCTGGTGGCGCGCATCATCGACCAGGCCGATGTCTTCGTCAACGAGGTCTACATTCCCGACCTGCTGGCGGTGGCCTCGTTCTACAAGGACTGGGCGAAGTATGGCGGCGGCCTGACGAACTACCTCTGCTACGGCGAGTACCCGACGCGCGGCTATAGCCAGACCGACTCATTCAAGTTTGCGCGCGGTGCTGTGTTGGGCCGCGACCTGAGCCATGTGTACCCCGTGAATCCGCGCGACGAGCAGGAGATCAAGGAGTACATTGCGCACTCGTGGTATGAGTACGAGGGCGGCAATGACAAGGGTGTGCATCCGTGGGCGGGCGAAACGCAAATCAAGTACTCCGGCCCCAAGCCTCCGTTCGAAACGCTGGAAGGCTACGAGAAGTATTCGTTCCTGAAGACGCCGCGCTGGAAGGAAAATCCAATGGAAACGGGCCCGCTGGCACGCCTGCTGGTAAGCTACGCGGCCGGCCGCGCCGACGTGAAGGAACTGGTGGGCGCAACACTGGGCAAGCTTGGCGTTCCCGTCGAAGCACTGTTCAGCACGCTGGGCCGCACCGCGGCACGCGGACTGGATGCTGCCCTGGCGATGAACTACCTGAAGGAGTTCTTCGGCGAGCTGATGGGACGGGTGAAGACCCGCGAAGTTTCCACCTTCAACGGCGAGAAATGGGAGCCGAAGAGCTGGCCCGACGATTGCGAAGGCGTAGGCCTGGTCGAGGCTCCGCGCGGATCGTTGGCGCACTGGGTGAAGATTCACAAGGGCGCCATCGCCAACTATCAGCTGGTGGTTCCGACCACATGGAATGGCTCGCCGCGCGACGCCAAGCAGCAGCGCTCGTCGTTTGAAGCCTCGCTGATTGGAACGCCGGTAGCCGACCTGAAGCAGCCGGTGGAGATTTTGCGCACCATCCACTCCTTCGATCCGTGCCTTGCCTGTGCGGTGCACTTGTACGATCCGCAGGGCAACCACCTTCACCAGGTTTCCTTTGAGTGAGGAGCGATGAACACATCCGTACCGACTTCACATCCCGCGCTCAACTCTGACATCCAGCACCCAGTGGAATATCGCCGGGTGTATGTGTGGGAGCTGCCGGTTCGCTTCTATCACTGGATTAACGCGGTGGCGCTGGTGGTTCTCGGCATCACCGGCTATCTGATCGGCGCTCCGGTTCGCGCGTTCTACGCGGCCGAAGCCTATCAGCAGTATTGGTTCGGCTGGGTGCGCTTCCTGCACTTCATCGCCGCGTTTGTCTATGTCTTCAACTTTGCCGCGCGCATCTACTGGGGCTTTGTGGGCAACAAGTACGCCAAGTGGAATAACTTCTTCCCCATTACCCGCGCGCAGCAGCAGGAGATTGTAGACGTGGTGAAGACCGATGTGCTGCAGACCAAGCTGCACGGCGCCATCTCCACTGGACACAATTCGCTGGCTGCATTCGTTTACTTCGGCACATTTCTGGCGTTTGTCTTCCAGTCCATCACCGGCTTCGCGCTCTACTCCAGCATGAGCCAGTCCTGGCTGCCGCGGATGTTTACCTGGATTGTGCCGCTGATGGGCGGCGAATTCGGCGTGCGCTTCTGGCATCACACCTTCCTGTGGTTCTTTGTGTGCTTCACCATCGTGCACATCTACCTGGCCTTCTATCACGACTACATCGAAGGCCGCGGCACCATCTCGTCGATCGTGGGCGGCTGGAAATTTGAACGGGAGAAGAACGAAAGTGCTGACTAAATCCACACTGGTGCTGGGCCTGGGCAACACCATCATGGGCGACGAAGGTGTCGGCGTTCATGTGGTGCGCGCTCTGGAGCAGCACACCTTACCTGAAGACGTGGAATGTCTGGACGGCGGCACGGGCGGCTTCATCCTCCTTGAACCGCTCGAGCTGGCCAGCCGAATCGTGCTCGTCGACGCGGCTGCCGATGGAAACCCCATCGGCACCGTGTCGCGCACGACGCCGCGCTTCTCCAGCGACTACCCGCCGACCATGACCGCGCACGACATCGGCATGAAGGACCTGCTGGACGCCTTCTACATGCGCGGCGCGCAGCGCGATGTGGTTCTCTACACCATCACCATTGACCCGCGGCAGCCCATTTCGCTTGAGCTTTC
>DASVLI010000247.1:0-16302 GCA_036384955.1 Occallatibacter sp.
GGCCGTGAAGCGGTGGCGCAGGTCAGGAGAGACCGGGCCGTGCTCGCGTTCCACGTGATGCGAATCCTGAATGACACCGCCCACATTGCCGTCGGCATTGCCCAGGTCTTTCGAGAACGTGTAGGCAAACAGCACGTTGAAGCCGTTCTGGAAACGCCGGTTCAGCGAGGTCTGCAGCGAGTGGTAGGAGAGTTCGAGTTGTGGATAGTCCATCGGATAGATGGAAGCCAGATTCGGCTGCGCATCGAAGTACGGGCGACCGAGATTGCCCGTGTCGTCGGAGAAGTTTGTATCGAGCGGCGTCAGTGGCTGGTTCAGATCGGACGCCTCATGGTTCCACAGGTGATAGGCGCGAGTGCCCACATACGCGACCTGTGCGAGCCACTGGCTCAGGAACTCATGCTGCAGCGAAAGGTTCCACTCCATCACGCGGGGCATGATGCGCTTGTCGCCGGCAGACTTTACCGAACCATTGGGGCTGTCCAACTCCTGCACCGGGAAGTCCGCGGGGAAGCCGGTCGAGATCAACTGCGAGCTGTTAGGAATGCTGCTGGTGGCGTAGTTGCGCGAGAGGTCGGTCAGCGCAGGAGGATTCAAGCCGAGGTCGTCGAAGGTGTTAGCTTCAGCGGAATAGAAGATGCCGAAGGCGCTGTGCACCACGGTGTTATGCGGCAGTGACCAGGCAAAGCCCACGCGCGGCCCCCAATCGCTGGTGTCGAACTTTACGCCGGCGTGTGAGACAGGGTCAGTGCCGTACGAAGCCACCATCACCGCTTTGTTGAGGTCGAAGTTGGCCACACGTCCATTGGCGGGCGCCGCAATGTCGTAGCGAAGTCCAAGGTTGAGAGTCAAATTCGACAGAATGCGGAAGTCGTCCTGCACGAAGCCGGCGAAGTCCCAGTAGCGCGTCGGGTAAAGACCGGTCAGTGTGTCCTGCTCCACGTGCTCGGCAACACCCAGCATCATGTCGGCCAGGCCGCTGCCGCCCAAGCCGGTTGCAAGGTCCTGCGTGTAACCGCCGGAGAACACCATATTGCCGCGCGGCACGGCCAGCTGGAAGAAGTTGCGCTGCTGGCGGCGGAAGTCGACGCCAAACTTCAGTGAGTGGCGTCCGGCCACCTTGGTCATGGTGTCGGCAAGCTGAAAGATGTTTTCAAACGCGTGCTCGGGCAGCCACTCTGAGTCGCCGATGGGCGTGTAGCCGGCGATATCAAGATTGGCCAGGCCGCTGGAATTCACGTCGCCACGATTTGCATTTGGAATGCCGAGTTGCGAGGAGATGTCAGTGCCGTAGTTGAAAGGCACCGCATTCACCGCATAGCGGAAGAAGCCGCCGTGCACATCGTTCAGCAGATTGCTGGAGAAGACGTGCGTCTCACCCATGCCCAGATGCTGTCCGCGCGAGTTGCTCAATCCGGTGCAGCAATCGGTTCCGCCCAATTTGCCCAGGCCCGCCGGATGCACGCTGCGCACGTCGCTGAAACCATAGGAGGCGAAGAACTGATCCGATTTGGCGATTTGATGATCGACGCGAATGTCGAACGAGTCCTGGTCGTTCATGTTTTTCTGCGTCACCGCATAGTTGTTGCTCAAATCCGAACTAGTCGGCTCGGGATAGAACTGCGCCACGGTCTGACCGACGGAATCAATCGTCGTCGGGTCCATCACGTTCGGCTGGTCGTTGTAGCTGACCTGATTGCGCAGCAGAATGGTCGAGCCGCCGGGGCAATCGTAGGTGGTGGTGCTGTACGGATCGAAGATTGCGCCTGTGTCGAAGCCAGGCCCGCCGTCGCCGCAGGGATAAAATGTCTGCCCCGTCAACCGGTCACTGAAGTCGCCATTCCGCTCGGCAAGCGTTGGAACAGTGGATACAAATGGAGCGCCTTCACGCTGCCGCGTTCCCTCATAGTCACCGAAGATGAAGGTACGGTTCTTCACAATGGGGCCGCCGAGAAATCCGCCGAACTGATTGCGCTGGAACTGCGTTTTGCCCGTTGCGAAGTAGTCCAGCGCGTCCAGGCGGTCGTTGCGGACGAATTCATACAATCCACCGTGCGGCTTGTTCGAGCCGGATTTCACAACCACGTTGACCGCGGCGCCGCCACGTCCAAACTCGGCGCTCATCGAATTGGCTTCAATTTTGAATTCCTGAATCGCATCCGGCGGAGGCAGAACAATCACGCCGCCAAGACCAAACTCGTTGTTGTCCACGCCATTCAACAGAAAGTTGTTGTTGGATACGCGCAATCCGTTGACGGAAATTGCTTCGTTGCCACGCTCGTTCTCAAACACGCCGCCCGAGGCATTCGATCCAGACTGGCCCGTGTTGGCTCCCGGCCCAAGATAGGCCAGTGCGATGAAGTTGCGCCCGTTCAACGGAAGCTCCGAGATGCGCTTCTCGGTTTCAATCGTGCCCAGTGACGAGGTCTGCGTTTCCAACTGCACGCTTGCCGCGGCCACCTCGACCGTTTGCGACTCGGCGCCTGGCTTCATCACGATGTCGATTTTTGCCACCTGGCCCACTGAGACCTGAATTCCCTGCTCAACCGCGGCAGTGAATCCTGCTTGCTCAGCCTTCAGCCGGTACACGCCAATTACCAGCGAATTGACCGTGAAGCTGCCCGATGCGTCCGTAACGGTCTTGCTCACGATGTTGGTCGCAAGGTTGGTCACTGTGATTCGAGCGCCCGCGATGCGGGCTCCGCTGGGGTCCGCAACCGAGCCAACAATGCTTCCGCGATCCACCTGCGCAGCAAGCGGGCTCGAGAGCAACCCGCCGAACATCAGTAGTCCAGACAAAAGAACGAACAGCGTATGAACGCGACAATGGCCAAATGCGAGTCGAAACGAAGGCATGATAGCTCCCGGAGATTGATTTGTCGGCGGTGCCTGATCCCCGCCGTCACGGCAGATGCAGTTGCTGGCTGACGCCGGACTGGAACAAGGACATCCGGCGTCTGTTTGGCTTGCTGAAAAGTGGGACGTGCTCATCAAACGGACAGGATCGCGATTGGGGCAGAAAAGAGCCTTCGAAGATTCACTTGCGTCTTCAAAAGGGGGATGAAGACTGAAGTGAAGCAAAACGGCAGGCGTAAGCGCTTGTATTGATCACGAACGCTTTTCCTGCCGAAGCCGGCGTCCCTCATGGCAAAGAGCTAGCCGGGAGTAATTCGGGTACGAATTGTGATGAGTATGGAGCCAGCCGCGAAACGCGTCAAGAACTTTTTAACGTTTTCGCGCTAAATATTTCTGCCAGCCGCACAATCACACTGATTTGCTACCGCAACGGAATCTTTCTTGGGGGAACTAGTTTTAGCGTGTCACCGCTTGCCGGAACTCTTGCCTGCAAGACTGAATCTTGCGCAGTGCGCGGGCGATGTCCATCACGTCTTCCTGCTCGCCCAGCAGTACACGATGCTCAATCCACACTGCGTCGCGGCACGCCTGCTCGGCCACCGGACAGAGACCGGGATACACGGTGTAGTCGACATTGTGGCCGGGCGGTGTGAGGGGCATGCCGTTCGCGTGAAAGTCGTTGTTGACGAACATCGGATTACGATAGAGCGGCGACGAATATCCGCCCGAGCATGGAATTCCCTCGGCCTCAAGGGCTGCGAGCAGATCCGTGCGACTCAAGCCGAATTCCTTCTCTTCCACGCGCAGGATGTAGAGATGGAAGGCGTGGCTGGTCACCCACTCCGGCACTTCCAAGGTCTTCAGGCCAGCAATGCCTGCGATCTCCGCGTTCAGCGCGAGACCGTTGCGCATGCGCCGCTCGGTCTGCGCGGGCAGCCGACGCAGCTGTTCGATCAACAACGCCGCCTGGAACTCGGTGATGCGATAGTTCCAGCCCAGCCGGAAGTGTTCATACCAGGGGCTGCCAAGCTTGCGGCCCGCCCACAGATAGGAGTTGCACAGCTCGGCCAGATTGGCATCGTTGGTCAGCACTAATCCGCCTTCACCGGCAGTCATGTTTTTCGAGGCCTGGAAGCTGAAGATTCCCGCGTTGCCAATCGAGCCCATCATGCGGCCTCGGCTGCTGGCGCCATGCGCATGCGCGGCATCCTCCAGCACAAACAGCCCGTGGCGCTGCGCAATCGCAAGAATGCGATCCATATCTGCCGCCAACCCCGCGAAGTGCACCGGGATGATGGCGCGGGTGCGCGGCGTGATGGCCTCTTCCAGCCGATCCGGATCGAGATTCAACGTGCCGGGTTCAATATCGCAGAACACAGGCACAGCTCCAATGAGCAGTGGTGCGCTGGCGGTGGCCAGAAATGTATAGGGCGGAACGATGACTTCGTCGCCGGGACCGACGCCCGCAGCCTTCAGCGCGAGTTCCAGCGCCGCGGTGCCGCTGGCGCATGCCAGACCGAACTTTGCGCCATGGAAAGCTGCGAACTGCGCCTCAAACTCCGCGGCGCGCGATGCGTGCTCGGCTCCCGGGCGGTCGTGGTAGGCCTGCGTGCCACTCCACCAGCGGCCGCTGCGCAGCACCTCGAGCAGCGCGCGCTCTTCGTTCTCATCAAAGACAGGCCAAGCCGGAAAGGGCTTTTGCCGCGTGGGAGTTCCGCCAAAAAGTGCGAGTCGATTCATGATTTATCCCAGAGCAGATGGCCGTCCGATTTGGGGAGGCCTGTAACCTGACCGATAGTACGATGCGTGCGGAAGCGCGTCAATACTTTTGTACGAAAATGTTAAAGACTAAACAGAAATTGCAGATATTTTCTCGATTTATAGACAAATTGTCCATTTTCTCCTTGACGCAATCTCTCCACTCCCGTAGACAACAAAGATAGGCACAACCTCTTGCGCCAAAGGACCGACCAGTGAACAGCGAGTCCGCGCCACAAACCCAAAGCCTGCGCCGCGCCCTCACGCTCTGGGACCTGATTCTGTACGGCATCATTCTCATCATGCCGATTGCGGCCGTGCCGCTCTTCGGGCTAGTGCAGCAAATCTCCCACGGCCATGCGGTCAGTGCCCTTCTGCTTTCCATGGTCGCCATGGTGCTTACCGCGGTCAGTTACGGCCGCATGTCGGCCCGCTTCCCTGCCGCGGGCTCCGCGTATACGTTTGTCCGCCATGGCATCAACGCGCACTTCGGATTCATGGCGGGCTGGGCCATGCTGCTGGATTACTTGCTGGTGCCTGTGGTCTGCATTCTCTACGCGGCGCTCACGCTCTCGCGCCTTCTGCCCTCGGTTCCGCTTTGGATATGGTGCGCGCTTATTGTCGTGTTGATCACCGGCATCAACCTCTGCGGCATTCGCTCCACGGCAACGGCCAATCTGGCGATGATGCTGGCCGCGCTCGCTGTTGTCATTCCATTTATGGTTCTGGCGGACTGGTGGCTTTGGCATCACCAGGGTTGGCACGGCCTGGCTTCGACCGAGCCGTTTTATGTGCCGCAAAACTTCAGCTGGAAGAGTCTGGGCGCGGCGACGGCGCTGGCCGCACTCACCTACGGCGGCTTCGACGGGGTAAGCACGATGGCCGAAGAAGTCGAGAATCCTCGCCGCAACGTGCTGCTTGCCACGGTGATCGTGTGCGTTTTTACCGGCGTATTTGGCGGGATGCAAATCTACCTTGCGCAGCGCGTCCATCCCGGCTTCAACGATTTTCCCAATGTTGAAACCGCATTCATGGATGTGGCGCGGACCGTGGGCGGAAGCTGGCTCTTCGGCGCCATGGCCGTCATTCTCATCATCACCAATCTCGGGTCCGGGTTGACGGCACAGGCCGGGTTATCGCGCCTGCTCTATGGAATGGGACGCGATGGCGTGCTTCCGCGGCGCTTCTTCGCGCACTTGAGCCAGCGCTCCGCCGTGCCTGCCTACAATCTGCTCCTCATTGGCACTCTCGCATTTCTGGGCTGCATGGTTCTCAATTACGAGCGCGCAGCCGAGCTCATCAACTTCGGCGCCTTTCTGGCTTTCATGGGCGTCAACGCCAGCGTGATGCGCATCTGCTACTTCCGCGCGGACCACGCCTCGCGGCACTTTTTCAGCGATCTGCTGCTTCCGCTTGCAGGCCTGCTCTTCTGCCTGCTGATCTGGTGGAACCTGAGCAACAGCGCCAAAATTGCTGGCGGCATCTGGTTCGCCATCGGGCTTGCATACACAGCCATCCTCACACGCGGCTTTCGCCGTACACCCGCCAATCTGGATGGCAGCTTTACCGGCTGAGCACTTCGCCGGCACACTCACAAAGAGGAATTCATGCGTATCGGATTGTTGGGATCAGGAGGGATGGGCAGGCAGCACATGGCTGCCGCCGCGGGATTGCCCGACGTGGAGATGGTCACACGGAACACGCCGCCTTTCGACACGCTGGACCCTGCCGACCGTGAAGGGCTATTGAATGCGATGCTCGCCGACGCGTCGATTGACGCCATCGATATTTGCCTGCCCACGCCAACTCACGTGCAGACGGCCTGCGCAGCGCTGGCTGCCGGCAAGCACGTTCTATGTGAGAAGCCCATGGCACTTTCTGCCGATGACTGCGAGCGAATATTGAACGCGCAACGCGCCAGCGGCCGCACGCTGATGGTGGCGCAGGTACTTCGCTTCTTTCCAGCCTATCGGCAATTGGCGCAGTTCGTACGCGGCGGCCGGCTTGGCCGTGCGCGAAGCGCCGTATTCACGCGCGAATCCGGCGTTCCCAACTGGGCGCCGTGGATGGCGGACACAAATCAGAGCGGCGGCGCCATTCTTGATCTGCTGGTGCACGACTTTGATCAGGCGATTGAGCTCTTTGGCTATCCGGCGACGATTCAGGCGTCGCGTATCGAGTCCGCGAACACGGTGCGCGCGCATCTTCAATGTGGCGAAGTCGAGGTTCGCGTGGAGGGCGGCTGGTTTGTCGATGGACGGCCGTTTTCCATGGGATTCGAAGTCGAGTTCGGCCGCGGCAGGCTTGTCTATCGGCACAACACACTCGTTCTCGATGCGCCCGGCCTGCCCATGGAATCCGTTCAGCTGGCCGATGTCGATCCTTACCGCGAGCAGCTGCGATACTTTACTCAATGCTGCATGCAGAATATTTTTCCAGCCGAGTGCCCGCCCACGGCAAGTGTGGCGGCAGTCGAACTGGCGCTCACGGTGCGTGACCGCGTCGCATGATCCGCGCGAAAGGATAGCCGTTTTGAATTGGAATCGCCGCCCCGGTGAGCTCGCACTCGCCATCGATATGGATGAAGTACTGGCCGACACGCTCGGCTGGCAACTCTATCTCTATAACCAGCGCTTCGGCACGTGCGTGCTGCCTGACGATCTGGATGGCGTCGACCTGATTGACATTGTGCCAGCCGAGCACAAGCACTGGGCCGCGGAGATTTTCAATGAGCCGGGCTTCTTTGCCGACATTCCGCCGATGCCCGGCGCGCTTGAAGCGATGGAGCGATTGTGCGAGAGCCATCGCATCTTCATTGCCAGCGCGGCCACGGAGTTCCCTGGCAGTTTCCGCGAAAAAATGGATTGGCTTGCACGCTATCTGCCTCAAATTCCCGTTCCGCGCATTGTTTTCTGCGGCGAGAAATCGGTGCTGGATGTCGACTGCCTGCTCGACGACACGCCGTCGCAATTCGCGAACCTGAGCGGCATGCCGCTGCTCTTCGACGCGCCGCACAACCGGAAAGAGACGCACTACGAGCGTGTTTCCAGTTGGAACGAAGTCGAAGCGGCAATCGCCGTTCTCTCCGCAGCCAGGGCCTGAGCCAATGCTCAGGCCTTGAGGAAGATTTTCTGCCGGTAGAGGAAGTAGAGGAACAGCCACTTCGTCAGTACCGTGGCAATCGCCATCACCAGCGCACCATACGCACCCGCGTGATTCGCCAATCCCCCGGCAAAGACCGTTGAGACGTGGCGAAAGTCGAAGATCTCCTGGATCACGTAGATGGTGAGCGGATTCATGCCGATCACGACCAAGGGAAATGCCCAGCGCTTCCAGCCGCGCACGTCGATCACCCAGTAAAACGCCGCGAACAGTAGCATGCAAAGTCCGTTGCAGAACAGCGTGTATGAGCTGGTCCACAGACGCGTAATGATGGGAAACCAGATGCCCCACAAAAGCCCGGCGCCCACACAGGCAATGCCGCCGGCGATGATGGCCAGCGTTTTGAAGTTGTCGGAGCGCTTGATTTGCAGGATGTGATAGCAGAGCACACCGAGCGTAACCGTAGCGATGGAAGGAATCGTGCTGAGATAACCTTCGTTGTCGCCGAAGACGTAACAGCAGAATTTGCCCGGCAGGAAGAGCCGATCAATAAAGCCTTCCAGGTTCCCTTCCGGCGTGAGGACATTGCGGCCAAATCCCGGTACCGGAATCAGCGCCATGATGGCCCAATAGCCGAGCAGCAAACCAACGGTCCACAGGATGCGTCCGCGCAACTTGCAGAAAAGGGTGATGAGCGCGGCGAAGACGTAGGAGAGCGCAATGCGTTGCAGAACACCCGTATATCGGTAGTCTGAAAAGTCAAGTTTGAGTATGCCGTTGAAGATCAGTCCAAGCACGATGAGCACAGCGGTGCGGCGCAGGATGTGCCCCACGATTGTGCGGTTCGATTCGCCGCGCGCCTTGCGGCGCTCAAGCGCCAGCGGCAAGCTGAGGCCCACGATAAAGAGGAACAGCGGAGCAATCAGATCCCAGAAGGTGAAGCCCACCCACGGCGTATGGTCGAGTTCCTTCGCCAGCCATGTCTGAAAAGGAAAATGCACAGCAGCAGCCAGCCCCAGGACCAGCCCGGTCTCTTCCTGCATCAACCAGAACATGTCGAAGCCGCGCAAGGCGTCAATTGAGGTTAGTCGCTTAGCCGGGGCGATCGACGTGGCTGTTCCTGATGTCATGCAAACCTCCGCTTGGGACTGGCGCTGGATATGCGCATCTGGGGAACGATGGCGGAGCCGGCTGCTCTTTTAATCCCGTGAATGACATAAAGTATGCCATACGGATAATTCCTAAGGGGATTTAATTTTCATTCTTGATATTTATGTTGCCGGCGGCAGATTTTGGAGGAGTCGTCAAGGCCATGTAGATTGGAAAGAGACATTGACTATGGATCTCGATAGGCTCTTTCATCAAATTCTGAAGCCCGCGCTGGGCTGTACCGAGCCGGTGGCTGTAGCGCTGGCCGCAGCCGCGGCGCGTAGAGCTGCCACCGGCTGGCAACCGGCGAGCGCACATTTGCCTGCGCTTGAAGCCGCCCGTCCGCACCTGGTTCACGCGCGGATGAGCCGCAGCGTTTTCAAGAACGGCTTTGCCATTGCGCTGCCCAATGCGGAGGGACACAAGGGCCTGCATATGGCCGCGGCGCTCGGATTGAGCTGTGACCCGGAAAAGGGGCTGCGCCTGTTTGAAGATGTGAGTGCAGACCACATTCGCGCCGCGGAAGGAATGGTAAAGCGCGGCGAAGTGCAGGTTGAAGTCGTTGAGAACGTCCCAGATGTGTACATCCAGGTGGAAGTCCGCTGCGGTGCACATCGCGGCGCGGCGTTGATTCGCGGCGAGCACGCACACATTGCATGCCTTTGGCGCGACGGCGAGATTGTGTATGGCTCTGAGAAGGAAGCACCAGAAGGCCGCGATCTGGGACCAATCGATGCGCTGAAGGACCTGAATTTTGCGCAGGTGGTGGCGCTGGTTGAAGACCTGCCGCCGGCGGTGATTGAGTTGCTTCGCTCAACGGTTGCCAAGAATATCGATGCGTGTGAGTCGGGTTTGGAACGACCGATGGGCTTGGGCGCCGGGTACTTTAACGACGATGCCAGCATTGTGCGCCACATCTCCAGCCTGACGGCGGCGGGCAGTGATGCGCGCATGTCCGGTCATCCGGTGGAGATTATGACTTCGGCCGGTTCCGGCAATCAGGGCGTTACGGCGACCATTCCGGTGGTGGCCTATGCGCGTGCACACAGTATTGCGGAGATGCCGATGCTGCGCGCCGTTGCCCTGTCGCATCTGGTGACGATGTATCTGACCTGCTATCTCGGCTATCTCTCCGCATTATGCGGCGTGGCCATCAAGGCGGGCACGGGTGCGGCCTGCGGCCTGACTTATCTGATTGGCGGCGAGACGAAAGAGATTGAGCGCGCGGTTAAGATCATGGCCGCATCGCTTACAGGAATGATTTGCGACGGCGCCAAGGCTGGATGCGCACTAAAGGTGAGTACAGCGGCCGACATGGCACTGCGTGCAGCCAATATGGCCATGCACGAAGCGGAGGTTCCAAGCGACAACGGCATCGTGGGCGGCACGGCCGACGAAACCATCCGACATCTGGCGGAGTTGAATCGTTCGATGGGCAGGCTGGACGAAGCAATTGTCGAGATCATGCTCAGCAAGGGCGCGATGCGAGCCTAGCCCAGATGCGAAGCCGCCGCCGATCCTGGAAACCGAAGTCCATGCAATTTTCTGTTCTTCTTACAGACCGGCTGTTTTTTGAATTCGCGTCCGCGGATTGAGAAGCAGCCCCAGCGTGATGATTGGCGGTTCCGGCCTTTCCTCGAAATACAATTCGATGTCGCGCTCCCGCGCGCGATTCCAAAGATGCACCGCTATCACCAGGGCCGCCTCCACCGCCGCGGTAATCGCGAAGCGCGGCAGGCTGGTCAGCGCTGGGCGTTCGGCGCCAAGCACGAAGAGGATGATCAGCATCGACCCAAGAACACAGCCCCACACCACAAACTGCAAATTCGCCTTGCCGGGCAGGAACGAGCAGGTGAAAGGAAGCTTTGCAAAACCAATCAGGCTCACTTCGATGATGAGCAACCCGGAAATGGCCAGCAGCAGCAGATGCTGGAGGGCCGCCCACCAGGGCCGATAGCCCAACGAGAGGAACGCGGTTGCGAGCCAGACAGGCATGACCGCAAGAAACAACAAGACACTTCGTGTTGCGGACATGTACTGCGGGGTGGGCCGAATCTGCGTGAGCCGCAGCATCCAATTGGCTTTCAGCGCAATGGGCAGCGCGAAGACGCCGCGCATGCCGCCGACCGCGAGCGCCAGCATCAGGAGCGTGGGAATCATCAACCCTTCGTCAACGGGCAGCAGGCCCGGTGCCTGCAGCAGGCCGCGTACAACGCTCAGATCCAGCCCCAATACCATGGCCCACGAGAATGCAAGCACGATGCGGTGCTGGCGGCTGCGTACCAGCGTGCGGAGGCTGAAGTTGACCAGTTCCGTTTGGAGCCGGCTGCCAAAGGGAAACCTCCACGCACTTTTCTTTCCGGATGGCTCAATATCCGGCTGCTCGGCAATGCGCGGCAGGGCGCGGCGGTAACAGGCAATCAAAGCCGCGGCAGCGCATACCAACGCAAGGCCCAGTGCGCTCCATGCGCGCCAGGCCAGCCAGTTCATCTCCGGCGGCAGTTCGCCTGCGACTTGTTTGAGCAGCGCAAGAAACCAATAGCCCGGCCAGACGGAGAGAACCCAATGATTCTCCGCCGCCAGCATCTCGCGCGGAGAGTCAATCTGGCCCAACAGAAAATATGCTGTGGGAAAGAGCGCGAATGCGACGAGCTGACCGAGCGCACTTACGCGAAGAAAAATGCTGCGCGGCAGCAGGAGTGCACCGAGCCCTTCGCCCGCCAGCAGGATGGCGAGAAGAAAGGCAGACGCCGCGACGACGGCAAGCCAGCAGGCAAAGTAGAGCCGGAAATTAAGAGGTCCGCCCAACAAGAACGGCCATACGAAGTTGGTTGCCCAGTTCAGACATACCACCGCCAGCCCAAGAACCGCGGATGCCGAGGTTACCTTGGCTGCCAGAATTGTCGATGGGCGCACGGGCAGCACGCCCAGGACCATCACATCGCGGCGGTCGGGAAAGGGCGCCTCCCAGAGAAAGACCACCACCATGCCGGCGACCAGCAGCATCTTCTCGACGATGCCGTGCTCCACCTGCCAGCCGAGCCAGTAAAGTTCGACGGGCGTTGGCGGCTTGGCATGGAGCATGGTCATCATGAGCGCGCCTGCGCTCTGGATCCAACTGATGAAGATGAGAATCCCGGCAAATTGCGCCAGATACTCCACCATGTCAGCTTCGATTGACAAGGCTTCCAGGTCAAGGATGCGCAGAAGAAACTGCCTGTAGAGAACGCGGAACTCCAGCGGCAGCCGCTCCACCCAGCGCCCGAAGAGCCTGCGCGGTCCGGCGCGCACCTGACGAAAAAACCAACCTGTCAAATCCACGATCAGATTTCCTGTGCGTTCATCCATTGATGAGCCCCACCATCTGCCGGGCCACGGCGCGCGAATCCTGCTCGACGGCAAGCTCGGAGAAGATAGCTTCCAGAGTCGGCAGTTCCATCAGTCCACGCAGGTGCGCGATTTCGTCATTGGCGACGAGGCGGCCTTTGTGCAGGATCACCACGCGGGTGCAGATGCGCTCGACGGTATCGAGCTCATGCGAACTGAAAAGCACAACCTTGCCGCGAGCCGCTAGCTCCTCGATGAGCGAGCGCAGCACCAGCGCGGAGGCCACGTCGAGTCCGCTGAAGGGCTCATCGAGCAGGAGTAGATCGGGATTGTGCAGCAGCGCCGCGATGAGAAGGATTTTTTGCCGCATGCCTTTCGAGTAGCCCATGATCGACGCATGCCGGTCAGCATGAAGCTGAAAGAGGCGAAGCAGGCCATCGATGCACTCCTGGCTCTGGCGTTGGGGAAGATCGCGAAGTTCCGCGACCATCGTCAGGTACTCCACACCGGAGAGATGGTTGTATAGATAGGGCTCTTCCGGCACGTAGCCCATGCGCCGCCGGAATGTAATGGGATCTGCGTGCACCGGCACACCATCGAAAAAAATCTCGCCGAAGGTTGGCTCGAACAGGCCGGTAATCATCTTCATCGTGGTCGATTTGCCTGAGCCGTTCGGGCCCAGGTAGCCAGTGACCTCGCCAGCACGCGCGATGAACGACACATCGTCGACTGCTGGAATCCCGAGAAAATGCTTGCTTACACCGCGCAGCTCAAGCATTACCGCTCCTTCGCGTCGGCTTGTTGCAGTCCGGCCGCAAACGCATCGATCTGGCGCAGCACGTCAGCTTCATTCGACTTGAAGACAAAGTGACTGGCGTTGGCGATTCGCACCACGCGGGCCTGGGGGTTGCCCTTTTGAAATGCATCTGCCTGTGCGCCGGTATGTGTGGAGTCTTCCGCTGCCCTGCGTTCACGTTCCTTGGCGTCCTGCACGTAGGAAAAGTCATGCGGGATGGCGAAGATGGCCAGAGCGTGGCACTGGACGCGCCCGTGCGCCTCCACTCCGCGCAGAACCGCGGCAGCCGCGCGATTCTGCGGCGTGTCGGGCGGCGAGGGAGCGTCGTCCGGCATGCCGGCCACCTGTTTCTGCATTTCCTCGAGGTCCTTCTCGAAGCGCGGCAGATCGCGCTCGACAAGCAGTTTCAGCGTCGCCTTGCGTGCAGGCGTGTTCAGCGGCGAATACAGCGCATCGATCTCCGCGCGCACCAGGCTGGAGTCGAGCATTGCGTCCGGTGCAGAGACCGCTGGGTCGTAATAAGCGTAGGGATAGCCGGCGTCAAGATAAACGAGCCCTGCAACCTTCTCCGGATGGCGGATGCCAATGGCGCTGAGCTCTTCACCGGCGATCGAATGCCCCACAAGAATGGGCCGCACGATCTGCAGGGACTCCATAACGGCGAGCACATCGTCTGCCAGGCGATGGGCGGAATAATTTTCTCCGGTGGGAGGCGGCATTGACGAGGCGCCGTAAGCCCGGCGCGAGATGCCGTAAACGTGGAAGTGCGTTGCCAGCTTTTGCGCAAAGCCATCGAAGTTGTGCGCGTCGAAGCCGAGCCCCGCAAGAAGAATGATGGACTGGCCCGAACCGCCCCAGTCCAGCACTTCGAGCTTTACATCCTTGTCGACCTCGACAAAGAGTTGTTTGGGAGGCGCGCTCTGCGCGCATAGGGGCAACAAGGAGGCAAGAAGGAAAACGGCGGATGCGATTGCTCTTAGCATGGGTGCGCCTTTCGGAATCGACACACCCTATGTAGCAATCTGCATACGGTCTTGTCAAGCAGTATGCTACATAGGTATCTTTTTGACATGCCTCAGGATCCGATTCCCGGCGTCAAGCTTTCTCATACGGCGGCCATGATTCTGCAGGCGATTGACGCGGGCTGCCTGTACGGCTTCAGCATCATGGAATCGCTGGGCCTTCCTTCCGGCACGGTGTACCCTGCGTTGCGTCGGCTCGAACGCGACCGGCTCATCCACGCGGCCTGGGAGAGCCAGAGGATTGCCGATGCGGAGATGCGCCCTCCGCGCAAATACTATCGCCTAACAACTGCAGGCAAAGGTGCACTGGAGGCTGCGCGCCGCCGCTATCCACTCCTTGATCGCTTGCAGCCGGCGGTGCCTTCGGAGTTAGAGACGGAGCGCGCATGAACCGCGTCGAACAGATTGTTGCCGATGTTCTGTGCCGCACTCTTCCCGGCATCATTGCTCTGCTGGTTCCGGCCAGCCGCCGCGCGGAATGGCTTCGCGAATGGCACGGCGAACTCGAGTTCGTTCGTGTTGCGGCTGGGCCGCGGGCGGCACTTGCACTCTGCCGCGGCGCGTTGCCGGACGCGATGGAGTTGCGCAAGCTGGAGCGTATGCAGCGCGTGCGCATGGCGCCGGTTCACAGTTCGGCCGGAGTTTGTCTCCTGATTCTGGCGTTGATTCTGGTTGCCGGTTGGACAGTGGCTCTACTTTCTCCCGCAGTAAACGCCGAGCGCCACTCCGAGCGCTATGCATTGCGTTCGGACCTGGTTTTTCTGAAGGATGCGCACGCGAACGATTGGGAATCGTCGGTGAGGGTTGAGGGCTATCGTCTCTGGGCCGCCTCTCGCCAGCATTTTATCCTCGGACTGGCCTTTTACAGCATGGAGCGCGCCTCGCTCAACGGATCCGAAGTGGCTGCGGTACACGGCAGTGCCAATCTCTTCACTCTGCTTGGGCTGCCAATGGAAATCGGATCCGCCGCGGAATCGTCGCAGCCGGCCATGGTGCTTTCCGATGCAATGTGGCGGCGCGATTTCGCCGCAGACCCGGCCATTCTGGGCCGCGAAGTCATCTATGGCGGGCGTCCTGTGCGCATTGCCGCTGTACTCCCTGCTGGCGGCTGGCGGTTGCCGGGCGACCCTGAAGCGTGGCTGCTGGAGCCCAATGCGGCGCTGCCCGACGGAATCAGAGGTTCGGTGCTGGCCCGCATGAACTCCGAAGGTCTGGAGCAGTTGTGGCACGACCGCGTCATCATTCCCGCGGTGGGCCCTGAAGGCGAAGCCGAAGACTTGTGTGTGCTCTCGCTGAGCGACCGGTCACGCGGTCCGTGGGGAATCTACTTGCTTGCTGTTCTGCTGGCCTTTCTTGCCTTGCCGGCGCTCACATCCGTAGCGCTGGGCGAAGAGGCAACCGTGGACGCGGAGACCACGGCGCGTCGCAAAGCGCTGCGTCGTGCCTTTGCCACGGCAAAGCTCGGCCTTATTCTGGGCATTCTTTATGTGGTTCCGCTCGACGTGATTTACTCCAAGACGCCCGGTTATCAGCCCGGCGCGGATGTCATCCAACTGGTATTCACGTTTGGCCTTGGAATCTTCGCGCTCTGGTGGGCCGTTGCCGATCAGCGCAAGCGCTGCCCTGTCTGCCTGCGCCGCGTGGCACATCCGGCGCACGTCGGCATCGCCAGCCGCACATTTCTCGCATGGAATGGAACGGAGCTCTTTTGCGCGGGCGGCCATACATTGCTCGAGGTGCCCGATCTGCCGACCAGCTGGTTCTACGCACCGCGCTGGGTCTACCTCGACTCCTCCTGGAATTTCCTCTTCCCTGTCTAGGCATCTCTCGCTTTGCCTTACTACACGACTGCCAATGGAGATATCTGCAATTCTCTGAGCGATGGCCTGCTATACCCTCTCACGCCGCGCTCTCGGAACTCATCAATAGCTGCGCTACACTGACGCAGGGCCGCTGGACGAGCAACTGGTTGCGGCGATTCGCAGTATTGAAGTCTCCGATCCGGCCATGCTCAACCCGGACCGATGGTCATGGACGGAGATTGCCTGGCACCGCGCACTGCTGATTCATGATTAGAAAGGCTACTTAAAGATGGCGTCTTCACCAATCACTCTGGACGATCTTGAAACCCCAGCCCTTGCCGTGGACCTGGACATTGTCGAAGCCAACGCCGCGCGGATGACGGCGTATGCCGGCGCGCATGGATTGAGCGTGCGTCCACACACCAAAACCCACAAGATTCCCGCGCTCGCCAGGCTGCAAATTGATTCCGGATGCAAAGGAATCACGGTG
>DASVLI010000248.1:0-13085 GCA_036384955.1 Occallatibacter sp.
CATCGTGCCCCCCGCGGAGCGGGATACACCTAGGTCTTCCAGCAGACGCCGCCGCAGATCTTCCGCGGGCACCGGTCTGCCGAACAGCCATCCCTGCGCCAGAATCTCCTGGTCAAGCTGCGTAAAGTAGGCAGCCTGCTCCGGCGTCTCAATGCCTTCCACCACCACGCACAGATTCAGCTCGCGCGCCATGGCAAGAATCTGCGGCAGAATCGTCACCGTCACGGCCTCGGTGCCAATCGCGCGGATAAAGGCGCGATCGATCTTGATCGCATCCACGGACAAATCGTGCAGATAGGCCAGGCTTGAGTAGCCCGTGCCAAAGTCATCGATATGCACCGTGTGCCCATTGTTCCGCAGATGCGCAATCGTCTCCTTGGCTATCTGCTCGCGCGCCGTAAAGCTCTCGGTAATCTCAATGCCCAGGCTCGCCGGCGACAGCCCCGATTCCAACAGCTCCCGGTCCAGCATGGGCAAAAACTTCGGGTCGGCAAGGTCCGGCGCCGCAATGTTCACGTTAATGTGGAAGTCCGGACGGTCCAGCAGAACCTGCCGCATCTCGCTCAACACACGCCGCACCACCAGCCGCGTAATCAGCCCTACAAAGCCGCGTTCTTCGGCAATCTTCACAAAAATGTCCGGCGGAACCGCCATGTTGCCTTCATCGGTCCAGCGCACCAGCGCTTCGGCTTCCACAATTTGCCCCGTCGCCAAATCCACAATGGGCTGGTACACCACCTGTAGCGCGTCCTTGCGAATGGCCCGCATCAGTTGATGCTCAATGCCTTTGTTGCGCCGGTACAGGAACGAGCAAATCACGCAGAACAGGCTTACGGTCAACGTTCCGAAAACAATGAAGCCGGCAAACTCAAGACGGTTGGCGGCAAACGCTTCCGAGTCGCTCGTATAGGCGGTCATGCACACCGCGCCATCGGTGGAGCAGTGCGTCGCCATCACCTGTCCATTCACATGCGTATGGCCCTGCGTCAGCAGTTGCAGATCGTTGACGAGCGGCGGCTTTCCGGCCACGCTGCCCGTGTGCCGGGTCACCCGGTCCATATCGGTCATCGTGAAGTGAGTCCACGACGGCAGCGGCGCATGATTGGTAAATGGGTTGTAGACAACGAAGGAGTCACCCTTGCGAACGGTGATGACTTTCTTCCCGGCAATCCGGAACGGTGCAAGGTCGATATAGATTTCCGTCCCGTCGCGCTGCGCAAAGGTCGGCTGATACTCAGTGTTGGTATTCGCAAGCCCCGATGTCGTTGTGCAGGCAATCTTGTTCCCGTGCATGCGACCGGCGGCTTTCAACTGGTGCGATTGATAAATCAGTTGGCGAAACGACTCGATTTCCGCGTCGGAACAAAACTCTGCGGCCGATCGATTCATTGTGGCCAGCGCGGCGCGTGATTCCGCCGTGGACACATCTCCAGCCTCGGCGATTTTGGTCGCCATCTCTACCAGACGCCCTGCCGTTTGACGCAGAATGATCGCGCGCCCCAGGAGACAACCTGCAACTACGCCAACAGCCGCACCAATTACGGCAGCTCTCAATGGCGCAGTCATTCCCTGGAATACGTTTTTCATCCAATTCACTATGAAATTCTCCCCTGATTGATGGGACCGCACAATACACCTTTGGGGCATGGTAATTACACCCATAGTGTTTGAAATCGATCAATAGGGCGGAGCGTCAAACCTTATACGCTACACATCTAATCGGCATAACTTGCTCCATAATCACTGCACGGGCGGTAAGCTCTGTAAATTAGATTCATCTAAGTCAATATTTACTCCTCGTAACAGTTTTCGAGTGTTACCGTTTATCAATTCGCCAATACCCGCGCCATGAGCGGCGCCCTCCGGCGCATCTCGCTATGCGAGACATGGTAACGTTTCCTTGGTGGCCGCCGCACGGCTCCGCCGGACCGCTTTGCCCACTCCGCCGCTCACCTGCCAGCCCCTCTATCCAGCGCGGCACTCGCGTTTCCACTCGCAGAGATTGAATTTCGACCCGTTTCAGCGTATCGTGAATAAGCAGACGAGTTTGTCCGCCAGAGTTCGCCGTGGGTTTGCCGGCTGGCGGAGAGATGAGTGGGCTTATGGCCCACTTTTTATTTGGTTTGAAGAATGTCTCCTGCAACGCACTGAAAACGCGCAGGATTGAGGCAATTTCTCTAAGGCAATGGCAACAAAGCTGGACGAAATTCGCTCCGCGGCTGAACGAGTGGCCGCCTCGCACGGGCTCGACGTGGTGGACCTTGAACTCACCGGCCCGGCAAAAGAACGCATTCTTTGCGTGTATCTGGAGAAGAATGCCCAGGGGCGGGCACAGCTTGCGGAGGCCATTGCCGCACACAGTGAGGGGCTTCCCGAGCGGCTTGCCGAGGGCAAGCTCAGCATTGCGCAATTATCCGGCGTCACCCATCAGGATTGCGCCGCTTTCAGCCGCGACTTTGGCGTGCTTCTTGATGTTGAGGAATTGATTCCCGGCGGCGAATACACGCTCGAGGCAAGCTCGCCCGGCCTTGATCGCAAGCTCGCCAAAGCTGACGACTTTGAGCGTTTCTCGGGTTGTCTTGTCAAAGTGCAGACCTTCGAACCGGTCCGCAACAACCGCCACTGGCAGGGACGGCTGGTAGCCGCTGCCGCGGAAAACTCGATTGCGCTGGACATGAACGCGGTCCGGCAAAACAGCAAGAGCCGCAAAACCGGCCTCAGCATCGTGGAGATCGCCCTGAGCAACATTGAAAAAGCTCAGCTGATTCCCGAGATTTAACGCCGGGCGATTCGAACTTCTGAAAGAGATTAGCGAACGTGCCGCTGGCCGTTCGCGTATCGGCACGAATTCAACAGCTCCGGGCCACGTTGGGCCGGCAGCGAACAGCAAAGAGAGTAAGCACCGTATGGCTAGCCCCTTGTACCAAAGCATCGAACTCCTCAGCCGCGAGAAGGGCATTGAGCCCGAAATCGTCGTTGGCGCCGTTGAAGAGGCCATCGCCCTTGCCACGCGCAAGTACTACAAGACGCAGGAAAACATGCGTGGCGAGCTGAATAAGGAAACCGGCGAAATCACGGCCTACATCTTCAAGACGGTGGTGGCGGACGAGGATCAGATCGAGGACCCGCTGAACCAGATCTCGCTGACCGAAGCCAGCGAGCTGGCGCCCGGCGTTGAAGTGGGCAGCGAGATCCGTATGTACCGCGACACCACGCCGCTGGGCCGCATTGCCGCGCAACTGGCCAAGCAGGTCATCTTCCAGAAGGTCCGCGAAGCCGAGCGCGATACGGTCTTCCAGGAGTACGCGCACCGCGAAAAGGAAGTGCTGAACGCCACCGTCAAGCGCATCGAGGGACAGGACGTTATCTTCGATCTCGGCAAGGCCGAAGCCCGCTGCCCCAAGCGCGAGCAGTCGCGACTGGAGCAGTTCACCGTGGGCGAGCGTGTCCGCGTTGTTCTGCTCAAGGTTGACCGCGCTGCCAAGGGCCCGCAGGTTATCGTGAGCCGCGCCGCGCCGGAGCTGGTATCGAACCTTTTCCAGTCTGAAGTGCCTGAAATCTACGACAACACCGTCGTCATTCGCGCCATCGCGCGCGAGGCCGGCGAGCGTACCAAGATTGCGGTCCAGTCGCGCGATAAGGACGTTGATCCCGTCGGCGCCTGCGTCGGCATGAAGGGTATGCGCGTGCAGTCGATCATCCGCGAACTCCGCGGTGAAAAGATCGACATCATCGAATTCAGCGAGGAGATCACTACCTTCGCCGAGAAAGCCCTGCAGCCGGCCAAGGTTTCGCGCGTCTCCATCACCGACCTCGGCGAAAAGCAGCTCGAGGTCATCGTCGACGACACGCAGCTTTCGCTCGCCATCGGCAAAAAGGGCCAGAACGTGCGTCTGGCCGCCAAGCTCCTTGGTTGGAAGATTGATATCAAGTCCGAAGAAGAGAAGCGCCAGGAAGTCGAGCAGCAGATGCAGGCGCTCTCCGGCGGTCCCACCACGCCCATCGAGCAGGTCACCGAACTCGGCGAGAGCATCATCCAGAAACTGGTCGCTGCCGGCGTCACCACGGTCGAGGCTCTGGCCGATATGACTCCCGAGCAGCTCGAGGAAATCCCCGGCATTGGCGAGAAGACCCTGGAAAAAATCTCCATCGCCGTCCGCCACTACTTCGGCCACTTTGAAGAGGGCGAAGAGGGTGCGCCAGCAGCCGAGCCAACCGAAGCGGCTGTCGACGGTGAGACAGAGACCGCAGTGCCCGAGGCAGTGGCAGATACCGAGGACGCCGAAGCCGAAAATGCCCAGGAAACGCTGGAGGAGATTGGACAGGTTGAGGCCGCTGCAGCGGAAGAACAGTTGGAAGCTGCCGATGCTGAGCCAGAGACCGATGCTTCCGCGGAAACTGACGACAATTCCATGACAGCAGCCGAGCAGGCCGTAGAGAACGTACCGGCAGCCGACGAGAAAACAGAAAATGAGGGCGGCGCTTAAATGCGCGGCCTTCAACAACAACAATCGGGCGATAATAGTCCTGAACAAAACCAATGCCTTGAGGTCGCTATGAGCAACTAACCGGCTTTGGGTAGCAAACTTCGAAAAGAGGCGGATGAGTAAGGTTCGAATCAACGATCTCGCGCGCGAGATGGAAGTCAAGAGCCGGCAGATTCTCGATGTGCTGGCCGAACTCGGTTTGGGTGCCGGTAAGACCCATTCCAGTTCGCTGGAAGAGCATGAGGCTGAGAAGGTCCGTGCGCAGTTCCACCGGGAGCACGCCTCGGGTGGCTCCGGTTCAGCATCCTCGCGTGCCGCGCAGGGATCGATTACCCCCAAGATCGATCTGTCGCATGTCTCCAAGCCGGGCGATGTTCTGAAGGCCATTCTTGCCAAAAAGCAGGAAGCCGAAGCTGCTGCAAAGCCTGCGCCCAGGCCGGCCGCTCCGGTTGTTGCCAAGCCCGTCGTCACGCTAGCTCCGCCAGCCGCGCCCGCGCCCGTGGAACCGCCGGCTGCGCCCAGGCCCGCGCCGCGCAAAATCGTTCCCGCTGTCCGCCAGGCGCCGCCGATTGTTGCCGCGCCGCCGGTTGCTCCGGCCATTGCCTCCAAGCCGCCCGCTGGCCCCGTCGTTGCCAAGGCCCCGGCTGGTGCAGTACTGCCCAAGCCGGCTGTCGTTGTCGCTCCGCCCACGCAGACCGTCGTGGTCAGGCCGCCCGCGGTTGTTGTCGCACCGCCTGCGGCTGCCCCTGTGCGTGCCGCTGAGCCGCCTGCGCCGCCCAGGCCTGCCGCGCCCGAGCCGGCTCCTGTTCCTGAAGTCGCCGCAGCCGCCGCGCCAGTGGCTCCTGCAGCCGAGCCGCCCGCACCTGTCGCCGCCGCTCCGGCTGCTGCCGCTCCCGCAGCCCCGCCGGCAGCCCCTGTACCTCCGGCTCCGCCTGCGCCTCCGGCGCGTCGCGTCGTCATGCCCCAAACCGGACCGCGTCCGGTCTATAAGGCTCCACCGCCGGTCCCCGGCGCACTGCCTCCGGCGGGTGGCGGCATTCAGCGTGGCCGCCCCATCTTTGAGCGTCCACGCCCCTCCGGTCCCGGTGGCTTCCAGCCCCGTCCCGGCGGCACCAGCGTCCCCGGACAGTTCCCCGGTGGCCCGCGTCCCAAGCACCCCACCCGCACCACTCCCGGCGGCTTTACTCCCGGTGGTCCCGGCGGACGTCCCGGTTTTGGCGCGCGTCCCGGCTTCGCTGGTCCTGGCGGGCGTCCCGGCTTCGGCCAGCGTCCCGGCGGCTTCGGTGGTCCCGGCTCTGCTCCGCCTACCGGCGAGGCGCCGCGTCCGCAGCGCACCCCTTCCAAGGGCCGCGGCCGTGGCCAGCAGCAGTATCCCAAGACCAAGGAAGGCCCGATGAAGGGCTTTGTGCCGCCGCCTCGCTTTGGCGGTGCACAATACGGCTCCGAGCCCATGCCCATCACCCGTGAGATCACGGTCACCGAGGGCATCAGCGTAAAGGACCTGGCCGAAAAGCTCGAAATCCGCGCCAAGGATCTCATCGCCACGCTGCTCATGCGCGGTGTCTTTGTCACGGTCAATCAGTCCCTGGACGCCGAGATGGTCAAGGACCTGTCGTCACGCTTCGGCGCTGGCGCCAACGTCATCAGCTACGAAGAAGAGCTTGAGAACGAGGCCATCGAAGAGGTTCTCGACACCGAGAAGACCGATGTCATCGAAGTCCCGCGCGCCCCTGTCGTCACCGTCATGGGCCACGTGGACCACGGCAAGACCTCGCTGCTCGACGCCATCCGCGAAACCGATGTGGCCGGCGGAGAAGCTGGCGGCATCACTCAGCACATCGGCGCGTACAAGGTGAAGTTCACCAAGGAAGGCTCGCCAGCCTCCGGTCGCGAGATTGTCTTCCTCGACACTCCGGGTCACGAAGCCTTTACCCGCATGCGTGCCCGCGGCGCCAAGGTCACCGACATCGTCGTCATCGTGGTTGCAGCCGACGACGGCGTCATGCCGCAGACCCTTGAGGCCGTCGATCACGCCAAGGCCGCCAACGTACCCATCATTGTGGCCGTCAACAAGATCGACAAGCCCGAAGCCAACTCCGATCGAGTCAAGAAGCAGCTTGCCGATCGCGGCCTTATCCCCGAAGAGTGGGGCGGCGGCGGCGAAGGTTCAACAGTCTTCGTCGAAGTCTCGGCCAAAAAGCGTATCAATCTGGACGGGCTGCTCGAAATGATCTGCCTGGTCTCCGACATCAAGGCTCCCAAGGCCACTCCCGGTCGCAAGGCTGTCGGTTCGGTCATTGAAGCCAAGCTTGACCGCGGCCGCGGCTCCGTGGCCACCGTCCTCGTGCAGGACGGAACGCTCCACCTCAACGACAGCTACATCGTCGGCAACACTTTCGGTAAGGTTCGCGCCATGTTCGATGACCGCGGACGCCCGCTGGAAGAAGCCGGCCCCTCCACCCCGGTTGAAGTGCTCGGCCTTGAAGCCATGCCCGATGCCGGCGACACGTTCCTGGTCGTCGCCGATCGCGACAAGGCCAAGGGCATTGCGCAATACCGCAAGATGAAGGAGCGCGAGGCGCAGTTGGCCAAGAGCTCCCGCGTCACCCTCGAAAACCTCTCCGAGCAGATTCGTCAGGCCGGCGTTAAGGATCTGGCGCTCATCATCAAGGGCGATGTCACCGGATCGGTTGAAGTGCTGGCCGATTCGCTGGCCCAGATGTCCACCGAGAAGGTGCGCGTCAAGGTGCTGCACTCCGGTGTCGGCTCCATCACGGAAAGCGACGTCCTACTGGCCGCCGCCTCCAACGCCATCATCATCGGCTTCAACGTGCGCCCCGAGCGCAAGGCAGCCGAGCTGGCGCAGCAGGAAGATGTCGACATCCGCCTGCACTCCATCATCTACGAGTTGCAGGACGAAATGCGCCTCGCCATGATGGGCTTGCTGGAGCCTACGTTCAAGGAGAATTACGTCGGCCGCGCCGAGATCGTCAACGTCTTCCACATCCCCAAGGTCGGCACCATCGCTGGCTGCCGGGTACAGGATGGTGTGATCCGCCGCGACTTGGAGATCAAGGTTCTCCGCGGCGGTGAACAGCTCTTCAAGGGCAAGATTGGTTCGCTCAAGCGCTTCAAGGACGACGTCAAGGAAGTCACCAACGGCATGGAGTGCGGTATCGGCGTCCAGGGCTTTGGCGACCTGAAGGAAGGCGACATTCTCGAAGCCTTCACCACGGAGAAGCTCGCTGCCGACCTCGGACAGCTCACCTCGGCCAAGGCGTAACCGCTCTTACTCACTACAGAGGCCCGCGGCTCACTCAGAGTCGCGGGCCTTTCTCTTTTCATATGCATTTCTCGCGCGCGTAGTATCCTTGGGCCGTCGACACTGCACGGTACGAAGGAGTGTGTCCGATGCCCACCTCGCCCTGGATTCGTTTTGCCGCCCCAGCCGCCATCCTCCTCGTCCTCATCGGAATGATCGGCTGCCGTTCATTCGCGCCCAATGCCGGCCATGAAATCGTGCTCGTCAAAAAGCCCATCTTCTTCGGCCATGGCGGCGTCGACCCCAATCCCATCCGTACCGGCCGGACCTACGGCGCCATCAGCACCGATGGCATCGACGTGAACATGCAGCCGCAAAAGTTTGAAATCGAGTTGCCCGATACCATGACCAAGGACGGCGTTCCCATCACCTTTCACGCCATCATGGCCCTCCGCATCACCGACTCGGTGGTTCTCATCCGCAACTTCGGCCCAGACTGGTACTCGAACAACCTCGAAGAGCCCTTCAAAACCATGGTGCGCCAGGCCGTGCGCAAACGCGGCATGAACGAGACCGCCATCAGCACCACCGCGCTCGACGAAATCGACAACGAAATTCACGACCAGCTGCTGTCCTTCATGAAAGCCAAGTCGCTGCCCGTCGAACTCGTCACCATGACCGTGGGCCGCGCCAACCCACCTGACTCCGTCAAGAACCAGCGCATCGAAACCGCCACCCAGGAGCAGCGCATCCAGACCGAGCAGCAGAAGAAGCTGGCCGAGGACCAGCGCGCCATGGCCGAAACCAGCCGCGCCCGCGCCGACAACGCCTACCGCGAAGCCATGGGCCTCTCACCCCAGCAGTTCATTCAACTGGAGACCGTCAAGATGCAGCGCGAAGTCTGCGGCGACCAGGGCAAAGGCACCTGCACCTTCATCATGAACGGCGCCCAGCCCGTCTACGACCTCGCCAAACATTAAGCCGCGACACTACACCGGATACCGCTCCAGTTCCACGCAGCGCTTCGCCACCACGCGGCCCAGCGCAATCGTATCCGCCGCATCGTGCTTCACCAGCCGCCGCAGAATCGCCATCTGCGTCCGCAACTCATCGCCCGTTCCGCAGGCCGCAAGCACACGCCGTGCGGCCTGCTCGGCCACGGTCAGCGCCTCCTCGGCCAACAGCCCGGTCATCGACGCCGCAACATCGGCCGCTGTGCTCTTCGCTTCCGCCAGCTTTTGCGCGCGCAGCAGCGCACTTTCCAGCGCATACACCTCGGCAATCATGTCGGCCAGCTCCGCCATCACTTCCTGTTCGTTTTCAAGCGCCGCCATGTAGCGCTGGCTGGCCACGCCCGCCGCAAACAGAGTCGTCTTGCGCAGCGCCGCCAGCGCCTTCTCCTCGCGCGCCAACGGCAGCCCCTCATCCTCCGCGCTGTCAAACGACGGCGGCTGCATCACCTCGTCCATCAGCGCCTTGATGGCCTTCAGCAGCGGCAGTTCGCCCTTCAACGCGCGCTTCATTAGCCAGCCGGTAATAATCAGCCGATTGATCTCATTCGTACCCTCAAAGATCCGATTAATGCGCGCGTCGCGATACAGCCGCTCGGCCGGATACTCCTCCACGTAGCCGTAGCCGCCCATCGTCGCCACCAGCTCGTCGGTCACGTACGACAGCATCTCCGACCCATACACCTTCAAAATCGAGCACTCGACCGCATATTCCTCAATGCGCTTCTGCACCGCGCGCATGTCGCCCGCTGCACCCGCGCCAAGCGACTCCAGGCCCGCGTCAAGCATCCCCGCCGTGCGGTAGGCCATAGACTCAACGGCGTACAGCCGCGCCGCGCCCGTCGCAATCTTGCGCTGAATCAGCCCAAACTCCGCAATAGCCTTGCCGAAGGCCTTGCGCTCTTTCGCGTAGCGCACCGTGTGCCCCAGCGCATGCCGCGCACCGCCCATGCAGGCCACCCCCAGCTTGAAGCGCCCCATGTTCAGAACGTTGAAGGCAATGTGATGCCCCTTGCCCGGCTCGCCCAGCAAATTCTCGCGCGGCACCTTGCAATCGGCCAGCACCAGCGGGCAGGTGGACGATCCGCGAATGCCCAGCTTGTGCTCCTCGGCGCCAACGGAAACGCCCGGCCGGTCGCGCTCCACAAGAAACGCCGTAAACTTTTGGCCGTCAATCTTGGCGAACACCGTAAACAGCCCCGCAATGCCGCCGTTGGTGATCCACTGCTTCTCACCGTTCAGCACATAGTGCGCGCCGTCGGCGCTCAGCGTCGCGCGCGTGCGAATGTTCATCGCGTCCGAGCCCGAACTGGCCTCCGACAGCGCATAGCCGCCGATGCACTCGGCTGTCGCCAGCTTCGGCAAAAAGCGCTGCTTCTGCTCTTCGGTGCCATACCAAACCAGCGGCAGCGTCGCAATGCCCACATGCGCGCCAAAGCCGGTTGAAAAACTCGCCAGCACCGAAAGGTGGTCGGTCAGCGCCGTCGAGCTTACCTTGTCCAGGCCCATCCCGCCGAACTCTTCCGGAACATCGACTGCGGTAAAGCCCAATTCGCCGGCCTTGCGCATCAGCGCCGCCAGCACGCCCGGCTTCTTGGCTTCAATCTCGGTCGCCGCTGGCAAAATTTCTTCGCGCGCAAACTGCGCCGCCGTCGCCGCCACCTGGCGCTGCTCCTCGTTCAGGTCCTCGGGCGTAAACACTTCGGCCGGTGTGCGCGATTCCAAAAGAAAGCTGCCGCCCATGGCGGCCAAAATGGGGGAATTGCCAGAAGAAGACATTCAAGCTCGCTCCACGTTTGGCAAGCTTAGCGCGTTGCCGCGCCCGTGGGCAATTTGGCGCGATCACTTCGCCTACTGGAAATCTTTATAGAATCGGCATTTTGCATTTTCCGGGTGCCCAGGCGTCCAGAAAACCTCGCACGCCTTTGGACGGTGCCGCAGCCGCTCCACCATTGCATCGTGCCCGTAAGGAAAAACTGCCTGCAGCCAGCGCTCCTGCGGCTTCCCATCCTGGTTAAAGAGAACGCGAAGCTCCATTTGGTAAAGAATCCGGCCTCCAAAGTTACTCTCCATCTGGCCTGCCACGACTACGCGTCCGTCAAGTATCTCCCCGCGTGCAGTTTCGTGCGCACTGTCGAACGGATCGTTCCGCTGAAGCAGGTACAGCCATACGAGGAATCCGGCAAGTGCGGCTAACATGGCCAACGCGCCGGCTTTGCGCATCACGGCTCGATCTCTCCTGGATTTCTCGCTCACAAGCTTCGTATGCATCGTTTCGCTTCACATCAGCTGCATTTTATCCCCGAGACGGCATTTCGCCGGCACAGCCTACGCGCCCGCCCATCGCTTACAATGGCCCATATCCACCCGTGGAGGAGCCACTCTGTTCGCCGCCATCCAAGCCAGCCTAAATCTCGCCGGCAATATGCCAGGCGCGTTGGCTCTGCTGTTCGCTCCGGACAACGGCCTCCGCCATTTCATCCGCTCCCAGCAGTACACGGACCAGACCTTCCACGGCCTTTACCAGTGGAACTGGTTTGACCTCGCGCTGCTCATCCCCTACTTCTTCGTCATGATCATCCTGTCCATCTATGGCATTCACCGCTATACGATGTGCTACCAGTACTTCAAATACAAAAAGAACTACAACCCTAATCCCGTCAGCCACTTCGACGAGCTTCCCCGCGTCACCATCCAGCTGCCCATGTTCAATGAGCAGTTCGTCATCGACCGCCTCATCGAGGCTGTCTGCGCCATGGAGTACCCGCGCGAAAAGCTCGAAATCCAGGTCCTCGACGACTCCACCGACGAGAGCACCGAAGTCGCCGCGAACATCGTTGCCCGCTACAAGGCGCTCGGCCAGCCCATCGAGTACATCCACCGCACCAACCGCCACGGCTACAAAGCCGGCGCGCTCGACGAGGGCCTCAACGTCGCCAAAGGCGAGTTCATCGCCATCTTCGACGCCGACTTTGTCCCGCCCCCGGACTGGATCATGAAGGTGATCCACCACTTTGCCGAGCCCGACGTGGGCATGGTGCAAACCCGCTGGACCCACCTGAACCGCGACTACAGCATGCTCACGCAAATCGAGGCCATTCTGCTGGATGCGCACTTCGTGATCGAGCATGGCTCCCGCGTCCGCACCGGCGAGTACTTCAACTTCAACGGCACCGCCGGCATGTGGCGGCGTCAGGCCATCTCCGATGGCGGCGGCTGGCAGCACGACACCCTCACCGAAGACACCGACCTCAGCTATCGCTCGCAGATGGCCGGCTGGCGCTTCAAGTATCTGCCTGAGGTCGAATGCCCCTCAGAGTTGCCCATCGAGATGACCGCCTTCAAAACCCAGCAGGCGCGCTGGGCCAAGGGCCTTATTCAGGTTTCCCTCAAGCTGCTCCCCACCATCTTCAAGTCGGGCATGTCGCGCAGGCGCAAAATCGAGTCGGTCTACCACCTCACCGCCAATCTCAGCTATCCGCTCATGGTCGTGATGACCGCCCTTCTGGTGCCCGCCATGATCTGCCGCTTCTATCAGGGCTGGTTCCAGATGCTGCTGATTGACGTGCCCCTCTTCACCGCCTCCACGCTCTCCATCGCCGTCTTCTACGTGCTCTCGCAGCGCGTGCTTTTCCCAAAAACATGGATGAAAAGCTTTATCTATCTGCCCTTCATCATGGCTCTCGGCATCGGCCTCACCGTAACCAACACCAAGGCCGTCATGGAGGCCCTCTTCGGCGTCAAATCGGCCTTTGTTCGCACGCCAAAATTTGCCGTCGCCAAAAAGGGCCAGAAGTCGCAGGCCGCCAAGTATCGCAAGCGCCTCAAGCTGGCGCCTTGGATCGAACTGCTGCTCGGCTGCTATTTCATGGCGGCCATCATCTACACCTTCATGAACCAGAACTACTTCACCGCGCCGTTTCTCATCCTGTTCGTGATCGGCTACTGGTACACGGGTCTCATGAGCATCTTCCAGGGCCGCTTCGAGCGCTGGCGCACCGGCAAGCCCCTCAACGAAGACACCAGTCCCAAGCCTTACCCCGTAGGCGTGTAGCAGCCTCTTCCGCAGACTCGTTTCTGCATCCGGCGCTATTTCAACAGTCTTTGATTGGATAGCGTCGGCCTCAGCCCCACCGCAGCCGCCTCCGCTACAATAGAGCGAAGCGCCTGCCGCCGGGAGAGCCAACTCTCCGCGCCGCCAGGCGCATTGACGCATCATGCTAGAGAAAACTCTGACGGAAGCCCTGACCTTCGACGATGTGCTGCTGGTTCCTGCCTACAGCGACGTCGTGCCCGCGCAGGTGAGCACGCAAACCCAGCTCACAC
>DASVLI010000249.1:0-7881 GCA_036384955.1 Occallatibacter sp.
TGGAGTGCGCTTTTGCATTGCTGTGCCAATGGCATCGGGCTATGCTCACCCTTGTCTGGCCCCCCAGACCGTCACTCAAGAGGCAACCTCGAAGGTGACAGCGGCATTTTTCTTATGCCTCTGAAGAATGCCGGGCCGGGTCGCCGATTCTCGGGCGGCGACTTGAAAAACGTTGCAGCCTCCCCCGCAACGAGTGGGCGGCGTAGAGACTCTCCTCTCCACGCCGCCACCAAGCCTCTCCACTAGACCCACTTAAAAATATCTACACGGGCCACCCCGCAAGGGGATGGCTCTGTCTGCTGCCAGCCCGCGCTCAAAGCCCTTCGATTACGTCCGCCACCAGCGCCCGCGCAAACTCGCGCGACAGCCGCTCCACCGCCGCCGGACTCTCGTCCAGAAACGTAGGCTGGTCCGCCGTCGACTGATACTGCTGCCGGAAGATGTAGTTCTTGTTCTCGTAGAGAACCCGCCCGCCGCGCTCGGTCAGCGTTACCGACACCACCATCGTGATCAGATAGCTCGACGATTGCTGCGTCGACGTGTTGTACGTCAGCGGCGCCACCGTCTGCTGCAGAATCGTCCCATGCAGCACCGCGTCGGCGTCCTGCTCGTTGCCCGGCGTTACCCGCAGCCGCGTGCGCGTGGCAAACTCGCGAATCACCGCCTGCGTCATCACCGTTTCCGTGTGATACGCCTCGGTCTTGGTTGCGAACAGCGGCACCGCCAGCGTGCGCACATCGGGCGGCAAGTGCGTGGCCGAGCCCAGCGTGTGATACCCGCAACCGGTCGCCGCCAGCAATCCCAACAAAATCAGAAATCCAAGCCGTGCGCGCATGTGTCCATCCTAATCCGTCGAGTGGGAGAGCACGAACCCTATGCGAAGAGCCAGCGGCTGCCGCACCGCAGGTGCCCTATACCCACGCCGCCGCCATCTGCCCCAGCGCCTCCCCGGAGAGCCTGAGCCCATCCGCCCGCCCGTCAAAGTACAGCGCATTCATCACCGCGGAATCCGCATGCACCACCTGCGCAAATCCTGCCGCGCGCAGCGCATGCTCCAGCTCCGCAGGCGTAAAGAAAATCCGGAAAGGCTCGCCGGCACGTGCTACGCGCTCCGCCAGCGCCTCAAACACCTGCCGCCGCTGCGGGCTCAACGTCTCCGGGTCAAGCGCGTAGTCGAAGCAAACTCCCGTGCCCTTGGGCAGCGCCCCAATCGTCTTTAACGTCGCCTCAAAGGCCGCGCGCGTCAGGTACGGCACAACTCCCAGCCATCCAAAGAACGCCGACCGTGCCGCATCGAAGCCCGCCTCCGCCAGCCCCTCGGCCAGAGTGCGATGCTCAAAATCCAGCGGCACAAACGTCAGGTTCTCGGGCTCGGCAATCCGCGCCTCTGCCAACTTGGCGCGCTTCCACTCCTGCGTCGCGGGAAAATCCACCTCGAAAACCCGCAGCCCGCCATGCGGATTGCGATACGCAAATGTGTCCAGCCCCGCGCCCAGCACCACGTACTGCGTCACACCCGCGGCTACGGCCTCTGCCAGCAAATCTTCCGCGTAGCGGCTGCGCACCGCCATGAACGCGCGAAAATCCCGCGCCACCATGTGCGAGGCGCGCTCCAGATCGCGCTCAAATCCCGGACCCAGCAGCGGCAGCACCACAGGATCGTGCAGAATCCGCGGCTCCTCCATCAGCTGATGCGCCGCGCGCCGTATTGCCACGCGCAGCGCTGTCCGGCTCGCCTTCCCATGCTCCATGCTTTCGAGTGTAGCGGGCACACGCGCTCCCACGCGCGTACCATGTTCCCCATGAGCTGGACTTCAAGCTGGATCGCCTGGGCACTGCTCTCCGCCCTCTTCGCCGCCGCCACCGCGCTGCTGGCCAAGGTCGGCGTAGCGCACGTCGACTCAAACCTGGCCACGGCCGTGCGCACCACCGTGGTCGTCGTCTTCGCCTGGGGCATCGCGCTGGCGCTCGGCAAGCATGGCGAGCTGCGCGCGCTCGACCGCCGCACGCTGCTCTTCCTCACCCTCAGCGGCATCGCCACCGGCCTCTCGTGGATCTGCTACTTCCGCGCGCTCCAGCTCGGCCCCGCTTCGCGCGTTGCTCCGCTCGACAAACTCAGCGTGCCGCTGGTGATGATCTTCGCCTGGCTGCTGCTCGGCGAAAAGCTCAACGGCCCCGCCCTCGCCGGCGGCCTGCTCATCACCGCCGGAGCCGTAGTGATGGCCCTGGCCTGAGCCCCGCTTCCCTATACTGAAACGAACGACAAATGTCCTCTTCTTCCATCACTCCCGCCGTCCGCCGCATCGTCCTCACCGGCTTCATGGGCTCCGGTAAATCCACCGTCGGCCCCTTGGTCGCGCAGCGCCTTGGTTGGCAATTCATCGACGCCGACAACATCATCGAAGCCGAAGCCGGCATGAAGATCGCTGCCATCTTCGCCCAATTCGGCGAAGCCGGATTCCGCACCCGCGAGCACTCCACCATCGCGCGCCTCGTCGAAGAGTGCAGCCTGGTTCTCGCCCTCGGCGGCGGCGCCATCGAGAACCCCCAAACCCGCGAACTATTGCTCAGCTCGCCCGGCACTCTGCTGGTCAATCTTGACGTGCAGCTTGAAACCACTCTGCGCCGTTGCGCCGGCACGGAGGGCTCGCGCCCCGTGCTCGCCGATCAGGCCAACCTCGCTCTTCGCTATCAGCGCCGCATGCCGCTCTATCGCCATGCGCACATTTCCATTGCGGTCGACGCGCTCACCCCCGCCGAAGTCGCCGCCGCAATCGTCAAAGCCGCCGGTTTTTAGCCCCTCCGGTTGCTATCATGGAGTCAGACCCCGCTCCGCGGAGACACATCTTTTCCTCACCCACGATGACACCTGCTTCCCAGGCCGCACACCCGGCAAACGCCGCCGCGCACGCTGACCCCAGTCACGCGCATGCCGGCCTGCACACGCCCAGCCCCGGCGCCACCGCCACGCTGCTGCACGACCTGCGTGAGCTCTTCAAGGTCCGCGTCACCGGCCTGGTTCTTGTCACCGGATGGGCAGGCTTCTATCTCGGCTCCATGCAATCGGGCATCTCCAGCGTGCAGCGCGGCCTGCTTGACACGCTCATCGGCATCGGCCTGGTCTCCGCCGGCTCCGGAGCGCTCAATCAGGCGCTGGAGCGCTCCACCGACGCCCTGATGCATCGCACCGCCGACCGCCCGCTGCCCTCCGGCCGCGTTTCGCTGCCCATCGGCATCCTGGCTGGCATTGGCGCGCTCGCCCTCGGCGGATGGTGGCTTATGATGCAGACCAACCCGCTCACGCTGGCGCTGGCTCTGCTCACCGCCTTCACATACGTTGCCGTCTACACGCCGCTCAAGCGCGTCACTACGCTGGCTACTTTTCTTGGCGCGTTCCCCGGCGCCATGGGCCCCATGCTCGGCTGGACCGCTGCCCGCGGCCGCATCGAGTGGCCCGCCGTCGCCCTCTTTGCCATCCTCTTCGTCTGGCAGTTTCCGCACTTCATGGCCATCGCCTGGATGTACCGCGAAGACTACGGCCGCGCCGGCATTCGCATGCTCCCCGTCGTGCAGCCCGACGGCCTTTCCACCGTAGCCGAGGCCATCTTCTACGCCGTCGTCATGATTCCCGTCAGCCTGCTGCCGTGGTGGCTCGGCGTGGCCAGCGCGGTCTACGCCATCGCCGCTGCTGCGCTCGGCCTGGTCTACCTGGCCTACACCATCCGCTTCGCACGCATCCTGCGCACCACCGATGCCGCCGTGAGCCGTATGCTGGCCCGTGACCTGCTCAAGGTCAGCGTCATCTATCTGCCGCTGCTGCTCACCACGCTCATGCTCTGCGCCCGCGCGGCACACTGAGGCATTATGACCACCCTGTCTTCCTCCCCCTCGCAATCCGGAACGCGCACAGCCGTCGCGGCCATTCTCGCCATCAGTGCCGCGGCTACGCTCTTTCTCTTCTGGCTCATCTACATTCATCCCGCCGCCGCGTCCAGCACTGACTACGCTTTTCTGCCTGCCCTCAACGCCGTCCTCAACGGCCTGTCGGCGGTCGCGCTGCTCATCGGCTTCACCTTCATAAAATCTCGAAACATCAAGGCCCACCGCGCATCCATGCTCGCGGCCTTCGTCTTCTCCTCGCTCTTCCTGGTCAGCTACATCCTGCACCACGCGCTGCATGGAGACGTCCGCTACCCCGCGCACGCCGACTTCCGCACCTTCTATCTCTGGCTGCTGGCCAGCCACATCATTCTGGCCGTGGTGGCGCTTCCGCTCATCCTGGTCACCTTCTTCTTCTCGCTCAGCGGACGCATTCCGCAGCATCGCAAGGTCGCGCGCTTCACCTTTCCCCTCTGGCTCTACGTCTCGGTCACCGGCGTCATCACCTTCGTGATGCTGCGCCTGGCACAGGGGTCCTAGAGATGCCTCAACCCGGCCTAAATTCGAGCGACGGCACGCGACAGCTTCTGCAATGGGGCTCGTCGATGGTGCTCGCGGGTCTGGCCGGCGTCGCACTGCTGCAATTGTTTCTGGGCGGCTTCAGCCGCACCGGCGCCAGTACCAACTCCGGTTGGTTCGCCCTCATCGTCGCACTCATGTGCCTGCCCTTCGGCGGCCTGCTGCTCGCCCTCGGCCTGGCCAAGTGGCTGCGCAACCGCCGCCTGGCGCGCAACCACTAAGATTCTGCTATTCTTCTGTCTGCTAATTGGAGAACGCACCTATGGCAAAGAGCGTCAACAAAGTCATCCTTCTCGGCAATGTCGGCAAGGACCCCGAAATCCGCTCCACCCCCGGCGGCACCATGGTCGCAACATTCAGCATCGCCACTTCCGAACGCGCCAAGGACCCCCAGGGCAACTGGTCTGACAAAACCGAATGGCACAATCTCGTCGCCTTCGGTAAAGTGGCCGAAATCATCCGCGACTACGTGAAGAAGGGCCACAAGCTCTACATCGAAGGCCGCCTCCAGACCCGCAACTGGGAAGACAAGGAGCACGCCGGCCGCAAGGTCTACCGCACCGAGATTATCGTCAACGATTTGTCGCTGCTCTCTGGCCGCGAGGAAGGCTCCGGCGGCGGCTACAGCCGCGGCGGCAGCAGTTCCGCCAGCTACGACCAGCGCCCGGCCTCAGGCAGCAGCGACGACTTCGCCCAGTCCGCCGAAATCTCCGACGACGACATTCCTTTCTAGCGTTCGTCTACCTACTTGTGTATCTGCTTCGAGGATTTTTGGGGGCGGCTATTCGGCAGAAGTGCCGAATGCCGCCCTCTTTTATTGGCAAAACAGGGCAGACCTGCCGGAGGCCATGTTACTTCCTGTTTGGCGATGACGCACACGCAATTGAGATTCGAGGGCCCTTCCATCAGTGACTGCTAATTGCACAACTTGAAGCATTCTGAAGTCCGCGCACCGCATAGTGCAGGTATGGCGGCAAAAGGGCGACTACGTCGCCAGACTACGATCGGCGATGGGATTAGTGGTTGCGTCCGTTCGATTGAGAGGATGACATGAAGCTCTTGTTGTTCGCGTCACTCGCTGTCTGCACATTCCTCGCTGATTCTGCTTCATTCGCGCAGAAGATGACTATAGACAAAACCGCGCAATCGAGACTTGAGCAGCAGGTTGACTCTTCGGAACAAATGCAAAGACTCCTGGCAGAGACGGCTGAGGCATATCGCCAAGCGAAGTCGTTCCGAATCGTACGAAAGACTGTCGACAAGGTCCAGTCTGATCTCTCGAACATGACGGATGTAACTTTGACGAGCGTCTCGGCTGCTTCCGAAAATCGATACCGCACTGAATTCAAGTCAGCTTTGAGTTGGAGCATCCGTCAATCCAATGGCAGAACTGAATGGGTTTGGTACCCATGGCGTAAACAGTATGTTGAACGGCACACTGACCGATCTTCCGTTCCAGAAGGCCTCAGCCTGGCAGGGATCGGCTTTGTTGGTTTCTTGAGGGAAATAGACAAGAAACTTGCAGGTGGCAGAGTGCAAGCTCCACAAACCATCGACGTTGGTGACGGACCAGTGAAGTGCATGGTGATCGTAGGTCCACCATCGTCCAATAGGCCGGATCCCGCGATGCAAGCGCAGACAACGTATTGGATTGATGAAGAAAGAAAGCTTCTCGTGCAAGAAGAATTCTTGATGCGTAGCACGGTTCCGGAACACAGGTATGAGGATCGACGAACTACCACTTACACTATCGAAATCAATACCAGTTTCCCAGATTCCACGTTTGAGTTTGTGCCACCAAACGATGCAGAAAGGGTTTCGGAAATTGCAAACGGCCCCGTCGAGCTAGCTGGAAAAGTGGCTCCTCCTTTGAAGCTGAAGTCTCTGGACGGAAAGGATTTCAATCTTGCCTCGCTTAAGGGACAGCCTGTGCTGGTGGATTTTTGGGCGACCTGGTGCATGCCTTGTAGAGCGTCAATGCCGCAGTTAGCGAAGCTGTTCGCTGATTTCAAGGACAAAGGATTGGCCGTGGTAAGCGTCAGCAAGGATGAATACCCGGCGGACGCTGCCCGGTATGTAGCCAAATACAAATACTCATGGGTGCAAGTCGCCGATCCCAATGGAGAAACGGAGGCAAATTGGGGCAGTTTCGGCATTCCCCACCTCATACTGATTGGAAAAGACGGTAAAGTGCTCATCGAGAGTGATGGCTTTGACGAGAAGGAAGACGCCAAAATCCGAACCGTACTCCAACTGATGAATGGCATTTCCGCCGAATGAGGTCCGGTGGGCACGATTCTTGGCTGCTGTTTTGCCTACTCCGCCCGCGCCAGCGTGGCAATCAACACATCCCGCCGCTCATTCGCCATCCGCTCGGCCACCCGCAGCACGCGCAGCCACACCAGCACCGCAACCACCGCCAGCACCGCAAAAATCCCGGTCGAAATCCACAGGTCGTGCTCCAGCAGTCCGATGGCAAACACGCCGCCGCCAATGGCCAGCAGCACCGCCTGCGCCAGCAGGCTCAGCAGCGCGTTGCCCGCCGAAACCTTTTGCCGCTTGATGCGCCCCAGGTTCATCCGGTGCGGCATCAGAATCGAAAACACGTTGCCCGCCGTCAGATTCGCCGGCATCGCAAAGGCCAGCCACGCTGCCGTGGCCACCAGCATTGGCGTGCCCGGCACGCCCAGCCGAAAGAACGCCAGCACTGCCGCGAAAAGCGCCACCAGCGTAAACGTGCCCGCATGAAAAATATTCTTCGCCAGCAGCACCGTGCGAATCGGCGTGGGCGAAAGAAACAGCATCTGAATCCCGGTTCCCTCGCCGCCCAGATTGTTGTAAGCAAGTTGCGAGGTACCCAGCAGTGCGTAGCCCACGCACATAGGCAGCGCCAGCGCCACCGAATGCCCGGTGTGATGCGGCCCGCCGCGCATCAGCGAGCCGATGATGATCACCATGAACACCGGCGCGCCCATCGCGTAAATCAACGGCATCGATCGCAGCACCGTGCGCAGTTCCTTCTCCAGCACCGCGGCAATGGGCCCGGAGCCATCCAGCAGCCAGCCCCGTCTTGCCTGCTTTGCCTCGCGCCGCGCCGGAGCTTCGCTCAGCTCCTCGCCGCGGTAGTCGGCCCGCACGCGGAAGCCCAGCAGCACGCCCGCGCCCAGCGTCCACACACCCAGCAGCCCCAACTCTCCCACGGCCTCCAGTGGCCTCCCCTTTGCGCCGTCGGCCAGTCCCTGCGCGGCCAACCCCGGCGGCAGCCACGCCTGCACGGCGTTTACCCGCACCGCCCACGGCTTCGCCTGCTGAATCGTGCGCGGCCAGAACGAGTCGCGCCCGCGCTTGCCGTCGTCGTGCAGCGCGGGATTGAAAAGCTGCAAACTCAGCATCACTGCCAAAAACACCGCGCTCACAATTTCG